>DATNIJ010000344.1:0-18023 GCA_035604475.1 Alphaproteobacteria bacterium
CCGCCGCTGCCGCGCCGCCTCGAGGACGGGCCCGAGCATCTCCTCGTGGAAGCGGTCGCAGCCTATGCAGAGATTGCGATAGGGCCGGCCCGAGGTAGCCGTCGTCGTCGAGCGCTCGAGAAAGGTCTCCTCGCTCCAGCCTTGACCGATGCCCATGCGCTCGGGATGCCCCGTCGAGATCGCCTCGAAGGCGGCGATACCCGCGAGAGAATCGAGAATCGCGATGAGGTCGTCCTCGAGCAGGCTGCCGAGCGGCAGCTTGGTCTTGACGCAGCAGGGGTAGACGGAACCGTCCGGCTCGACCGAGACCTCGGAGCCGCTGTAGCGGTGGCGCAGGAAGTTGAGCCCGCCGGACCAGCGGTTGCAGAAGTTGTCGGCGATCGTCGCCTGGCTCAGATCGTTCTGCCAGGCCCGTCCCCGCGGCCACAGCTTGCCGATCCAGGAATCGGGCGTGGCGCCGAAGAAATTATAGCGCGGGCCGGCCTCGTCGAGCCATTTGCGGCTCTCGAACGACAGGGCCGAGGGCGACATGCCGTGGCGCTCGAAAAGGCGGCCGAGCTTCTCCTTGAACGCGGCCTGTTTCGCCTCTCCTTCCATGCCGACGTGGTAATCGTCGACCCCTGCTACCGAGATCATCCACACGCCGCGGCAGAGGAGGTCGTCGATGATCGCATCCGTGAGGAGGTCGCCCGTGGTCTGCACCACGATCTTGACGCCGCCCACCCCCTCATAGCGGCGCCGAAGACGCTCGATCACCGGATAGGTGACCCGCTCGCGGACCGGTTCGAGAAGCGACTCCCCGCCCGAGAGGACGACGCGGCCCGCCTTTTCGGGGGGCGCGCCGTCGCTCTGCGCATCCTCGAGATCGAGATAGGTCATGCGCTCGGGGAAATGGTCGACGATACGCGGGAAGTTGGCGACCGCCTCGCCGACGACCTTTTCGAGCTCGCCCTTGGCATAGGGACGGAAGCGCTCCTCGTAGCAATGGCGGCAGCGCCGGTGGCAGGCCCACGACATGACGTAATAGATCGATTCCACGCCGCGATTCTCCGTGGTCCGAGCGTCACCCAGTACTATGGCCGCCGCCGCACGCGCCGCCAATCACGATTGCTTGACGGCCGGCTCACGCTTCGGGCCGCCAGCGCAAGAGATAGCGCTCCAGCCGCTCGATGGCGAGATCGATGCCGAGCACGACGATCGAGGTGAGGATGAGGCCGGCGAAGACGCCGGTGGTGTCGAAGGTGCCCTGCGCCTGAGCGACCACGTAGCCGATGCCGCGCGCCGAGCCGATGTACTCCCCCACGACCGCGCCCACGAGGGCGAAGCCGATCGAGGTGTGGAGGCTCGAGAAGATCCAGGCCGCGGCCGATGGCAGATAGACGTGGCGCATGAGCTGGCGGTCGGAAGCCTGGAGCATGCGCGCATTGTTGAGCACGATGGGGTCGACCTCGCGTAGGCCCTGGAAGGTGTTGAAGAAGACGATGAAGAACACCAGGCTGACGCCGAGCGCTATCTTCGACGCCATGCCGAGGCCGAACCAGATGATGAGGATCGGCGCCAGGATGACGCGCGGCAGCGCGTTCATGACGCGGATATAGGGATCGAACACGGCGGCGAGCAGCTCGATCCGCGCCAGCGCCACGCCGGCGATCACGCCGGCCACGATGCCGATGGCGAAGGCGGCCATCGCCTCGATGAGGGTGGTCGCGAGATGGCCCCAAATGTAGCCGCTCCACATCCATTCGCCCATGCGCGCGAAGATCGCGGAGGGCATGCTGAAGAAGAAGGGATCGAGCCAGCCGGCGCGCGAGAGCAACTCCCAGGCGCCCATGCTGGCCACGAAAAAGCCGATCTGGAGTGCGAGCACGAGGCCGCGGTTCGCGCGCCGGCGCGTCATGACGACCGCGAGATCGGGCTCACGCGCCATGGCCGGGCCCTCCCGCGCCGTCGATGCCGTGCTTCATCACCTCCTCGCGCAGGTCCCCCCAGATGCGCCGGTAGAGCGCCATGAACTCGGGATTGAGGCGGATCTCGGCCACGTCGCGGGGACGCGGCAGGTCGATGTCGTAGGCGCCCTTGATGTGCGCCGGCCCGCTCGAGAGCACCACCACGCGGTCGGCGAGTGCTATCGCCTCCTCGAGATCGTGGGTGATGAAGAGGACAGTCTTCTTGCTCTCCTGCCACAGGCCGAGCAGCTCGTTCTCCATGATCTGGCGCGTCTGCACGTCGAGGGAGGCGAAGGGCTCGTCCATGAGCAGGATGCGCGGACCGACGATCCAGGCCTGGGCGATGGCGGCGCGCTTGCGCATGCCGCCCGAGAGCTGGTGCGGGAAGCGGTCCTCGAAGCCCGCGAGCCCGACGCGGCGGAGCCAGGCGCGCGCCTCGCTGCTCGCCTCGGCATCGGGCACCTTGCGGAAGACGAGGCCGAGCTTGACGTTGTCGAGCACCGTGCGCCAGGGCAGAAGCGCATCCGCCTGGAAGAGATAGGTGGCATGGGGGTTGATCCCCGTGAGCGGCTCGCCGAATACGGTGACCCGGCCCGCGGGCGGAAAGAGGAGTCCGGCCGCGGCATTGAGGAGGGTGGATTTGCCGCAGCCCGACGGCCCCACGATGGCGACGAAGGTGCCCGGCGCAATGGCGAGGCTGATGTCGCTCATCACCGTATGGACGGCGCCCGACGGCGTCGCGAAGCGCACCGTAATCGCCTCGAAGGCGATCGCCGGCGCCTCTGCCTCAGCGCGGGCCACGACAGCGCCGGCGCGCGGAATTGCCGGCGTCGCTCCCCTCAGCGGGTGGGCACGCCGAACTTCGCGGCCGCCTTCTCGGCGTAGGCATTGGTGTAGGTCTTGGCAAGATCGACCTTCGCCTTCGCCACCTCGGGGTCCGACTGGCTGAACACGTCGAGCACTGCCTTAGCACCCTTCGGGTCCATGAGGCCGGTCTCGGAGTACATCGGGATCGTGTTGGTGAGGGCCGAGAGATAAAGCTCCTTGTCCTTGCCTACGTATTCCTCGGGCATCTTGGCCATGATCTCCGCGGGCTTGTGCTCGCGGATCCATTTCAGCGTCTCGACGACCGCATCCGCGAGGCCCTGCGCCTCGGCGGGATGGGCCTTGACCCAGGCCTCCTGCGCATAGAGGGCTCCACCGGGATAATCGCCGCCGAACACCTTGCGCGTATCCGCGGCCGTGCGCGTATCGACCAGGATGCGCAGGTCCTTGTTGCGCGCCTGCATCTGCGTCACCGCCGGGTCGAGCATGACGGCCGCCTGCACCTGACCCTGCTCCATCGCGGCGACCGCGGTACCGCCGAGCCCGATGCCGAGCACCGGCACCTTGTTGGCGTCCTGGCCCGCCTGGTGGAGGACGTATTTGAGGAAGAAGTCGGTGGAGGAGCCGGGGGCGGAGACGCCCACGCTGTGGCCCGTGAGGTCGGCGACCGTCTTGATTTGGTCGGTGAATTTCGGCGAGACCACGAGGACGAGGCCGGGGAAGCGGTCGTAGATCACGAAGGCCTGGAGGATCTTGCCCTTGGGCGCGAGCTCGACGGTGTGGTCGTAATAGCCCGATACCACGTCCGCACTGCCGCCGAGCACGGCGGTCAAGGCCTCGGAGCCGCCCTTGAGCGCGATGGTCTCGACGTCGACGCCGTTCTTGGCGTAAAGCCCGAGCTCGTGCGCGAGCACGGTCGGCAGGTAACAGAGGCAAGCCGGGCCGCCGATGGCGAGCCGCACATGCGGCTTGTCCGCCCCTTGCGCAGCACTCGCGGCCACGACCAGCCAAACGGCCAGGGCGGTACTCGCCAAGCCCGAGAGGAGGTGCGAAATCCCCCTCTGGACTCCGCGCCGCACATCGAAGCTTCTCGCCGTCATCGTTCCCTCCATCGCTCTCTCGCCGAGCGCCGGCCCGCTTCCGGCTCGTCCTGCTACCCTATCGGGCGGGACCGGAGCGGACAAGGGGCGAGGTGCGCGAGCTTAGAGCGCGCGCCACCTGAGCCAAGCGCGGGGTGCGGTTGACCCGGCTCGACCAATATGGCTGTCATAGTATTGCCGCGGCGAAAGGGAGGGTCTCCCCCGTGCCTCACGACGATCCGTCTCACGACGACCCGTCTCACGACGGCGCGCAGCCACAGGGGCTCGCCCGCGGCCTGACCCATTACGGCGACCCCGGCTTTGCCGCCTACTTGCGGCGCTCATTCGCGCGCTCGATGGGCTATTCCAGCGAGCTCCTCAAGCGTCCGATCGTGGGCATCGCCAACTCGGCCAGCGGGCTCAACAACTGCCATCGCCATTTCCCCGAGCTCGTCGAGGCGTTGAAGCGCGGGGTGCTCGCCGCCGGCGGGCTGCCGCTCGAGTTCCCCACCATCTCGCTCGGCGAGCCCTTCTTGGCACCCACCAGCATGATGTTCCGCAATCTCATGTCGATGGATGTCGAGGAGATGATCCGCGCGCAGCCGCTCGATGCCGTGGTGCTGGTGGGCGGCTGCGACAAGACCGTGCCGGCCCAGCTCATGGGGGCCGCCTCCGCGGGCGTTCCCGCCATCCAGCTCCTCGCCGGCCCGATGATGACCGGGCGCTACCGCGGCCAGCGCCTGGGCGCCTGCACAGACTGCCGGCGCTTCTGGGCGCAGTATCGCGCGGGCGGCATCGGTGCTGAGGAGATCGAGCTCATCGAAGGGCGGCTCGCCACCACGGCGGGCACCTGCGCCGTCATGGGCACCGCCAGCACCATGGCCTGCATCGCCGAGACGCTCGGCATGGTCCTTCCCGGCACCGCCGCGATCCCGGCGGTGCACGCCGACCGGCTGCGCGCGGCGGAGGCGACCGGGCGCCGCGCTGTCGAGCTTGCCGGCTCGTCGCTCACGCCCGACAAGATCATCACGCCGAAGTCCGTCGAGAACGCGCTCAGGGTGCTGCTCGCGCTTGGCGGCTCGACCAATGCGATCATCCATTTGACCGCGATTGCCGGCCGGCTCGGCATCGAGCTTCCGCTTCAGCGCCTCAACGAGCTCAGCCGATCGACCCCGGTGCTGGTCGACCTGAAGCCGGTCGGCGAGCACTATATGGAGGATTTCTTCGCCGCCGGCGGCATGGGTGCTGTGCTCGCGGAGCTCAAGCCGCTCCTCCATCTCGACTGCCTCAGCATCACCGGCGAGCGCCTCGAGAAGCTCATCCTAGAGCCGCCGGCCTGGGTCGACCGCCGCATCATCCGCTCGCGCGACGCGCCGATCCAGCCCGAGGGCGGGCTCGTGGCGCTCTTCGGCAGCTTGGCGCCGCGGGGTGCGGTGCTGAAGCGCGCGGCGGCGTCGGCGCGGCTCTGCGAGGCGGAAGGGCGTGCGGTGGTGTTCGCCTCGCTCGAGGACCTCGCCCAGCGCATCGACGATCCCGCCCTCGATGTGAGGGCGGAGGACTTCCTCGTGCTGCAGAACGCCGGGCCCAAGAGCGGGGCCGCCATGCCGGAGGCGGGCTATCTCCCCATTCCGGCGAAGCTCGCGCGCGACGGCGTCAAGGACATGGTGCGCATCTCGGACGCGCGCATGAGCGGCACCGCCTTTGGCACGATCGTGCTCCATGTCACGCCGGAGGCGGCGGACGGCGGTCCGCTCGGCCTGGTCAAGAGCGGCGATCGCCTGCGGCTCAGCGTGGCCGAGCGCCGCATCGATCTTCTCGTGGACGCGGCCGAGCTCGCCGAGCGGCGCCGTGTGCAGGTGCGAAGGAGCGCGCCAACGCGCGGTTATGCCAAGCTTTTTCACGATTCCGTGCTGCAGGCGGACGGCGGCTGCGACTTCGATTTCCTGCGCCCGCTGCCAACGCCCGCGAGCGCCGGTGGCGGGAGCTGAGGGCGGGTGCCGATATTGTTAGCCCGGCCGGGCTGTGCTATGATTTGGCACGATTGCAGAAGCCGTTCATAGCGGCCGGCCGACTCGAAGATGGTTGGACGGAGATCATGAAGGCACGGGATCTGCGGGTCTCAGTTCTCATTGCTGCAATTTGGCTCCTCGGCATCACGATGTACTCGATGATGAAGGGGCCTTCGCCGACGGGGGAGGAGGTCGGCATCTTGAACGTGTTTGGACCGCTCCCCGCCACCTCGACGGCGTTGTCGGGCGACAGCCCGTCCAAGCATAGCAAGCTGCCGAGCCATTGGGCCCATCAGCGCTGGGGCGCGGTCTAGACAACAATAAGCCGCGGAGGGTGCGGATCGCCGGACGACGAGTTCGTACGGCGGGGCCGTCTTTCGTCATTAAGCTCCATCATCGGCAAGCCCGCTCCAGCACCGCGTCGCCCGTCCGGCGCCTGTGCTCTTTCTCCATCGCGTGGCGGCCTTGAGCGCGAGCTTCTCCGTTCCCCTCGCCGGCCCCTTGCTTTATCGTGCTGACCGAGCGACCGACGAGGCGGCGGCGGAGGAGGCCCGAGATGAAGCTCTACGACTGCAAGCCCGCGCCGAACCCGCGCCGCGTCCGCATCTTCATGGCGGAGAAGGGCATCGAGATCCCGACGGTCCAGGTCGACCTGCGCGCCCGCGAGCAATTCACGCCCGCCTTCCGCGCGATCAATCCCCAATGCGTCGTGCCGTTTCTCGTGCTCGACGACGGCATCGGCATCGGCGAGGTGCCGGCGATCTGGCGCTATCTCGAGGAGACCCACCCGGCGGTGCCACTCATGGGCGTCGACGCAAAGGACAAGGCCGTCGTCGCCATGTGGGAGCGCCGCGCGGAGCTCGAGGGATTCTCCGCCGTGGGCGAGGCGTTCCGCAACTCGACTCCCGCCTTCAAGGGCCACGCGCTCTCGGGCCCGCACGGCTACGAGCAGGCTCCGGCGCTTGTCGAGCGCGGCAAGGTGCGTACGCTCGATTTCTACGGCGACCTCGACCAGTGGCTCGGCGCGCGCCCGTTCGTCGCAGGCGAGCGCTTCACCATCGCCGACATCACGGCGCTTGTCGCCATCGACTTCGCCGGCTGGATAAAGCTCGCGGTACCGGCCGAGCACAAGAACGTCAAGCGCTGGTACGACGCGGTCTCGGCGCGGCCGAGCGCTAAGGCGTAATGAAGAATATTCACCACGGAGATCACGGAGAAGAAAGCAAGATTTACCGCTGAGGACGCTGAGGATTCGCAGAGGTCGCTGAGGAAAAATTATTCTTCCTCTGCGTCCTCCGCGCATCCTCCGTGTCCTCCGTGTTAAAATCTTTCTTCCGGCCAAAGGGGATTGCCTATGAAGCTGCCTAGGGAGCGCACGGCCTATTCCGCGATCGTCGACCGCGCGCCGCTCAAGCTGCCGGGGAAGGCGCGGCTCGTCGTCTGGCCGATCGTGAACCTCGAGGTGTGGGAGATCACGCGCCCGATGCCACGCCAGGTGCTGCCGGCCCCTTCCGGCGTCGCCGTGGTGCCCGATTTTCCCAATTGGGCTTGGCACGAGTACGGCATGCGGGTCGGCTTCTGGCGCCTGAAGGCGGCCCTCGAGCGCCACGGCATCATCCCGACCCTCTCGATCAACGCCGCCGTCACGCTCGAGTACCCGCGCGTGGCGGAGGCGGCGAAGGAAGCCGGCTGGGAATTCATGGGCCACAGCTTCGTGCAGATGCCGATCCACCAGCTCGACGACCAGAAGGCGGTGATCGCGAAGTCGCTCGACACGCTCGAGGCGTTCGTGGGCAGGCGCCCGCGCGGCTGGCTCGGCCCCGGCCTCACCGAGACCTACGAGACACTCGATCTCCTCGCCGCGGCCGGGGTGGAGTATATCGGCGACTGGGTCTTCGACGATCAGCCCGCGAGGCTCGAGACCGCGCACGGCCCGCTCGTGGCATTGCCCTATACGGTCGAGCAGAACGACATTCCGATGATGATCGTGCAGCATCACCGGGCCGACGAGCTCTATTCGCGCACGCGCGACGCCTTCGATCGGCTCTACGAGGAGGCTAGCGTCGGCAGCGCGCGCGTGCTGGCGCTTGCGGTGCACCCCTACATCAGCGGTGTGGCGCATCGCATCAAATATTTCGAGGCCATCCTCGAGTACATGAAGAGCCGCGAGGCGGTGCTGTTCTGGACGGGCGAGCAGATCCTCGATTGGTATCTCGCCGCAACGAAGGCCGCGGCGAAGGACAAGAAGAAGAAGGAAACCAAGCAATGAACGAGGAAATCCTGGCGCCCGGCTTCAAGGAGGAGCCCTTCTGGTGGGAGGCGGCTCCCATCGTGGCGCGGCCGGCGCGAGATCTCCCCAAGCACGTCGACGTGGTCGTCGTCGGCTCGGGCTATTCGGGCCTCTCGGCAGCACTCGAGCTCGCGCGCGCCGGGCGCTCGGTCATCGTGCTGGAGTCGGGCGTGCCGGGCGAGGGGGCGAGCTCGCGCAACGGCGGCATGTGCGGCGACATGCTCAAGCCCTCGCTTGCCGAGCTCAGCCGGCGCTACGGCGAGCGCCTCGCCATTGCCCTCCTCAAGGAGGGGCGGGAGGCTCTCGACTTCCTCGCCGACTTCATTCCGCGCGAGGGCATCGAGTGCCACTTCTCGCGCATGGGACGCTTCACGGGCGCGCTCAAGCCGGGCCAGTACGAGACGCTGGCGCGCGACTCCGAGACGCTTCGGAAGGTCAACGGCTTCGAGTTCGACATGGTGCCCAAGGCCGGCGTGCGCCAGGAGCTCGGCAGCGATCTCTACGTCGGCGGCCGCGTCACCCACCATCACGGCGGCCTGCATCCGGCCCTCTACCACCGCGGGCTCATGCAGCGCGCGCTCGCGGCGGGCGCCCAGGTCGCCGGCTCCACGCCGATGACGGGCTTGCGGCGCGAGATGCGGAGCTTCACGGTCGCGACCCCGCAGGGCGAGATCGAGGCGAGGGACGTGATCGTCGCCACCAACGGCTACATCGGCCCCGAGAGCGGCTGGCTCAGGCGGCGCGTCATCCCGGTGACGAGCTACATCGCCGCGACCGAGGAGCTCTCCGGCAATCTCATGCGCGCGCTCATGCCCAAGGGGCGCATGGTGACGGATACCAATCGCCTGCTCGTCTATTACCGCCCCTCGCACGACGGCAAGCGCATCCTCTTCGGCGGCCGCGCGCACTACCGCCCGACCGATCTCAAGGCGGCGGGTGCGGTGCTGCGCCGCTACATGATCCGCCTCTTCCCGGAGCTCGCGGAGGTGAGGCTCAGCCATTGCTGGTTCGGCTTCATCGCCTACACCTTCGACCGCCTGCCCCACGTGGGCGTGAATGACGGCGTGCATTACGCGCTCGGCTATTGCGGCTCGGGCGTGGTGATGGCGACCTGGCTCGGCCGCAAGGCGGCCCTCAACGTGCTGGGCTCGCTCGAGGGCCGCAGCGCCTTCGCCGAGATCCCCCACCCGACGCTGCCGCTCTATCGCGGGGTGCCGTGGTTCCTGCCGCTGGTCAAGGCTTACTATCACGCGGCCGACGTGTTGAGCCGGTGAGGGGAGGGCGGTCGTCCCGCGGCACCCCGGCGAAGGGTGGAGCGTTATAGGTTCATATCGAATCACAGATCGTCGTCGTTCCCGCGAAAGCGGGAACCCGGGACGAGCAACGTGCGGTTCCCCTGGGTCCCTGCTTTCGCAGGGGCGACGATAAAACGTTTCAACGTGACACAATCACGCTCTAGCGTCGCGATTCGGAAGTTCGTCTCACCCGGAGATAACTGTCATTGCGAGCGCGGCGAACCCCGGCGTACGCCGGGGCAGGGCGCGTGGTGCGAAATTCTCTCTGGATTGCTTCGTTGCCCTTCGGGCGCCTCGCAATGGCAAGCGTTCCCGTGATGTGGTGAATTTGAGAACCAGGGCACTAGTTGCAGCCCCGAGAGCCGAGCTCAGTCGAACTTGAAGTTATCCGCGCGAAAGAGCTTCAGGCACGCTTCGACGGCAGCGCCATCGTAGATGCGTCCCTTGCCTTGGTCGATCTCTGCCAAGGCAACATCGAGGTCGAGCGCCGGACGATAGGGTCGGTGGGACGTCATCGACTCTACGACGTCGGCAACGGCGAGAATCCTGGCCTCCACACGCGTCTCGTTTCCCTTCAGGCCGTCCGGATAGCCCGAGCCGTCGACGCGCTCATGGTGCTGGCGCACGATTTCAGCTATCGGCCAAGGGAAGTCCATGGCCTTCAGTATGTCGTAGCCTGACTGCGGATGCCCTTTGAGCAACTCGAACTCCGGCTTTGAAAGCTTTCCCGGCTTGCTCAGGATCTCAGCGGGAACCTTGATCTTGCCAAGGTCATGGATGACGCCGGCAAACTTGATGCCTTCGAGCTGGTCCTCCGGCAACCGCATCTCCCTGGCGATCGCAACAGCCAGCTGCGCCACGCGTTGCTGGTGGCCTGCCGTGTAGGGATCGCGCACTTCCACGGTGCTGGCGATCACCTGGATCGTCGCTTCCACGTTACGCCGCAGCGCTTCCTCTGCTTCCTTTCTCTCGGTTATGTCCCTGATCGAGGCGAGCCCGACATAGAGGTCCCCAAAGAACAGGCAGCGCAGGGAAATCTCCGCCCAGAAGAGATGCCCATCCTTCGCCTTGCAATGCCACTCGAATAGTTGCGGCGACCCGGATTGCGCCTTCTCGAACCACGCAGCTGCCGCTTCCCGCGTATAGGGCGGGACCCCCGTCGCGAGTGTGCCGATATCGCCGCCGATGAGTTCGCGCCGGTCATAGCCGAACATTGCACAGCCGGTTTCATTGACATCGATGAATTTTCCTGCATTGGCGTCGGAGACGAAGATTCCCTCGCTAACCGAGTCGAAAATCGTGTGGAAGCGCTCCTCGCTCTTGCGCAGGTTTTCATCTGCCAGTCTATGCTCGGTGATGTCCTCGCCGGAGCTGAGCGTGGCAATGATGGAGCCTTTGTCGTCCCTGATCTGCGTGTTGTGCCATGCGATGATCCTCTCATCCCCGGTCTTGGTCAGCACGGGATTCTCGTGATACTCCATGCCGGGATCCTTTCCGCTAACGAGGCGACGAAACGCTTTCCTCACCGTATCCCGCATGCGCTCGGGGATGCAGAAGTCGATCCACGACTTTCCGAGAATTTCTTCCGGGCCGTCATACTCGAGAATCCTGCATCCTTGGCGATTGATCAGGGCGACGGTCTCGTCGGCGTTCAGCACCAGGATCATGACGGCCGCGATGTCCAGGTAGCGCTGCGCGGTGTCGCGCTCCCGCTTCGTTTGCTCCTGCAGCCGCCGCAGCTTCTCCTCGCCGCGCCTTCGCGCCGTCACATCCATGAGGCTGGCGATGAGCGCCGGACGGCCGCCAATCTCCATGAGCGCGCCATGGATTTCCACGTCGATGATCGAGCCGTCCTTGCGCTTTCCCTTGAACACGTAATCCACACCGGGTGCGGTGCCTATCAGGCGCTTTTCCATGTTCAAGGCGGCGCGGCCGCGGTCGGCATCGGCCGTCAGGTCGAGCGGCGTTATGCCCCCGAGCAATTCATCCCTGCTGTACCCGAAGATCTCGCAGTATTTCGGGTTGACATAGAGAAACCGGCCGTCCTGGACGATCGCCATGCCGACCAGGGAATGCTCGACGAGACCCTGAAATTCCGTGTCGGCTCGCCGCCGGTCGGTCGGCAACTTTGGAGCGTCCATTGGGGTACCTCGCTCCCTTCACTCACCCGCGCCTTGCGCTCGGGTCGGGCCGCCGGCTCGTAGGCGCCGCGCGTGGACGCGCCTACTATCGACCGCGGTTCGCCCTAGACAAGCAGCGACGATCCTCCAAACGCACTACAGTGTGCGCACACTCGCCGATTACTATATAGTGCGGATATTCGCCGATTACTATCAAGGTTGATGGCAGATCTGCAGTTCTGCAGATCCGGTGCCGAGGCCGGAAGCGGGCGTAACGGGGGAGACGACCCGGTAGAAGGTTCTGAAGGAAGAACGCGGGCTTTTTGACACACACGGGTCGGAAGTGCCAACGCGTGATCTCCGCCTTGGCTCATGCGCGGGCCCTCGGCCAAGCCGCAAACCGAAACACCCCGCGGCAAGAAGCGGTTTGACCGCGGCGAGAGCCCGTCCTACGCTCGCCCGCAAAAGAGCAACCGCCGCTACCAAGGTCGGCCCGGAGACGCCGGGAATAGAGCGAAGGGGGAATCGCCATGACTCAGGGAAATGTTGCCGCCTGCGGGCGTCTTCTGCGGCTCGGTGCTGCAGCGGCGGCCCTCGCCGTGCTCGCACTCTCGGCCGGCGTGCGCGGCGAGGAGCCGCAGAAGCCGGAGCGCATCGTCGTCAACGATTCGGGCGGTGCCATGGGCACCTGGATGCGCAAGGCCTATTTCGATCCCTTCGAGAAGCTCTACGGCATCCGCGTGGTGGAGACGAGCCCGGACGATTTCGGCAAGCTGCGCGCCATGGTCGAATCCGGCAACGTCGAGTGGACGGTGACCGAGATCGGCGGGCAGGACGCGGTGCGCGCCGCCAAGATGGGCCTCGTCGAGAAAATCGACGACAAGATCGTCGACCGCTCGAAGTTCCCCAAGGAGACCCAGGCACCCTACTACTTCTCGGCCTCGGTCTATTCGACCGTGCTCGGCTACCGCACGGACGTCTTCAAGGGCGGGCATCCCACCAGCTGGGCCGAGTTCTGGGACGTGAAGCGCTTTCCGGGCCCGCGCTCGCTGCGCAACCATCCCGTCGACAATCTCGAGTTCGCGCTCCTTGCCGACGGCGTCGCCCCCGACAAGATCTATCCCATCGACATGGATCGCGCCTTTAGGAAGCTCGACGAGATCAAGCCTTACGTCAACGTGTGGTGGACCACGGGCGCCCAGCCGGCGCAGCTTCTCCTCGACAAGGAGGTGGTGCTGGCGACCGGCTGGAACGGGCGCTTCTTCGATCTCATAAAAAAAGAGGCGCCGATCGAGATCGAATGGGGCCAGGGCGCGCTCAAGAGCGGCACCTTCGTCATCCCCAAGGGTGCCAAGGACGCCTATTGGGGTCAGAAGTTTCTCGCCTTCCTGACCGATCCGAAGGCGGAGGCGATCTATGCCAATGCGCTCGCCTACCCCGGCCTCAATCCCGAAGCACTCCAGTACGTGGACGCGAAAGTGCTGCCCTACCTCCCCAACGAGCCGGGCAACTTGAAGCGTCAGTTCTGGATCAGCGACGAGTGGTGGGCCGAGAGTGGCACCGCCGCGATGGAGCGCTGGAACCAGTGGATGCTCAAGAAATAAGCCCGGCGTCGAGCCGGGCGCTCGCTCCTTGCCGAGGGCGCGCTCCGGCTGCACGCCGCGCGCAAGCCTCGCCGCGATGACGCGCGGCGACGCCTCGGCCGGTCTTGCGCTCGCGGGCATCCGCAAGGCCTTCGGGCCGGTTGAGGCACTCGACGGCGTCGATCTCAGCGTCGAGCCGGGCGAGCTTCTGACCATTCTCGGCCCGAGCGGCTCGGGCAAGACCACGCTTCTCAAGGTGGTGGCCGGCTTCGAGTTGCCCGAAGCGGGCTCGGTCCGGCTCGGCGGGGAGGACCTCACCCTCGCCCCGCCCGCCAAGCGCGACATGGGCATGGTGTTCCAGAATTACGCCCTCTTCCCCCACATGACGGCGCGCGAGAACATCGCCTTTCCCCTTGAGATGCGCCGGCTCCCGCACCGCGAGATCGAGCGGCGGGTGCAAGAGGCGTTCGAGCTCGTCGGCCTCGCCGGGCTCGAGGCGCGGCTGCCGCGCCAGCTCTCGGGCGGTCAGCAGCAGCGCGTGGCGCTCGCGCGCGCGATCGTGTTCAATCCGCGCCTCCTCCTCCTCGACGAGCCCTTTGGCGCGCTCGATCGCAAGTTGCGCGAGGCGATGCAGCTCGAGGTGCGGCGCCTGCAGAAGCGGCTCGCCATCACCACGCTCTTCATCACCCACGATCAGGAGGAGGCCTTGGTCCTCTCCGACCGCGTCGCGGTGATGAATCGCGGCCGCATCGAGCAGGTGGCGCGCCCGCGCGAGATCTATGAACGCCCCGCCAATGCCTTCGTCGCGGACTTCGTCGGCGAGTCGAATCTTCTCTTCGGCACGGTCGCAGGCGTGCGGGAGGGGCTGCTCGAGCTCGCGCTGGCGGACGGCCTCAAACTGCTCGCCGCGGGCGAGGTGCCGCAGGGTGCCCACGTCGGCGCGCTCGTGCGGCCGGAGCATGTCTCGCTCGCCAACGGGAGTGCTTCCGCCAATCGCTTCGAGGGCGAGGTGCTGGAGACCGTCTACACCGGCACCTCGCAGAAATATCGCGTGCGCCTCGCGAACGGCACGGCCCTTCTCGCGCGCGTGCCGGCGGCGGCGGCCCTCGCCTCGCCCGCGACAGGCGAGCGCGTGAGCCTCGCCATAGCACCCGCACTCGTGCATCTCTTTCGGGATGGTTGAGGCCGCGCGATGCGTGCATCCTCCGCCGCAGCGCTTACCCTGCTGCCGAAGATCGCGGCGCTGAGGGCGAGGCGCGAGCGCGCGCTCGCAGCCCTCGGCCTGCCCGCACTCCTGCTCTTGGCGCTCCTCTTCGCCTTCCCCGTGCTGCGGCTCCTGGGCTTGAGCCTCGAAGGCGGCTCGCTCGGGTGGTACGGCAAGGCGCTTGGCGAGGGGCTCTATCTCGAGGTGTTCTGGATCACTTTCCGCATCGCCGCCCTCGTCACCCTCCTGGCCCTTCTGCTCGGCTATCCGCTTGCCTACTTCCTCGCCACCACGACGCGCTTCTGGACCACGCTCGGCTTCATCTTCGTCATCCTGCCGCTGTGGACCAGCATCCTCGTGCGCACCTATGCATGGATGGTGCTGCTCGGCCGCAACGGGGTCGTCAACAGGATCCTCCTCGACCTCGGCCTCGTGCGCGAGCCGCTCCCGCTCCTCTACAACGAGCTCGGGGTCGTCATCGGCATGGTCCATGTGCTGATCCCCTACATGGTGCTGCCGGTCTATAGCGCGCTCAAACGCCTCGACCCGAGCCTCGCCCAGGCGGCGGAAGGGCTGGGGGCGCCGGCCTCGCGCATCTTCCTCCGCATCGTGCTGCCGCTCACGCTGGACGGCGTCTTCGCCGGCGCCATCCTCGTCTTCGTGCTCTCTCTCGGCTTCTTCATAACGCCAGCACTCTTGGGCGGCGGGCGCGTGATCATGATCGCGGTGCTGATCGAGCAGCAAGTGCGCGAGACGCTCGACTGGTCATTCGCCGGCGCGCTCTCGGCCGTGCTGCTCGTTGCCACCGTCGCGATCTACGGCCTGGCGCAGCGCGCGCGGCGCCCCGGCGCGGAGCTGGCCCCGTGAGGCGCGCCGGCATGCCTCGGCGGAGGCCGCGTCCCGGGCGCATCGTCCTCGGCGCCGTCTCTGCGCTCATCTTCGCGTTCCTCATCCTGCCGCTCGTCGTCGTCTTCCCGCTTTCGGTGAGCTCGGCACCCTACCTCCAGTTTCCCCCGCCGGGCCTCTCCTGGCGCTGGTACGAGAACTACTTCGGCGATCCCGTCTGGATCGCTGCGACGCTGCGCAGCCTCAAGATCGCGACTGCCGCCATGCTGCTTTCCCTTCTCGTCGGCACGCCGCTCGCCTTCAGCGTGGTGCGCGGACGCTATCCCGGACGGGCGCTGCTCGACCGGCTCGCGGCGGCGCCGATGATCGTGCCGGCCATCGTCTTCTCGGTCGCCGTCTATGGCCTCTTCGCCAAGCTCAAGCTGATCGGCGCCTGGTACGGCATAGCACTCGCGCACACGGTCCTGGCGCTGCCCTTCGTGGTGATCGTCATCGGGGCGGGGCTGCGCGGTTTCGACGAGGCCCTCGAGGCGGCGGCACTCGGGCTCGGCGCCAGCCGCTGGCAGGCGGTCAGGCGCGTGACGCTGCCGCAGATCCGGCCGAGCCTCGTCTCGGCGGCACTCCTCGCCTTCGTCACCTCCTTCGACGAGCTGGTCGTCGCCATGTTCCTCGCGGGCTCGGAGATGACCTTGCCCAAGAAAATGTTCGACAACATCCGCATGGAGATCGATCCCACGATCGCGGCCGTGTCCGTCCTGCAGATTGCCCTGATAGTACTCGCCGTCCTCGTCGCGCAGCGCTTCGGCCGCGGCGCGCTCGAGGTGAAGTGAGGGGGGCACCTCGAGGGGAGGGCGGCCGAGGGCACTTGGGGACCCTGCATCAGCTGAAAGGAATTCGCCATGACGCGCGACATCTTCCATCCCGAATTCAAGGCCACGCCCTATTGGTGGGAGGCGTGGCGACCGAATGCCGAAGGCTCGGTCGAGCCGCCGGCACGCTGCGACGTCGCGATCGTGGGTGGGGGCTATGCCGGGCTGGCTGCGGCACTCGAGCTCGCGCGCGGTGGGGCGTCTGCCGCCGTGCTCGAGGCGGAAGAGTTCGGCCACGGTGCGAGCACGCGCAGCGGCGGTGCCGTGAGTGCCGGCATCAATCTCGCGAAGGGACTTTCCGGGAGTGCCGGCAAGGCGGACCGCGAGGCGTGGGCGCTGGAGGTCGCCGCCATGATGAGCGATGGCGCGAGCGCCCTTGCCACGCTCGAGACGCTGGTCGAGCGCGAGAAGATCGCCTGCTTCTACGAGCGGCGCGGCCGTTTCATCGGCGCCTATACGCTGAAGCACTACGACGATCTCGCGAAGAAGCTCGAGCTCTTCAACCGCCACGCCGAGGCGGGAGCGGTCATGCTGCCGCGCGAGCGCCAGCACGAGGAGATCAGCAGCGACTTCTACCACGGCGGCATGGCGGTCGAGCGCTCGGGCAAGCTTCACCCGGCGCTTTATTATAAAGGTTTGCTCGAGGCCGCCCGGCGCGCGGGCATCTCGCTCACGGCGAAGGCGCCGGTCGAGCGGATCACGCGCGGGAGCGACGGCTTCACGCTCAAGACCCCGCGCGCGGAGCTGCACGCGCGCGAGGTGGTGATCGCGACGAACGGCTATACGGGTCCTGCTACGCCCTCGCTCAGGCGCCGACTCATCCCGGTCGCAAGCCACATCATCGCGACCGAGGAGCTGGCACCCGAGCTCGCCGCCTCCCTCATCCCCAAGGGCAGGACGATCAGCGACACGCCGCGCATCTTGACCTATTACCGGCTCTCGCCCGACGGCAGGTGCCTACTCTTCGGCGGCCGCGCCCGCTTCACCCAGGTGACGCCCGAGGTGAGCGCGCCCGTGCTCTACCGCTACATGACGGAGCGCTTCCCGCAGCTCAAAGGTATCAGGCTCACCCACGCCTGGACCGGGAACGTGGCCTTCACCTTCGATTACCTCCCCCACATGGGGCGCCAAGACGGCATGCACTATGCCCTCGGCTGCAACGGCAGCGGGGTCGCGACGATGAGCTATCTCGGCACGGAGACGGGGCGCAAGATCCTCGGCGGTGCGAACCGCGTCAACGCCTTCGACGGGCGCGACTTCCCGACCCGTCCCTTCTATAGCGGCAATCCGTGGTTCCTTCCCCTTGTCGGCGGCTACTACCGCCTGCGCGACCGCCTCGACCGGGCGCTCGGCTGAGGCGCGCGGCTTGCCGCGTTTGGTGCGCTGCAATATCGGCACTCTGCCGCGCGCGAGGTTGGCACTTGCGCGCATTTGTCGCTGAGCAAGCACCTCTCCAGGCCGGAAGAGCCGTGCTATGCTGCCCCGCGCCTTCGAGAAAGCGGCCGAGCGACAGCTCAGCAAACGGGGGGATACGCACATGATGACGAGGCACTTTCACAGGCTTCTGACGTTCGCCGGCGCGGCACTCGTGGCCGCCGCCGCGGCTGTCGGCGCATCTGCCGCGGAGCCGATCAAGATCGGCTCCTTCTTGACCGTGAGCGGCCCGGCCTCATTCCTGGGCGATCCGGAGAAGAAGACCCTCGAGCTCTACGTCGAGAGGATCAATGCCGCGGGCGGCGTGCTCGGCCGGCAGCTTCAGCTCACGGTCTACGACACGGGCGGAGACGCCAAGCAGGCGGCGACCTTTGCGCGCCGCCTCATCGAGGAGGACAAGGTCGACTTCCTCATCGGCGGCAGCTCGACCGGCGACACGATGGCGGCGGTACCCATCATCGAGCGCGCCGAGATCCCCTTCATCTCGCTCGGCGGCGCCTCGGTCATCGTCGATCCCGTGAAG
>DATNIJ010000345.1:0-2328 GCA_035604475.1 Alphaproteobacteria bacterium
CTTGGCGCGCGACGAGCGTGGCACTCGGCGCGGGCGCGCTCGCCGCGGCACTTGCCGCCCTTTGGGCGCTCGAGCTCAGGCCCGAGGCGCCGCTCGCGCACGAGGCGACAAAAACCGCCGAGCCCGAGCCGGAGGGCGCCTGGACACCGAGTTCCAAGCGGGGCTTCGTGGCACTCTCGGCCATTGGGATCATCGATAGTGCCACCCGCGGCGGCTTTCTCGTCTTCCTGCCTTTCTTTCTCGCCGGCAAGGGGGCCTCGCTGCCGACCGTCGGGCTCGCCTTGAGCCTCGTCTTCGCCGGGGGTGCTGCGGGCAAGTTCGTTTGCGGCCTCATTGCCAATCGCCTCGGCATCCTGCGCACGGTGATCGTCACGGAGTGCGCCACCACGGCGGGCATCCTTGCCCTCCTGCCGCTTTCGTTGGGTGCCTCGCTCCTGCTGCTTCCCGCGCTCGGGGTCGCGCTCAACGGCACCTCCTCGGTGCTTTACGGCACGGTCGCCGAGCTCGCACCTGCCGCGCGCCGCGCCCGCGCCTTCGGCCTCTTCTACACGCTCGGCATCGGCGGCAGCGCCGTGTCGCCCTCGCTTTACGGCCTGTTGAGCGACAGCATCGGCATTCCCTCGACCCTTGCGATCGTCGCCTTCATGGTGCTGCTCGTCGTACCGCTCACCTTGCCGCTCAAGCGGCCGCTCGCGGAGCTGCACGCGGGCTATTGATCGCCGCCGGCTTGCATGACCTTGACCACGACCGCGAGGCTCTCGGGCGCCGTGCCGCGCCGCACGCCGCGCACCGGTGCCGCCGAGGCGTAGTCGAGCCCGACGCTGGTCCGGATATAGGCCTCGGTCGGACAGATGCGGTTCGAGGGATCGAATCCCACCCAGCCGAGATCCTGGACAAAGGCCTCCGCCCAGGCATGGCTCGCTTGAACTTCGCGAGGCTCGTCGCCCGTCCACAGATAGCCGCCGATATAGCGCGTGGGAATCCCGAGCTGCCGCGCGGCGGCGATGAAGATATGCGCATGGTCCTGGCAGACGCCGGCACCGGCGGCAAGCGCCTCGGCGGCCGTCGTCGCGGGATCGGTGACACCCGGCCGATACTCCACCTTGTCGCGCACGGTATTGAGCAGCGCATGAAGCTGCTCGAGAGCCGAGCCGCTCTCTGTCGCCGCGTCGGCGAGTGCGATTATCGCCGGATCGGGCATCGTCAGCGGCGTGCGGCGAAGAAAGAACAGCGGCGGCAGCGGCTCGCTCGCGCCGCGGATCACGCCGTGCGTGTCGGCCGTCTCGACCTCGCCTTCCGCCGAGATGACCGCCTGGGTGTGGGCCTCATTGACATAAAGGCAATGGGTCACGTTGCCGAAGCCGTCGGTGAAGACCGGCAGCTCGCGACGGCCGGCGCCGCGCACGCTCCAGCGATGCACGGTCAACCCCTCATAGGAGCGCGGCGTCAGACGCAGAACCTGCGCCGCCGCGGCGATGGGGCTTTCATAAACGTACGAGGTCTGGTGCCGCACAATGAGACGCATCGGAGTGCCGCTACCTGAGGTAAAGCTTGCTGATCTCGTTCCCGAGCATGATCGAGCGCTCCATGAAATCGGCGAGGAACTCGTGCAGCCCGGATTGGAAGATGTCCTGGATGCGTCCGTAGCGCAGCCGCGCGTGCATGTCGCCGGCGATACGGTGGCATTCCCCGCGCAGGCCGCCGTAGGCCTCCGCCAGGAGCTCCAGATGCCGCACGATCTGCTCGCAGCAGCTCAACAGCGAGCGCGGCATTTCGGGGCGGAGGATGAGAAGCTCCGCGACGAACCACGGCTTGAGCCGCTCCTGGTAGACCCAGTGATAGCTGCGCAGCGCCGACACCGATCGGAGGATCGCCTGCCAGTGATAATAATCGAGGGCACCTCCCACACCCTCATGGCGCGGCAGAAGCACATGGTATTTTACATCGAGGATGCGCGCCGTATTGTCGGCGCGCTCGATGAAGGTGCCGAGGCGCGTGAAGTAGTAGGCGTCGTTGCGCAGCATCGTGTTGGCATAGGCGCCGCTGAAGAGCAGCGAGCGCTCCTTCACCCATTCCAAGAGCTCCAGCAGGCGCTCTCGGTCGCAGGCAGCACCATCGGCGTCGCGGGTCTTGAGCCAGGTCTCATTGAGCGCGTCCCACATGTCGACGGTGAGTGCGGTGCGCACGACGCGGGCATTGCGGCGCGCGGTCTCCAGGCAGGAGAAGATGCTCGAGGGATTGTCGGGGTCGCGCACGAGATAGTCGATCACCTGCGCCGCGGTCGCTTCGGGGTATTTCGCAAGATAGCCCTGCTCGCAACCCGTGGCG
>DATNIJ010000346.1:0-16223 GCA_035604475.1 Alphaproteobacteria bacterium
CGGCATTCAGCGCCGCCTTGCTCATGCGGTAGGGATGCCACCCCGCACTCGCGCGCGCGATCGAGCCCAATTGGCTCGAGATGAAGACCATCAGCCGCATCTTGCTCTTCGCCACGTTGTCGGCGAGGGCGGAAGCGATGCGGAGCGGTGCTATCGCGTTGACGCGCAAGACCTCGAGCCAGTCCTCGTCGCGGATGTCCGCGATCGGCTGCCCGCGCGGACCGGGGACGCCGGCGTTATTGAGCAGCACGTCGATGGCCTCGCCGGCAAGGGCCGCCTGCAACAGGGCGATCTCCTTGCCTTGGCACACGTCGAGGCGATGTGTGGCCACCTCGCCGGCGAGCTTCTTGAGCGCCGCCGCCTTCTCCGGCTGCCGCGCGCAGGCATGCACGCGCCAGCCGTCGGCCGCGTATTGGCGGGCGAACTCGAGGCCGAGGCCGCGCCCGGCACCAGTGATGAGCACAGTCGCCATGAGCCGGCGTCCTCCTACGAGACGATCTGGAACTGGGCGTCCATCGGCTCACACGCGAGACCGTTGATCGGCACGATGTCCTGCGGGCAAGCCGAGAAGGCGACGACGCAATCCATCTCGGCGCGCAGGGTCACGTAGTCGCCGGGCTTGGAGACCGCGGGCTCGAAGCTCAGGCTGCCGTCGGCCGCCACCGGGATGTTCATGAAAAGATTGAGCGGGCTCGGGGTCTCGGGCGGCGCCATGCCGAGCTCGCCGAGGGCCGAGGCGAGGTTGTCCGTGCAGCTGTCGTGATGACCCTTGCAGCCGAGCTGCTCATAGCGGTAGCGGTCGCAGGCCGCGAGCACCGTGTCGTGGATGCCCGGCGAGGTGTCCTCGACGAGGGTGAGGATCGGGCGGCGCCGGTTGGTGACGAGGCTGTCGCCACGCTTGGGAAAGAGCTTCAGGAGGTGCGTACGCGTGTGCTCCATCGACATGAACTCGCGCGGGTCGCGCATGCTGAAGGCCCAGGTATCGACGACCTGGCTGCCGTGGATGTTGATGACGCGCACACTTTGGCCCTTGCGCACGATCGCCGCCTTGCCCTTGCGTGCCGGAATGGTGACGCGCTCGCCTTCCGCCATGATGGTCCTCCCTCGTCGCCTTGTTCTAACATTCGCGAGATCAGGCAACTACCGGTCATTGCGAGGCGCCCAAGGGGCGCCGAAGCAATCCAGTCAATTTTTGTCACGCGGCGGTAGTGCCTCAGTTTGAATTTTGAAGCCATCCGATCCGTGCCATAGCTTCGCGCTGCGCCGTTTCGGCTGAGTCACAGATCGGCGAGGGCGAAGGCCAGGCGGGCGTCCAACAGCGGTTTCCATCAGCGTCAATGGTTGCCATAAACTCCGTGAAGCTAAACAGGCCATCATCACGCTGGTAAACCTCCAAACAATGGTCGCCATCCGCGCTCAGTATGGTCTTTAGGATGCGTCGTTCCATTTAAGCGGTCACTCGCTTTATCTACGCCACCCTGTCAAGGGCTCCGATTTTCAAACTGAGGCACTATCCACGCGGCAGCCTGGATTGCTTCGCTGCGCTCGCAATGACGGCTACCTCCAGTCATGGCGAAAGTACGAATCATAACACTGGCCCTCTCACAGCAGCGCCTCGATCGCCTCGCGGGTCTCAGCCGAGGGCACCACGGGGACGATCTCGAACTCGATCAGGTCGCCCCAGAACGCCACCCACTGCTGCAGGAGGCGCGCGTCGTCGCATTCCATGAGCTGGAAGCAGCGCTCGAAATTGGCCTCGATCCAGCTGTTGACGTATGTGAGGCCCTCGGGTGCGCCGCGCCCTTGCTTGCGAAAGCGGCGATACACCGCCTTGGCATCGCGTCCCTTGAAGCGCTCGATCACCATGAACAGCATGGCTCGCCCCTCTCTAATCTCGCTAACCTCGCACGCCTAGGCCGTCTCCTCGAAGAGCTCGCGCCCGATGAGCCAGCGCCGGATCTCGGAGGTGCCGGCGCCGATTTCGTAGAGCTTGGCATCGCGCAGGAGCCGTCCCGTGGGAAAGTCGTTGATGTAGCCGTTGCCGCCCAAGAGCTGGATGGCATCGAGTGCCACCTGGGTCGCCTTCTCGGAGGCGAAGAGGATGGCGCCGGCCGCGTCCTTGCGCGTGGTCTCGCCGCGATCGCACGCCTTGGCCACGGCATAGACGTAGGCCTTGCAGGCGTTCATGGTCGTATACATGTCGGCGAGCTTGCCCTGCACGAGCTGGAAGCTGCCGATCGGCTGGCCGAACTGCTGGCGCTCGTGCACGTAGGGCACCGCCACGTCCAGGCACGCCTGCATGATACCGCAGGGGCCGGCCGCGAGCACCGCGCGCTCGTAGTCGAGCCCGCTCATCAGCACGTTCACACCCTTGCCGAGCTCTCCGAGCACGTTCTCGGCCGGGACCTCGCAGTCCTGGAAGACGAGCTCGCCCGTGTCGGAGCCGCGCATGCCGAGCTTGTCGAGCTTCTGCGCCGTGGAGTAGCCCTTGAAGCCGCGCTCGACGAGGAAGGCCGTGATGCCGCGGGGGCCCGCTTGGGGATCGGTCTTGGCGTAGACCACGATCACGTCGGCGCAAGGGCCGTTGGTGATCCACATCTTGCTGCCGTTGAGGAGAAAGCGCTCCCCCTTGCGCTCCGCGCGCAGCCTCATGCCGACCACGTCGGAGCCCGCCCCCGGCTCGCTCATGGCGAGTGCCCCCACATGCTCGCCCGAGATCAGCTTCGGCAGATAGCGGCGCTTCTGCTCGGCGTTGCCGTTGCGGCGGATCTGATTGACGCAAAGGTTCGAGTGGGCGCCGTAGGAAAGGCCGATCGAGGCGGAGGCGCGGCTGATCTCCTCCATGGCGATGCAATGCTCGAGATAGCCCATGCCCGCACCCCCGAGCTCCTCCTCCACGGTGACGCCCAAGAGGCCGAGGCGGCCGAGCTCGGGCCAGAGCTCGCGCGGGAAGCTGTTGGTGCGGTCGATCTCGTCCGCGCGCGGGGCGATCCGGTCGGAGGCGAAATCGCGTACCGTCGCGCGCAGCATCTCGGCGGTCTCGCCCAAGCCGAAGTCGAGGCCCTGCGGCTGGTTTGGGATCATGGCACGGCTCCTCCCGGCGCGTCGTTACGCGACTCTAGCGGGAACCGCCCCCTCTGCGAAGGGCGGGGATCGGCGCCCACCTCTCCCCCGCTCGCAACCTGCGGCCCGTCGGGCCTGCCGGCGAGCGTCATCAGGGTCGAGAGCGACGCCGCGATCTCGACCTCCTTGCCCCCTTGCAGGGCCGCGACCCGCGCCTCGGCGACGACGAGCGTGCGCCCGGGCCGCACCACGCGCCCGCGCGCGATGAGGCCGCTCCCCTCCGCCGGTGCGAGCAGATTGAGCTTGTACTCGACCGTGAGCACGCTCGCATCCGCGGGCATCAGGCTGAAGGCGGCGTAGCCCGACGCGCTGTCCGCGATCATGCCGACGATGCCGCCGTGGATGAAGCCGTGCTGCTGGGTGAGGTCCTCGCGATAGGCAAGCTCGATCTCGACCTCGCCGGGACGCACCGCACCCAGCCTGGCGCCGATCAACGCCATGGCACGCTGGCGCGCGAAGCTCGCGCGCACGCGCGCCTCGAAGGCGGGGTCCAAAGGCTCGAAGCGGGCCATGCTCCCTCATCCGGCAGACCGGGGGAGGTTACTTGACGTTTACGTAAACGTCAAGACTGTTCGGTCGGCGGTAGTGCCCTGGTTCTAAAATTCACCACATCAAGAAAACACTTGTCATTGCGAGGCGCCCAAGGGGCAACGAAGCAATCCAGAGCGAGCTTCGCACCACGCAAGCTGGATTGCTTCGCTTCGCTCGCAATAACAGGTATCAGCGGCTGAGACGAAATTTCGAATCCGGACCGTAGAGCAAGTTCCGATTGCATAGGCGCGATACGTGCTTTGAGACGCGGTGTTCCGGCCCCGGCTTCGCGACAGCATGGATCGCGTGCCGGAAGCGCTCACGCGTCAGGGAGCATCTCTATATCGTCGCGGCTCTAAACCGGCTTTTTGGCCTTCATGCAGCGCATCAGCAAGCTCACTCGTCGGCCTGACTCTTGGCGGCCCCATCGCTGATATTTTTTGAGTCGTTTGTGCCTGGGGAGCCATTCCCGGTTGGTTTGGCGGTGACATTGCCCGTGTTCGACTTGGACGCATTGTAGTGGATCGAATCTACCGGCGCGCACTTGCCGTCCACCATGATCTGGCCCTCGGGACACTGGCCGGGGGTGTTGGGCGAGGCGGTGACATTGCTCGTGTTCGACCGGGTGCCGTTGTTATTGACGGCTGGCCCTGCCTGACTGGAGGCCCAAAGGACCATCATCGCGATACCGGCGGCAACCGCGCACAGAACCTTGATCATGGCTGTTCGCTGTTCCTTCGCTTTTCCCATAGCGCAGTCTCCTCTGGCTAGAAAGTCCGCTTCCCCAGCACAGCCAAAGCGATCCTATTATGAAGCGACGGGCCAGGGAAGCTCACCCTCGCCTTCCGACCCCTCCGGGACGGGCGGCATGACGCAGCCTGTTACAACTACTATCGAGCCTTGCCGCCCGCGCGGGCCTTCCTGGGCTTGCTTCGCGCGCCGAGCTCGGCGAGGCGCGCGTGGCAGCGCGCCTCGATACTCGCGAGCTCGGCGAGCGTGACCTCGATGTCTTCGCGTTGCTGCTCGAGCTGGCGGCGGCGCTCGGCGATCTTGCCGAGGAAGTGGCGCAGCTGGCCGGCCTCGCCGGGAGCGCCGTCGTAGAGATCGAAGATCTCCTTGATCTCGGCCAAGCTGAAGCCGAGGCGTTTGCCGCGCAGGATGAGCTTGAGCCGCACGCGCTCGCGCGGGCTGTAGAGCCGCATCTGCCCGCGCCGCTCGGGTGCCAGCAGCCCCTCGTCCTCGTAGAAGCGGATGGTGCGCGTGGTCACGTCGAACTCGCGCGCAAGCTCGCTGATGGTATGGCGCCGATCGCCCGCCGCCGCACTTGCCTCCATAGGCACCGTCAGCCCGCGTAGAGCCGCGCCAGGAGGCGCCGGGCGAGCACGCCGGCGACGCGGCGGCGGTAATGGCCCGGCGTGAAGGTGGTCTTCATCGCCATGACCTGGTCGCGGATGAGCCCTTCCAATCTGGCCTCGACGCTCGCATCGAGCGGGCCGCCGCAAAGTGCTTCGGTGCCGGCGAGCAGCACCGGCCGCGGATTCGTTCCGGTTAGTGCGACGCGGAGGCCTGTGAGCCGCTCGCCCTCGCGGCGAAGTGCCACCGCGACACCCGCGACCGGATACTCGATCGAGCGGCGGATGCGGATCTTGTCATAGGCGGAGCGCAGGCCCGGCGTCGCGCGCACGCGCACGCCGGTCACGAACTCGCCGGGCAGAAGCGCCAGATAGCGCTTGCCGTCGCCGCTCGAGCCGTCCTGGCGGGCATGGCCGATGTAGAGCTCGGCCAAGGGAAGCGTGCGCCGGCCCGCAGGGCCAAGGAGCTCGACCTCGGCGCCGAGGACCATGAGGGCGGGTGCCAGATCGCCGCTGAAGGTGGCGAAGCACACGCCGCGGCTCTTGGGCGCCACATGGCACATCTTGCCCGTGGTCTTGAGGCAGTGATCGTTGGCGCTCCTCCACCATTCGCTCTGGTTATAATAGATGCAGCGCGTGTCGAGGCAGAGGTTGCCGCCCACCGTCCCCATGTTGCGCTGGGTCGGCCCGGCGATCGATGCCGCGGCCTGGGCCACGACGGGATAATGCTTGGCCGTGGCCGGATGGGCCGCGAGCTCCGCGATGGTGAGCGAGGCGCCGAGTGCTAACCCTTTGCCGTCCGCCTTGAGCTTGCGCAGCTCGACGACACCGTTCATGTCGATGAGCGTGGTGGGCGCCTCGATGCCGCGCCGGATGTTGACGACGAGGTCCGTCCCCCCGCCCAAGAGCCGGCTCTCGGGATGGGCTAGAAGTGCCGCCGCCACCTCGGCGACATTCGCCGGGCGGATGAGCTGGAAATTGGGCAGCGCCTCCATCAGCCCCTCGCGGCGCGCCCCGCGGCCGGCACGGCCGCGGCTTTGCGTGACGCAGAAGAAGGCGCGCCTGCGGCGCGCCGGCGCTTCTCGAGTACCGCGAACACGCGGTCCGGCGTGGCGGGAAGCTCGTGGAGCCGCAATCCGACGGCGTCCGCGACGGCGTTCGTGAGTGCGGGCAAGAAGCCCGCGAGCGAGCCCTCGCCCGCCTCTTTCGCGCCGAAGGGGCCGTAGGGGTCGTTGCTTTCGACGATATGGACCTCGATCGGCGGCGAGTCCTGGATCGTCGGCACCCGGTAGTCGAGCATGTTGGCGGTCACCATCAGGCCGTCGTGATAGCCGGACTCCTCCGAGAGCGCCTGGCCCATGCCCATCCATACCGAGCCCTGCACCTGGCCCTCGACGGTCAGCCGGTTGAGCGCCTTGCCGCAGTCATGCGCGACCCAGACCTTGTCGACGGTGACCACACCGGTCTCCTCGTCCACGCTCACCTCGACGACCTGGGCCGCGTAGCTGTAGCCCATGGTGCCGCCGATGGCAGCACCGCGGTATTTCTTGCCGCCGTGCGAGGCGCGAATGGTCGAGAAGTTTCCCGAGACCGTGATGGTGCCGTTCTCCTTGAGCGCCTCCGTCACTACGTCGTTGAAAGAAACACCCTTGTCCTGGGCGCCCGCGCGATAGAGCTCGCCCAGGCACTCGATGTCGTCCGGCCGGGCCTCGAGCTTCCTCGCCGCCGCGGCCACGAGAATCTTCTTGAGGTTCTCCGCCGCCTCGATCGCCGCATTGCCGACCATGAAGGTCACGCGCGAGGAATAGGAGCCGTTGTCCTTGGGCACCACGTCGCTGTCGCCGCTCACGATGCGGATGCGCGCCATCTCGAGCCCGAGCACGTCGGCGACGGTCTGCACCAGCACGGTCGAGGAGCCCTGGCCGATCTCGGCAGCCCCCGTCAAGAGCACGATCGAGCCGTCGAAGTCGAGCTTGAGCTTGACCGTGGCATGGGGCTCGCCCGTCCAGTTGACGGGCCGGGAGGCGCCGCTGATGTAATGGGAGCAGGCGAGCCCGAGCCCCTTGCCGCGCGGCAGGCGGCCCTTGCGCTCCTTCCAGCCGCTCGCTTGCTCGACCCAGTCGAGGCACTCCGGCAGGCCGTAGCTGTTGATCATGAGATCGTTGTCGGTGAAGGTAGGTGCGGTGAGCAGATTGGCGCGGCGCACGGCGAAGGGATCGAGGCCGAGCTCGCCCGCCATCTCGTCGAGCAACGCCTCGAAGGCGAAGCGGACGTCGACCGTGCCGTGGCCGCGGAAGGCGCCGCAGGGTGGGGTGTTGGTCAGGACGCGCGCGCCGATGTACTTCACGTTGTGGATGTCGTAGATGGCGTAGAGCATCGACCCCGAATAGAGGATGGTGACGATGCCGTAGCCGCTATGGGCGCCGCCGCGCTGATAGCACTCGCACTCGACGGCCGTGATGCGGCCTTCCTTCGTCAAGCCCATCTTGAGGCGGATTTCGGTCTCGGGCCGCCCGCGATGGGTGATGAAGGTCTCCTCGCGCGTCAGCACCATGCGCACCGCGCGCCCCGCCTTGCGCGCGAGCAATGCGGCGATGAGCTCGACGTTGAGCGCCTCGGTGCGGCAGCCGAAGCCGCCGCCCACGTGGGGCTTGATGACGCGGATGCGCGAGGCGTCCATGTCGAGGATGCGCGCAAGCATGAGGTGCACGTAATAAGGCACCTGGGTCGAGGCGTGGACCGTCATGCGCTCGCGCACGGGATCGTATTCGGCAAGGGCCGCGTGCATCTCCATCTGGTTCTGGCACACTTCGGCGCAGAAATAGCTCTCCTCGCGCACGAGCGCCGCCTCGGCGAAGCCTTGGGCCACGCTGCCGAGCTCGAAAAGCACGTCGCGCTCGATGTTGTGCGGCCGGTGCGCGTGGAGGTCGGTAGCACCTTGCGCCTTCGCGGCGGCGGCGCTGTAGTAGGCAGGGAGCTCGCGCACGCGCATCCTGATCAGGCTCACGGCCTTCTCGGCCACCGCCTCGTCGACGGCCGCGACCGCCGCGACCGGCTCGCCGCGATAGCGCACGCGCTCGCGCGCCATCGGATACTCGCTCCGTGCTACCGGCAGCACGCCGTGGGTCTTGTCGCAATCCGCCCCGGTGACGACGGCCACCACCCCCGGGAGCCGCAAGGCCGCGGAGACGTCGAGCTCGACGATCTCCGCATGGCTGTAGGGGCTGCGGTACATGCGGCCGGCGAGTGCGCCTGGAGTGGCGAAATCGGCGGTGTATTTGGCGCGTCCCGAAACCTTGTCGGGACCGTCGACCATCGGCACGTAGCCGCCGATCGAGCGCTTGGCTGCGATCTCGTTCACGCGGCCTCCCCGCGCGCGCGCAGCTCGGCCGCGTGCTGGACCGCCTCGATGATCTTCACGTAGCCGGTACAGCGGCAAATGTTGCTGCCGAGTGCTGCACGGATGTCGGCCTCGCTCGGATGCGCGTTGCGGCGCAAGAGGCCCTCGGACGCCATGATCAGGCCCGGCGTGCAATAGCCGCATTGGGCGCCGAGCTTCTCATGGAAGCCGCGCTGGACGGAGGAGAGGCGGCCGCCTTGGGCGAGCCCTTCGACGGTGTCGACGCGCCTACCCTCAGCGAGGGCCGCGAGCGTGAGACAGGAGAGTGTCGGAGTATCGTCGATTAGGACCGTGCAGGCGCCGCACTCGCCGCCGTCGCATCCCGTCTTGGTGCCGGTGAGGCCGGCGATCTCACGCAGATAGTCGAGCAGCAGGACGTTGTCCTCGACCGCGTCCGTCCGCCGCCGGCCGTTGAGCGTCACGTTGAGGAGTCTGGCCATCGGCCCCGCTGATCCTGGCTGTCGCGCGCGCTGGCGCACCCTCTTAGATAGACCTCCGCCGCCCCTGGAACAAGGCGCCCGTGGCGCGCTCTCGGCCCCTCAGCGCACCCAGCCGGCGCGCGCCACGCGGGTGGGGGGGCCCGGGATGCCCGGCAGCCGGCCTGCCGCGTAGAGCTGGGCGTCGACGACGGCGACCGCGGTCATGTTCAGCACGCCCCGCGCCGTGACGGAGGGGGTCAAGATGTGGGCGGGCAGTGCTGCACCCAGGAGGATCGGTCCGACGGCCAAGCCGTCGCCCAGCACCCGCATCATGTTGAAGGCGATGTTGGCGGCATCGAGGGTAGGCATGACCAGGAGGTTGGCGCGTCCCTTGAGCTTGGAGCTCGGGAAGATGCGCTGGCGCACCTCCTCCGAGAGGGCGGCATCCGAATGCATCTCGCCTTCGGCCTCGAGCTCCGGCGCGCGCTCGTGAAGCATGGCGAGGGCCGCGCGCATCTTGCGCGCAGACGGCGTATCGGCGCTGCCGAAATTGGAATGGGAGAGGAGGGCCACCTTGGGCTCGATGCCGAAGCGCCGCACCTCCTCGGCCGCCATGAGCGTCATATCGAAGATCTCCTCGGCACTCGGCTCGGGAGTGACGTAGGTGTCGCAAATGAAATAGGTCCCCGACGACAGGATGAGCAGGCTCAAGGACGCCACGTTGCGCCCCTCCTCGCGCTTGCCGATGACGTCGAGCACATGGCGCAAATGCTGCTGATAGCTGCCGACCGTGCCGCAGATCATGGCGTCGGCATCGCCCTTCCGGACCATAAGGGCGGCGATCACCACGTTGCTGGTGCGCACGATCATGCGCGCGTGGTCGGGCGAGACGCCCTTGCGCTCCATGAGCTGGTGATAGGTGGTCCAATAGTCCTTGTAGCGCGGGTCGTCCTGGGGATTGACGATATCGAAGTGCTCGCCCGCGCGGACACGCAGACCGAGCTGCTGCAGGCGCGAGGTGATGACGTGGGGCCGCCCGATCAGGATCGGACGCGCCAAGCCCTCGTCTGAGAGCGCCTGGACGGCGCGGAGCACGCGCTCCTCCTCGCCCTCGGCATAGACGACGCGCTTGGGGTTCTGGCGCGCGCGCTCGAACACGGGCTTCATGGCAAGGCCGGAGCGGAAGGCGAACTGGGAGAGGCGCTCGCGATAGGCCTCGAAATCGCCGATCGGGCGCGTGGCGACGCCGCTCTCCATCGCCGCCTTGGCGACCGCAGGCGGCAGCTCGATGATGAGGCGCGGGTCGAAGGGGCGCGGGATGAGATAGTCGGGCCCGAAACCGGCATGCTCGCCGCCGTAGGCCTTGACCACCACTTCGGAGGGCTCCATGCGCGCGAGCTCGGCGAGTGCTTCGACGCAGGCGAGCTTCATCGCCTCGTTGATGGTGGTGGCCCCCACGTCGAGGGCACCCCGGAAAATGAAGGGAAAGCACAGCACGTTGTTGACCTGGTTCGGGTAGTCCGAGCGGCCGGTGGCGATCACCGCATCGGGCTTCGCCGCGCGCGCGAGCTCGGGCTGGATCTCGGGCACGGGATTGGCGAGTGCCAGGATGAGGGGCTTCTCCGCCATGCGCCGCACCATGTCCTCCGTGAGGATGCCGGGTGCTGAGAGGCCGAGAAATATGTCGGCGCCGTCGATCACCTCCTCGAGCTTGCGCGCGGCCGTCGCCTTGGCATAGCGCGCCTTGCGCGGGGTCATCTCCTCGCGGCGGCCCGCATAGACCACGCCGAGGCGATCGACGAGGACGACGTGCTCCGTCTTGAGCCCCATGCTGACGAGGAGGTCGAGGCACGCGAGCCCGGCAGCCCCTCCCCCCGTCGAGACGACCTTGGCCTCCTCGATCCGCTTGCCGACGACGCGCAGGCCGTTCTGCACCGCGGCCCCCACGATGATCGCCGTGCCGTGCTGATCGTCGTGGAAGACCGGGATGCACATGCGCGCGCGCAGCGCCTCCTCGATCTCGAAGCACTCGGGTGCCTTGATGTCCTCGAGATTGATCGCGCCGAAGGTCGGCTCGAGCCGCGCCACCGTGTCGACGAACTTTTGAGGGTCGGTCTCGGCGATCTCGATGTCGAAAACGTCGATGCCGGCGAATTTCTTGAAGAGGACGGCCTTCCCCTCCATCACCGGCTTGGCGGCGAGCGGGCCGATGTGGCCGAGGCCGAGGACTGCGGTGCCGTTCGTGATCACGGCGACGAGATTGCCCCGTGCGGTGAGCCGCGAGGCTTCGACCGGGTCCGCCACGATGGCATCGCACGCCGCCGCGACGCCGGGGGTATAGGCGAGCGCCAGGTCGCGCTGGTTGGCGAGCGGCTTGGTCGCCACGATGCCGAGCTTCCCCGGCGGATACGCGCGATGGTACTCGAGTGCCGCGTCCTTGAGATCGTCCGCCATCGCACCTTCCTCGGGGTGTCTTTTCGGGCCGTCGTCGCGCTCGCGGGGGATCGCGCGCCGGCCACTCGCTCCCTTGGCCCCGTCATCCTAGCGGTTCCGCCGCCCGCGTCCAACCTGCGTCAGAGCGGGGCGCTGTCTCAGGTTGAAGGGCCGCCGAGATGCTGAGCCTCGATTGCCGCCCTAATGGCCTTAAGCTCGGCGAGGACATCTACAGCGAAGCCGAGCACGAAGAAGCCGCCGGCAAAACCGAATGCGGCCCATCCTGCTGCGGACGAGGAGCCGGCGCGCGTTGCGATATCGTAAATCAGAACGGCTAGGATTGCCGCTATCACCACAGGCCAGAACCTACGCGCGAATGCCATGGCGCTCCTCCCTATGCCACCTCGCGTGAAGCGTGCTCATCAGTCATGCGGAACAGATCGGCCATTTCCCGCAGGCGGACTTGGTTGCGCATCACTTTGAACCATTGCCCGTTGCGGCATCGGCGGGCGCCGCCCGATCCCGCCCCGGCTCATGCGCCCGGATAGGACGCGATCTCGACGAGGTTCCCGTCGGGGTCGCGGCAGTAGACGGAGGTCATGGGCCCGAGCGCGCCGGTCCGCGCGACCGGTCCCGCCGAGACGGCAACGCCGCAGCTCCCGAGATGCGCGAGCACCTCCTGCGGGCTCGCCGCGGTGATAAAGCAAAGGTCGAGCGAGCCCGGCGCATCGACCGCGCCTGTCTCCCAATTGGCAGCCCCGCTCGGCCGCACATTGAGCTTCTGCCTGCCGAACTTGAGCGCCGTGCGCGGCTCCGGGCCGAAGCGCTCGCGCGCCATGCCGAGCGCGCGCTCGTACCAGGAGGCGCTCGCCTCCACGTCCCGGCAGTTCAGCACGACATGGTCGATGCGATCGATGGTGAAGCTCATAGGCTCGGCTCCCGGAACTTGCCACTCGTTGGCACCCCATCATAATGCAAGGGGGCAACGCTTCACCCGAGAGAAATCGGCGGGAGAATGAGCTTGGAGCTTGGTGCGGTCGAGAAGACTCGAACTTCCACGGGGTCGCCCCCACAGCGCCCTCAACGCTGCGCGTCTACCAATTCCGCCACGACCGCAAGAAGGCCCGCGCGACCCCGGAGCCTCGTTGCGGGCGCGGGGTGCTTGCCTTTCCGAGAGAGGGGGAATAGCAAATCGCCAAGGCGAGATCAAGGAGCGACGCAGGAGCCGGCGCATCGGCTGGCCCTAGTGAGGGTACCACGGTCAGACGGTCGGGGTGGTTGACCCGGGCGCGCCAGGATCGGGAGCGAGCGCACTGTCGAGATCGACCACCAGCTGGGTCGCAGGTGCCGCGGGCAGCGTCAGGCGGCAATTCTGACCAAGCTGCCAGATATAAGCGCCGCTAAAGCCGCAGCCGGCGGGGTGCAGATCGGGAAAGTTGGTCCCAGGAAAGGTATGAATCGCCGTGGTGTCTACCTTGAAGGCCCAGATTCTTGCGTTCGGGCAGAGTCCTTGGACGTCGGCGCCAATGCCATGCGAGCAATAAACCCCCGCCTGAAAACTGCCCGCGGCGACGGCGGTCACCCATGCTGAAAGATAATCGGTTCGGGGCGCCACAAGGGGCGGACCATCTTCCAGATCCAGATAAACGCAAGACCCCGCCACGAAGCCGTCTCGATTCAATAGCGTCACCGCATCATTGCCGTCGGTCGTGCCCTGCGCCGCCGAGACAACGTGACGTCCCGGTCCGTTGATCTGCTGACCAACGTAGAGCGGCGCAATGCCCCACCCCGCGGTCTGCAGTGCTTGACGCTGCCCCATCCAGCTTTGGCTGGCATGAGAGGGCGCTGGACCGAGATAATAGCCGCACCACACTAAGTTTGTATTGGCGCGCAGCCAGGCCATTTCGGCAGCGCCGGGAAACTCGGATGTGTCGAAACCAGGAAAGCCGGGCATAAAGTTCCCCCTCGGACGTGCTAGCCGTCGCCAGCCGACGACGCGGCCTTTTTCAGAAGGTAGGCGCCTTGTCCGAGGCCAAAGCCCGACAGCAAGGTGGTGTCGGCGTCGGGGAGCGTTACCGGCGACGCCAGCTGCAGAGTGCTGAGAAAATGAAATGCGCTCAGCGCGAAGATGATGACCGCGGCCAGCACCACCAAAATCATCTGAAAATCGCCGATATCGAACTGCCCCGTATCGTTCTGGACCAAATCCGCGGGGAAGTTCGCTTTGGCTGCCGCTTGCTTGGCGGGCGGTGCGCCCGGCGGAGCAGCCGCGGCCGCGTCGGCCACTTTTTTCACCGTTATCGCCTTGGCGCCGCCAAACGTGAAGGCGCTGAGCCCGGTTAACACGACCAAGTTCGTCGGTAGGCCCACGCCGCCGATAAAGTCCGCTCCGAGCAGCCAGAACCGCAAAGCCAGCGCTCCCAAATAGACCGTGCCGACAGCGCCGAACCAGAGCGCGATTTGGCATTTTGAGTTGCTATAGCGTTTATCGGTGCCGATAAGGAAGTTCTGCGGCTTCCCGCACGTGACCAAGGCCGCGAGCAGAAGCAACAGGGCGAAAGAAATTCCAAGGGCAATGATGCGCTCCAGGCGGCCGACCGGGCGATCGATTCGGTCAACCTTCGTGATCGTTTGCGGCCCATCGGGATCGTCGACTTCGATCTTTACGATATCGGCCACTTCGGCCTTTGCGAGGAGTTCCTTGTCCGCGAGGGCGGCGACCTTGAGAACACGCTCGCCGAGCGGCGCGCCGATATCGACTTTGATCTGCGACGCCGCCTTGTCGAATGTCTGGCTGACCGAGCCCGATATCGTCTTTGCCGGGGTATCCGCGGCGCGGCTTGAGGCGTAGGGCGCTGCCGTCAACATAAGAGCCGGTGCCATGCACAAGAGCACCATTCTCGCGACAATGATCCGCATATCGCCCCCAATCGCCGCCGGCGGCGGCAATGTCATTACGCCTCTATTTGATTTTTCTCCACGCGGCGACCGCATCCGAGAACCATTCGGAGCCCAATTCACACGCGAGCGTATCGCCATTCATGCGGATGGGCTGATTTCGCACATTGTCCTGGAGCCAGGAGTCGGCAAGGTTAGCGATTGCGTTCACTTGCGGCTGCTCCACAGCGTCCATGTCGAGATTTGCGAGATAGGTAAATCGAGCGGCCGTCATGCCGGTGGGAGCCCGCCAATTGCCAGGCGTGCCCAACGGGCTGATCAACGGGTTCATCCGGACAACGCGACTGGGGGCGGCCGCTCCGGTCATGACGTAGGCGAGGTAGCTGGCAATATCGGGCGGATCGTCGAGAATCGACCGCGCAAGCTTACCGATATCGGTTACGAGCCCTTGGTCTGTCATTGCCTGGGTGTACGGCGAGGTTGGTTCGCCGGTCTGCCGCAGCGGCAAGACCACGGTCGCAGTACCGACGCTAAGTGCTGCGATGTCTTTGGGCGCCTGTCCGAGCGCAAGCGCTTCGCTGACGGCCGCGAGGACAGGATTGTTGCAGCCGGCGATACCGCCATCCCAGTACCGTCCCGGATGAACCGGAAAGGTCGCCGGCTTATCAAAATAATTGACCGGCGGGTTGGCCGACGCATGAATAGCTTCGGCGAGCGTAACAACCGCCGGCGCACCTTCACCCCAGGTCGGGCCTCCGCCGGCTGCCGCGGAGCGGAAAAATTTGGCGCGCTTCCGATCGTAATCAAAGCTGATAATCAGCAGATGAACATCTTTGCCAGTGCCATTGCGACGCACGCCGTTGACCGCCGCGGTCAATAGCACATCACCGCTCTTCGGAAGGAGCTGCTCGATGGCATGAAGCTTGGCCTCTTCGCTGTATTTGGGGCCAAGACCGGTAACCTCCCGCACCGCCCAATCCGTCAACGAGCTGACCGGCGAGTAGATCGATTTGCGTTTTGTCTCGTCCTCGAAATAGCCCAGCAGATCGCCAAGCGAAAGATTTTCGACAAGGCCGCCAAGAACGAGGCTGCCTCCGGAATTTGCCGCAACCAGGTCGAAGTCGCTGAGGACCTCGTGACCAGTGGTCTTGTCATCGTAAAGGGCTATGAGGGCGCGTACTTCGATCAGCGCCCACGACCCGCCGCCATCCAATGACAGGACACGAAACGCCATCGCCGCCCCCCGCAAGTCGGCACAGTCTTCAAAATTAAATATACTCTCTGCACCAAATAGTTGTAAAGCCCGTAATCCGCGTATGCCGTGTCGCGGCACCCAGGCAAGGAAGGTTTGCCGATCCTCGCATTTCAGGCTGCCATAGGAGATTTTGTGCGCCTTTGAGCCGAACGAGATGTCCGGCATATCTGCTGGGCTCGCGGAAAAAACTCACTTTTCCGCCGTGGGACGAAGAGGAGAAACGTTATAATGCTCACAATGTATCGGCTACTCCACCCTCACGGCCAGGCGGAGCGCTACGGAAGTTACGCAGACCGCAAAGCACATTCGTGAACTATGCGACTGCGCGTTCGACATGGCGGGAGCTTACGATGCCAAGGCACGCCGATCTGAGCAGCACTGCGCCGGGTATGTCCGCGCGAGCCCTTGCTGGCAGAGAAGAACCCGCGCTGAGGGCTGAGCACGAAGACGCTTCCGCGCGCCCTGGCGAAGGGTCCGTCGCTTGGCGCATCTCGCGCCAGGCGGTCGGGTATGAGGAAGCGGTCGCCGCCATGGAGGCGCGCGTTGCCGCCATCCGCGCCGGGACGGCCGCCGAGCTCGTCTGGCTCCTCGAGCACCCGCCGCTCGTGACCGCGGGGACGAGTGCGAAGCCCGAGGACCTCCTCGAGCGCGGCCGCTTCCCCGTCTACAAGAGCGGACGCGGCGGCCAATTCACCTACCACGGCCCCGGCCAGCGGGTCGCCTATGTCATGCTCGACCTGCGCCGGCGCGGCGGCGACGTGCGCCGCTATGTGCACGACCTCGAGGAGTGGATCATCCGCACCCTCGCCCGC
>DATNIJ010000347.1:0-34052 GCA_035604475.1 Alphaproteobacteria bacterium
GGCGCAATGGCCGAGCATCTCATGGAGAAGCTCAAGGCCGCCGGAATCAGGACGGCACATGTCGAGGGCAGCAAACAAGGCGATTGGGTGCTGATCGACGCCGGCGATGTGATCGTCCATCTCTTCCGCCCCGAGATCAGGGCGCTCTACAATCTGGAAAAGATGTGGGGACGAGCGCTCCGCGGACCCGAGCATGCCGTAGAGCTGATCGCCTGAGCGCGACGGCAGCCGGCCGCGGGCCGCGCGCGGCAGGCGTCGCGGGTGCGACGCTTGCGGCGTTAGCTTTGTCTCCGCGAAAGCTGGGGTGCCATGCGTATTCTTCTGGCCGCGGTCGGCCGCGCGCGCACCGGCGTCGAGCGCCGCCTCTACGAGCATTACGCGGCCCGCCTCGCCTGGCCGCTCCGCCTCAAGGAGATCGAGCTCGGCCGCACGCTCCCGCCGGCCCAGCAGAGGCTCAAGGAGGGCGAGCTCTTGCTCGCCGCCGTGCCCAAGGATGCCAAGCTCATGGCGCTTGACGCGCGCGGCGAGCTCCTCACCAGCGAAGCTTTCGCAAGCCGACTCGGCCGCTGGCAGGACGGAGGGGTGGGCGAGCTCGCCTGCCTCATCGGCGGCTCCCACGGCCTCGCCGAAGCCGTCCTTGCGCGCGCCGATCTCGTCTTGGCGCTCGGACGCGTGACCTGGCCCCATCTTCTCGTGCGCGGGCTCCTGGCCGAGCAGCTCTACCGGGCGCAGCAGATCCTGGCGGGGCACCCTTATCACCGGGCTTAACGCCCTTTAGCCCCTCTCCCGCAAGCGGGCGAGGGAATTCTTCCTATTCGCCGGCACTCCCTTGCCCTATATAGACGCCATGAGCGAGGTGCAGCGCCCCCGCCCGGTCGTCCTCTGCGTGCTTGACGGCTGGGGCTACCGCCGCGACTGTGCGGACAATGCGGTCTGCCAGGCCCGCATGCCGGTGTGGAACCGGCTCCTCGCCGAATGCCCGATGGCACTCCTCGATGCCTCGGCGCAAGAGGTCGGCTTGCCCGCGGGACAGATGGGTAACTCCGAGGTCGGGCACATGAACCTCGGGGCCGGCCGCATCGTGACCCAGGACCTGCCGCGCATCGACCAGGCGCTGGCCGACGGCTCGCTCGCCCGGAACCCGCGTTTAGGCGACTTCATCGCCAGGCTCAAGGCGAGTCAGGGACGGGCCCACCTCTTGGGCCTGCTCTCGCCGGGAGGCGTGCATTCGCACCAGGACCAGCTCGCCGCCCTTGCCCGCCTCATCGCCGGCGCAGGCGTTCCCGTCGTCGTCCACGCTTTCCTTGACGGGCGCGATACCCCGCCCAAGAGCGCTCTCGCCTTCGTCGCCGACTTCGAGCGCCGCTTGGGCGGCCTCGACAACGTTCGCTTCGGCACCGTCGGCGGGCGCTACTATGCCATGGACCGCGACAAGCGCTGGGAGCGCGTGGAGCTCGCCTATCGTGCGCTGGTCTCGGGCGAAGGGCGGAGCGCTAAGGACGCGACGAGTGCCATCGCCGCGGCCTATGGGCGCGGCGAGACGGACGAGTTCGTCAAGCCGAGCGTTCTCGACGGCTACCGCGGCATGGCCCAAGGGGACGGCCTCCTCATGGGCAACTTCCGCGCCGATCGCGTGCGCCAGATCTTGACGGCCCTGCTCGATCCCGCCTTCGACGGCTTCAAGCGGGGGAGCCCGGTCAAATTCGCGGCGACGCTCGGCCTGGTCGAGTACTCGAAGGAGCTGAACCGCTTCCTACCCGCGCTCTTCCCGCAGCAGGATCTCTCCGACACGCTGGGCGAGGTCATCGCGCGCGCCGGCCTCAAGCAGCTCCGCATCGCCGAGACGGAGAAGTACGCGCACGTCACCTTCTTCTTCAACGGCGGGGAGGAGAGGCTCTTCCCCGGCGAGGCGCGCATCCTGGTGCCCTCGCCCAAGGTCGCGACCTACGATCTCAAGCCGGAGATGTCGGCCGAGGAGGTCACCGACCGCCTGGTGGCGGCGATCGAAGGCGGGAGCTTCGATCTCATCGTCGTCAATTATGCCAACGGCGACATGGTCGGTCACACGGGCATTCTCGCCGCGGCGATCAAGGCGGCGGAAACCATCGATCATTGCCTCGGTCGCTTGGAGTCCGCCGTCAAGCGCGCTTCCGGCGCCCTCCTCATTACGGCAGACCACGGCAATCTCGAGGAGATGCGCGATCCGCGGACCGGCCAGCCGCATACCGCCCATAGCATGAATCCGGTGCCGCTCGTTCTGGTGAACGGGCCCGCTTCCGTGAGGGGGCTGCAAAACGGCCGCCTCGCCGACGTGGCGCCGACCATCTTGGCACTCATGGGGCTGCCGCAGCCTGCGGCCATGACCGGCCATGACCTCGTTCTCGCGGGTGCTGCCGGCGCGCGGACAGAAGGAAAGCGTGCTTCCGCGTGAGCGAGGGGTGGGGAGTGCGGCGCTGGCCCTGCTCCTCTTGGCCGGGCCAGCCGCTGCTGGTGAGCCCGCGGGCAAAGGTACCTCGCCGTCGCTCGAGCAGGTCGAGCACGCGCTCGAGGAAGGCAAGACGCGCGCGGCGGATCTTGGCAAGCGCTCGGCCGCTCTCGCCGGCGAGCTTGCTGAGCTGCGCCAGCAGATGATCGAGGCCGCCAAGGCGACGCAGGAGGAGGAGGACCAGCTCAGCGGGATCGAGGGCACGCTCGCCGAGTTGCGCAGCAGCGAGAAGGAAAAGACGCAAAGGCTGCGCGAGCAGCATGGCCGGCTCGCCCTCACGCTGGCAGCGCTCGAGCGCCTGGCCCTCTATCCGCCCGAGGCCCTCGCCGCCTTGCCCGAGAGCCCGGTCGACACGGTGCGGAGCGCCTTGCTCCTGCGCACGGCGATTCCCGCCGTCGAGGCCCGCGCGGCGAGGCTGCGGGCAGACCTCGACACGCTCCGCGCGGTGAGGCAGCAGATCACGCAAGAGCGGCAGGAGGCCAATGCGGCGAAGCGGCAGCTCGAGGGCAACCAGCGGCACCTGGCGGCACTCGCCGAGCGCAAGGCCGACCTCTACCGCCAGCTCGAGGGCGAGCGCAGGGGGGCTGAGGACCGCATCGTCAAGCTCGCGGCCCAAGCCAAGGATCTGCGCGAGCTCATGGCGCGCATCGAGGCCGAGCGCCAGGAGCGCGAGGCCGCACTTGCCAAGTTGAAGCCGCCGACCCCGCCATCCCGGGCAGCCCCGGACGGCTCCGCGGGCCAGGAGCAAATGGCCTCCTTCCCGCCGGGAGCGCCGTTGCCGATCCGGCCGATCAGCGAGGCCGAGGGCCATCTCACGCTGCCTGCCCGCGGGAAGATCACGAAGGAGTTCGGCGTAGCGGATGCGTACGGTACGACGAGCAAGGGGCTCACCATCCAGACCCGGCAGGGGGCGGAGATCGTCGCCCCTTACGACGGGCGGGTGGTGTATGCCGGCCCCTTCCGGGGCTACGGGCAAATCTTGATCATCGAGCACAGCGAAGGCTATCATAGCCTTCTTGCGGGCTTGTCACAGATCGACGCCGCCGCCGGCCAGTGGGTGCTGGCGGGCGAACCGGTAGGTGCGATGGGGCAACAGGAGACTGGCGAGCCCGAGTTGTATTTGGAGTTGCGGCGCAACGGCCGGCCGATCAACCCATTGCCGTGGCTGGCACTTCACAAAGGTAAGGTGAGCGGATGAATCGTCACTTCATGCTGGCGGCTGCCATGGCCGCGGCCCTCTTGCTCCTGTCGCGGGACGTGGGCTCGGCCCAGAACGCCGGCGCCGCCAACGCGGACGCCAGCGCCGACACCTATCGCGCGCTCAGCCTCTTCGGCGACGTGTTCTCGAAGATCAAGGAGGACTACGTCGAGCCGGTCGAGGATGACAAGCTGATCGAGGCCGCGGTCAACGGCATGCTGACCTCGCTCGACCCGCACTCGGGCTACATGAACGCCAAAAGCTTCCGCGACATGCAGATTCAGACCCGCGGCGAGTTCGGCGGACTCGGCATCGAGGTCACCATGGATAACGGCCTGGTCAAGGTCGTCTCGCCGATCGACGACACGCCGGCGGCGAAAGCGGGCCTCAAGCCGGGCGATCTCATCATCCAGCTCGACAACGAACCCGTCCAAGGCATGACGCTCGAGGAGGCGGTCGAGAAGATGCGCGGGCCGGTGAATTCGGCCATCAAGCTCACGATACGGCGCGGCAAGGAGCAGCCTTTCGAGGTGAGCCTGAAGCGCGCCACCATCAAGATTCAATCGGTGCGCTCGGAGACCTTCGACAACATCGGCTACATCCGCATCTCCTCGTTCAGCGAGCAGACCGACGACGGCGTCAAGGCGGCGATGGTCAAGTTCAAGGACAAGCTCGGCAAGAATCTCCAGGGCATCGTGCTTGACCTGCGCAACAATCCGGGCGGCCTCCTCGATCAGGCCGTCGCGGTGTCGGACGACTTCCTCGACCGCGGCGAAATCGTGTCGACGCGCGGCCGCCGTGCCGAGGACGTCCAGCGCTTCAATTCCCACGGCCACGATCTCGCGGCCGGCGTGCCCATGGTGGTGCTGATCAACGGCGGCTCGGCCTCCGCTTCGGAGATCGTCGCAGGCGCGCTCCAGGACCATCACCGCAGCGTGCTGCTCGGCACGCGCTCCTTCGGCAAGGGTTCGGTGCAGACGATCGTGCCGCTCGGCAGCCACGGCGCCATGCGTCTCACCACCGCGCGCTACTACACGCCCTCCGGGCGCTCCATTCAGGCGCGCGGAATCGACCCCGACATCGTCGTCGAGCAGGCCAAGGTCGAGCACGTCGCCGATGGAGAAATGCGCACAGAGCGCGACTTGCGCGGCGCCTTGCACAACGACACCACACTCGCGGAGCAGCCGGGCGATGCGGACAAGGACAAGGATAAGGACAAGGACAAGAGCAAGGGCGGTGAAAGCAAGGCGGCTCCCAGCGACCAGACGGCCAAGCCGGCCGAAGCCGAAAAGCCGCTCGACACCCAGGACTATCAGCTCGCGCGGGCGCTCGACCTTCTGCGCGGCGTGACATTGTTCAACCAGCGCGTGAGCAATTGAATGGAGACGCCGAGGCGCTCCCTTGTCCGCCTAGCGGCGCAGTCCTAAGGACGGGCGTGTGAATGGCCGGAGTGCCAAGAAGGACGACGACCGGCGGCTGACTCCGCTCAGCGCGACGATTCTCGTCCTTCTGGCGTTCCTCCTCGAGGTCATTGCCTGGCTATGGATCTCGGGTCCGCCGGCCGAGCTGCCGCAGCCGCGCGTCGCGCGCGTCACCATCCGCCTACCCCCGCCTCCCGCCCCTCCTCCGGCGGCACCGCCCGCCTCGGCCGCAATCCCGGCACCCTCAGCCCCGGTGGAAGCGGAAGCGCCGCCCGCTCCGGAGGTGCCGCCCGCGCCCGAGACCCCGGCGGCACAGCCTCAGGCGGCACAGCCTCCGGCCGCACCCGAGCCGGTGCCGAGTGCTGTGCCCGCCGGCAAGGCCGGCGCCGCGGCAGCGCCCCAGCTCGCGTTGGTGCCCGCTCCGGCACCGGGCCTCGTCGAGCGCAACAAGCTCGGGCCGTTGCCGCGCATCGCCCCCGACGGGCGCGCGCCTTGGCGCGTCTATGCCCGCCCGTTCGACAAGAGCGACAGCCGGCCCCGGGTCGCCATCGTGATCGGCAATCTCGGCTTCTCGAGTGCCGCGACCGAAGCGGCGATCCAGGAGCTGCCGGGCGGCGTGACGCTCGCCTTTTCGCCCTACGCTCACGGGCTCGAGGAGTACATTCCGTTGGCGCGCGCTGCGGGGCATGAGGTGCTGCTCAGCCTGCCCATGGAGGCGGACGAGTCGTCCGACACGGGTGCTGAGCCGCGGGCGCTCCTCGCCGCCGTGACGCCGGCCGAGAATCTCGAGCGCCTGAGCTGGCTTCTCTCGCGCTTCACCGGATACGTCGGCGCCACCAACTACATGGGCGCGAGTTTCTCCAGCGCCGAAGAGGACATGCGCCCGATCCTCGCGGAGCTCAAGGAGCGCGGTCTCCTCTTCCTCGACAGCGGTACCTCCGGCAATAGTGCTACCGCGCGTATCGCCCGGCAGCTCGGACTGCCGGCGGCGGAGACCGAGCGCGTCATCGACACCGAGGCCTCGCGCGACGCCATCGACCAAAGGCTGCAGGCGGTCGAGGAGGAGGCCAGGCAGAAGGGTGCGAGCATCGCCGTGGGCTTCCCCTACCCGGTGACAATCGAGCGCGTAGCCGCCTGGACCGCAACGCTTGCCCAAAAGGGCATCTCGCTTGCCCCCGTCTCGGCGATGGTGCGCCAGCGGAGCGGAAGCTGAGATGGCGCAGCAGTGGGAAGGCGACGACGCCTATCGCCGCGGCGTAGGGGTCATGCTCGTCAACAGCCGCGGCCTGGCACTCGTCGCCGAGCGCATCGACCTGCCCGGCGCCTGGCAGATGCCCCAAGGCGGCATCGATGCGGGCGAGGCGCCGGCCCAGGCGGCGCTGCGCGAGCTCAAGGAGGAGATCGGCACGGACAAGGCCGAGATCGTCGCGGAGAGCCGGAAGTGGCTCAGCTACGACCTGCCGGACCCCATGCGCGCGCGCGCGTGGGGCGGACGCTTCCGCGGCCAGAAGCAGAAATGGTTTCTCTGCCGCTTTACCGGCCGCGATTCCGACATCGACCTCGATCGCCATCATCACCCCGAGTTCAGCACGTGGCGCTGGGTCGAGCCGGCACTCCTCCCCGGCCTCGCCGTCGGCTTCAAGCGCGGGCTCTACGAGGCGGTGCTCGCCGAGTTCCGCGAGCATCTCGCGAAGGTGAATGCGCGCGGCTGAGGCTGGCCTATCCTAGGCAGATATGCTAGGTCCGCGGTGACAAGGCGAGCCACGGGAAGCGCATGCAGAACCTTTGGTCCGACCGCGATGCCGAGGCAGCCACCCAGCACTACGGCGCGGAAGGGGTAAGCCGCGAGTTGGCACTCAGGGTCTACACGACGCGGCTCTTGGGCGGCGAGCCGCGTCTGGTGCTGCACGGCGGCGGCAACACCTCGCTCAAGACCCGGGCCAAGGACCTCCTCGGCGAGGAGGTCGAGGTCCTTTGCGTCAAGGGGAGTGGGTGGGACATGGCGACGATCGAGCCGCCCGGGCTGCCCGCCGTGCGGCTCGAGCCCTTGCGCAAGCTGCGCCGGCTCGAGAGCCTCTCCGACGAGGACATGGTGAACGCCCAGCGCGGCAATCTCCTCGACAGCGCGGCCCCCAACCCCTCGGTCGAGACCCTGCTCCACGCCTTTCTCCCCCACACCTACATCGACCACACCCACGCGAACGCCGTGCTCGCACTCAGCGACCAGCCTCGGGGCGAGGTTATTTGCCGCGAGGTCTTCGGCCGGCGCGTCGCGATCGTGCCCTACATCATGCCCGGCTTCGCCCTCGCCAAGACGGCGGCCCAGGTGTTCGAGGTCGATCCGGAGGTGGAAGGCCTCATCTTGGCCAAGCACGGCATCTTCACCTTCGGGGGCACCGCGCGCGAGTCCTACGCGCGCATGATCGAGCTCGTGAGCCTAGCCGAGCAGCGCCTCGAGCGCGCTGCCAACCGGGTCATGAGTATGGCAGCACTCCCGCGGACGCTCGCCTCCGCGGCGGAGATCGCACCCATCCTGCGCGGACTCGCAGCCTTGGCACTCGAGCCCGAGGCGGGCCGCTTCACCCGCTTCGTCATGAGCTGCCGCAAGGGGAGGCACGTGCTCGCTTACGTGAACGGCGCCAAGCTCGCGCGTTACGGCCAGGCGGGTGTTGTGACCCCCGATCACGTGATCCGCACCAAGCGCGTCCCACTCATCCTTCCGGCCCCGGACGCCGCGAACCTGAGCGCCTTCGCCCGCGCGGCGCGCGACGCCTTTGCCTCCTACAAGGCGAGCTACCATACCTATTTCGCGCGCCATAACGCCCTCTCGCGGGTCAAGAAAAAGGAGCTCGATCCGGTGCCGCGCGTGATCCTCGTCCCGGGCGTCGGCCTGTTTGCGCTCGGCGCCTCCGCGCGTGACGCACGCATCGCCGGCGACCTCGCCGAGACGACGATCGACGTCGTCGCAAGCGCCGAGCGCATCGGCCGCTTCGAGAGCATCTCGGAAAGCGACACTTTCGAGATGGAATATTGGTCGCTCGAGCAGGCGAAGCTCGGCAAGGCCGCGGAGAAGCCGCTGCAACGCCAGATCGTGGCGGTCACCGGCGGCGGCAGCGGCATCGGGGCTGCCACCGCCGCCGCGTTTGCAGCACATGGTGCCGAGGTTGCCATCCTCGACCGCGACGAAGCCCTCGCGGAATCCGTGGCCAAGCGGATCGGCGGCCTGGCACTCGCCTGCGACGTGACGGATGGCGGCCAGGTGGCCGCGGCCTTCGCGCGCATCTCGGAGCGCTATGGCGGCGTCGACATCGTGGTGTCGAATGCGGGTGCGGCCTGGCAAGGGCGCATCGGCGAGGTCGCGGACCGGGCCCTGCGCGAGAGTTTCGAGCTCAACTTCTTCGCCCACCAGAGCGTGGCGCGGCAGGCGGTCGCCATCATGCGCGCGCAAGGGACCGGCGGTTGCCTTCTCTTCAACACCTCCAAGCAGGCGGTCAACCCGGGCCCAGACTTCGGGCCCTATGGCCTGCCCAAGGCCGCGACCCTCTTCCTCATGCGCCAGTATGCGATCGACTACGGCAAGGACGGCATCCGCTCCAATGCGGTCAATGCCGACCGTATCCGCTCGGGCCTCTTGACCGACGGCATGATCGCAGCGCGCGCCAAGGCGCGCGGGCTCTCGGAGCGGGAATACATGGCGGGCAATCTCCTCGCGCGCGAGGTCACTGCCGCGGACGTGGCGCAGTGCTTCGTCTCCTTGGCGCTCGCGGAGAAGACGACGGGTGCGGTGCTCACCTGCGACGGCGGCAACGTCGCGGCGGCGCTGAGGTAGCCGTGAAACCCTTCGATCTCGTCTCTCCCAGCGGCGAGCCGGTCCCGGTCATGTTCGACTCGCCCCACAGCGGGCGTTTCTACCCCGCCGACTGGCGCGTGAAGCCCCCGCTTCCGATCCTGCGCCAAGGCGAGGACGCCTATGTCGACGAGCTGGTGGCGGACGCGCCGCACTTGGGCGTGACGCTGCTCAATGCGACCTACCCGCGCTGCTACATCGACGCCAACCGGGAGCCCGACGATCTGGACAACGAGCTCTTGTGCGAGCCCTGGCCCACGCCGCTCAAACCGACGGCCAAGACGCGGAAAGGTCTCGGCCTGGTGCGGCGCTATCTCGTGCCGGGGGTCGAGGTGCATGCCGACAAGCTCAGCGTCGCCGAGGTGCGACAGCGCTTCGACAGCGTCTATTGGCCCTACCACCGCGCCCTCGATGCAGCCCTCGACGGCCTTCAGGCACGCTTCGGCTTCGCCTGGCATATCGACTGGCACTCGATGAAGGCGATGGGCAACGAGATGACGCCCGACAAAGGCAAGCCCCGCGCCGATTTCGTGATCGGCGACCTGGAGGGGCGAAGCTGCGACAAGGGGCTCACGGCCCTCCTTTGCGAGAGCCTTGAGGCGCTCGGCTATCGGGTAGCCCTCAACGATCCCTACAAGGGGGCGGCCATCGTGCGGCGCCACGGCCGGCCGGCCGCGGGTCGCCATTCGGTGCAGATCGAGATCAACCGCGCACTCTATCTCGACGAGGCCGCCGTGGTGCCGAACGGCGGCTTCGCCAAGCTCCGCCGCGACATCGCGCACCTCACCCGGCGTGTCGTCGCGGCGGCGCGGGAGAGCTTCGAACGATAAGCGGCATGGATTGAGACACGTCGTCGCCCGCAGCTGAAGCTTCCCTCTACCGCATGTGGGGTCGAGCCGCGAAGCGGATCGACGAAGGGGCCCCTCGCGTAGCGACGGGAAGGGTGAGGGACGACACCGCCATCAGAAAATCCCTCACCCGGCGGCTCGCCCTTGAGGGCTCGCCGCCACCCTCTCCCGCGAGGCGGGAGAGGGAAGGGGCCAATCGCGCAAGCGATGGGAAAGGTGAGGCTCGGCGAAGACTGGAGCCGTTCACACGCCCGCGCGCGCGAGGTGCTGGGCCCGGGCGGCCATGAACCGGACGGCGAGGCGGGCAAGCGCGCGGCTGAGCCCGCCCTGCGGGTCGAGACCGAACGCCTTCATCGTCCTCACGACGCAGCCACATCCTCCAGCGACTTGACCTTCACGGGCCGCCGGTTGGGCAGGCGGACGATCACATCGAGCTCGCCGCCCATCGCCTCCACGTAGCTGCGCAGCGTGGAGAGGTACATGTCCGTCTGCTTCTCGATTTTGGAAACGGCGGGCTGGCTGATCTTCAGCCTCTTGGCGATCCTGGCCTGGGATAGCTCCGAAAGCCGGCGCAGTTCCTTCAGCGACTCGACTTCGTTGACCAGCTCCTCGAAGCGCCGGTCGATCTCCGCTCGCTCATCGGCCGGGAGGGTATCCAGAACATCCTTCAACGTCCTTGCCATGTCTATGACCCCATGCGTTCCAGATGCGCCTTGTAGCGTGCATCCGCCTTGGCGATCAGGCGCTTGTAAAAGCGCGCTTGGCTAGTTCCGCTCTTATCGCCGGCGACCAGCAGAATGGCGTGCCGTTTCGGATCGAACGCGAAGGCCGCGCGCCAAACCCCGCCACCGGCCATGAAGCGAAGCTCCTTCATATTGGGGTAGTCCGAGCCGTTCAGCGTGTCCACATGCGGTCGGCCTAGCTGCGGTCCGGCTATGGCAAGCAGCCGCGCCCTCGCCAGCAGCTCGCGGCGAACCTCTTTCTCCATCGCTTGGACCTCGCCCACGAACTCCTCGGCAAAGGCGACCGTCCAAGCCATCGGTATATAACCCGTAAGTTATATAATTTCAAGGCTCGATGGCAGCGCCAGGCTTTGTCGTGCGCGGCTGAGCGCCGTATTGTCCGGTTGGAGTCTCGTGCTGCTCGCCGAGCCCGCCCGCCCCGTTCACGCACCCGCGCGCGCGAGGCGGTGGGCGCGGGCGGCCATGAACCAGGCGGCGAAGCGGGCAAGGGCGCGGCTGAGCCCGCCCTTCGGGTCGAGGCCGACCGCCTTCATCGTCATGGCGACGGCGCGCTCGACGTGGGCAGGGCGGAAGAAGCGGTAGGCGCGGCGCGCGTAGGCGGCGGCGTAGCGCTTGCGCTCGTAAGGGCCGTCGCTCGCGTGGTTCGCCGCGTAATAGGCGAAGGCGAGCTCGTCGTCCTCGCTCTCGAAGAGGCGGCCGAGGGCCACGAGCACGCGGCGCAGGGCGCCGATGCGCTCGCGCTCGAGATAGCGCTTGAGGTGCGTGTAGAAGAGCTTGTAATGGCGCAGCTCGTCGGCCGCGATGTGCTTGCAGATCTCGTGCAGCACCGGCTCCGCCGCCGCCGCGGCAAGGGCCGTGTAGTAGGAGCTGGTGCCGACCTCGACCACGCAGCGCGCGATGAGCTCGCCCGCGCGCGTGCCGCGCACCGAGTGGTTCGTCCCGCTCGGCAGTTTGATCTTGGCGGCGAAGAGCGCGAAGGCGCCCGCGAAGTCGAAGGCGGGATCGGCGAGTGCCGCCCAGCGCGCGAGTGCCTCGCCGTGCTGGACCTCTTCGCGGGCCCAGGCCCAGGCGGCCTCCTTAAAGCCCGGATCGTCGGCGAAGACCTGCTCGAGGTAGCGCGCGTAGGCGTGGCCGTTATGCTCGACGAGGCTCGCCGCCTTCACGAGCTTGAGGATTTCGGGATCGACGAGGGCAGGCTCGAAACGCTGCCACGGAATGTCGTCCAGCTTCCAGTGCGCCATGGCGGACCTTACAACGCTTCCTGTAGCTCGACCCAGAGAATTATATCGCCTCCTCCGCCCGCCCTGGCAAGATGCGTCCTCAGCCGATTATCCCATGGGTTTCCGCGACTTATCAGGCGGCGGTCGCCTTGAGCTTGGCCTCGGCGACGGCGATCTTGGCCTTGATGCGCGCGCGCTCGGCGTCGTCCTTGGCGTCCTCCAAGTCCTCGCCGAGCTCCTTGAGCGCCGCTTCGACGGCACCGCGGTCGATCTCCGAGAGTGTCATCGCCTCGTCCGCCAGCACCGTGCAGCGCTCGGGCGTCACCTGGGCATAGCCGCCCGCGACGAAGTAGCGCGCGACGATCTCGCGGCCCTCATAGATATCGAGCGTGCCGGGCCGCAGCAGCGAGAGGAGCGGGGCGTGCCGCGGGAGGGCGGCGAAGTTGCCCTCCGCCCCCGGCACCACCACCATCTCCACCTCCTCCGAGCGCAACAGGCGCTCGGGGCTGACCAGCTCGAAGCGCAACTTCTCCGCCATGGCTTGGCACTCTCCTTGACACTCCGCCTTAGCCGCGCGCTCGCGCGCTCAGGCCGCCTCGGCCGCGAGCTTCTTCGCCTTCTCGACGGCCTCCTCGATGGTGCCGACCATGTAGAAGGCGGCCTCGGGCAGGTCGTCGTAATTGCCCTCGGCGATGCCCTTGAAGCCCTTGATGGTGTCCTCGAGCTTGACGAAGACGCCGGGCGAGCCGGTGAACACCTCGGCCACGTGGAAGGGCTGGGAGAGGAAGCGCTGGATCTTGCGCGCGCGCGCCACCGTGAGCTTGTCCTGCTCCGAGAGCTCCTCCATGCCGAGGATGGCGATGATGTCCTGCAGCGACTTGTAGGTCTGCAGGATGCGCTGCACCTCGCGCGCGACCCGGTAGTGCTCCTCGCCGACGATGCGCGGGTCGAGCACGCGCGAGGTCGAATCGAGCGGGTCGACCGCCGGGTAGATGCCGAGCTCGGCGATCTGACGCGAGAGCACCGTGGTCGCGTCCAAGTGCGCAAAGGAGGTGGCGGGCGCAGGGTCGGTCAGGTCGTCGGCGGGGACGTAGATCGCCTGCACCGAGGTGATCGAGCCCTTCTTGGTCGTGGTGATGCGCTCCTGCAGGATGCCCATGTCGGTCGCAAGCGTCGGCTGATAGCCCACGGCGGAGGGAATGCGGCCCAAGAGCGCCGACACCTCCGAGCCCGCCTGGGTGAAGCGGAAGATGTTGTCGACGAAGAACAGCACGTCCTGGCCCTCTTCGTCGCGGAAGTACTCGGCGACCGTGAGGCCCGAGAGGCCGACGCGCGCGCGCGCGCCCGGCGGCTCGTTCATCTGGCCGTAGACGAGGGCCACCTTGGAGCCCGGTCCCTCGAGGTCGATGACCTTCGATTCGATCATCTCGTGATAGAGGTCGTTGCCCTCGCGCGTGCGCTCGCCCACGCCGGCGAACACGGAATAGCCGCCGTGCGCCTTGGCAATGTTGTTGATGAGCTCCATGATGATGACGGTCTTGCCCACGCCCGCACCGCCGAAGAGGCCGATCTTGCCGCCCTTCGGATAGGGCTCGAGGAGGTCGACGACCTTGATCCCGGTCGCCAGAATCTCGACCTCGGTCGACTGCTCGATGTAGGTTGGTGCCTGGCGGTGGATGGGAAGCGTGTGCGTGGCCTTGACCGGCCCGCGCTCGTCCACCGGCTCGCCGATCACGTTCAGGATGCGCCCGAGCGTCTCGGGGCCGACCGGCATGAAGATCGGCCCGCCGGTGTCGCGCACCTCCTGGCCGCGCACGAGGCCATCGGTCGTGTCCATGGCGACGGTGCGCACCGTGCTCTCGCCGAGATGCTGCGCCACCTCGAGCACGAGCCGCCGGCCGTGGTTTTCGCACTCGAGCGCGTTCAGGATCTGCGGCAGATCGCCCTCGAACTGCACGTCGATGACCGCACCGAGCACCTGGGTGATCTTGCCGACGAGGTTCTTCGCCATGCGCTACTCCATCTCTCTTTACTCTTGCGGCCGATTCTCTTGCGGCCGCCAGGGCCTCACGCGGCCTCGGCCCCCGAGATGATCTCGATGAGCTCCTTGGTGATGGCCGCCTGACGCGTGCGGTTGTAGTTGAGCGTCAGCTTGTTGATCATGTCGCCGGCATTCCGCGTGGCGCTGTCCATCGCCGACATGCGGGCACCCTGCTCGCTCGCGTTGTTCTCGAGCAGCGCCCGGAAGAGCTGGACCGCGAGATTGCGCGGCAGGAGATCGGCGAGGATCTCCTCCTCGTCGGGCTCGTACTCGTAGACCGCGGCATTCGCCGCCGACGCCTCCTCCTCAGCGCGCTCCGCCGCGGCTGCCGCGAAGGGAATGATGCGCTGGCGCGTGACGATCTGCTGAATGGCGCTCTTGAACTTGTTGTAGACGATCGTGCAGGCGTCGAACTCGCCTGTCCCGAACATCTCGGTGATGCGGCGGCCGATGCGCTCCGCGGCGGTGAAGCCGAGGCGCGGCCGGCTCACGTCCTGGATGGTGTCGATGATGTAGGTGCCGTAATCGCGCCTGAGCTGGTCGCGCCCCTTGCGCCCGATGCAGAGGATCTTCACGCTCTTGCCCTCCTCGAGGAGCGCGCGGATGAGCCGGCGCGCCGCGCGCACGATCGAGGAGTTGAAGCTGCCGCAAAGCCCGCGGTCCGCCGTCATGACGACGACGAGATGAACCTCGTCCTTCCCCGTGCCCACCAGCATGGCGGGTGCCGCCGGGCGGCCGCGCATGCTTTGCGCGAGGGCGGCGAGCACCTGCTCCATGCGCTCGGCATAGGGGCGCGCCGCCTCGGCCGTCTCCTGGGCGCGGCGCAGCTTCGCGGCGGCGACCATCTTCATGGCGGAGGTGATCTTGCGCGTCTGCTTGACGCTCACGATGCGCAGTCTGAGGCTCTTGAGGCTCGGCATGAAGTGCTCTTGCGCGTTCCTATTGCAGCGTGACCAATCGATCACTCGTCTCAGCGTTATTCACCACGGAGACACGGAGGGCACGGAGAAGCAGGAAGCCAGGAAGCAAGTCTTTAACGCGGAGGGCGCGGAGGATGCGCGGAGGGCGCAGGGTAGAATAATTTCTCCTCCGCGGCCTCTGCGCATCCTCGGCGGCCTCTGCGCTGAAACTCCTTCTTTCTCTCCGTGTCCTCCGTGTCTCCGTGGTGAATTCAAAGCAGCAGCAACACTGCCTCAGGCGAACTTCTTGACAAAATCGTCGAGCAACGCCTTGAGCTTCGCCTCGGTCTCGGGCTTGAGCTCGCCGTCGGTCCGGATGGCGTCCAGGATCGCCTTGCTGGCCGCGCGCAGCTCGGAGAGGAGCGAGGTCTCGAAGCGCTTCACGTCCTCGAGCTTGAGCGTATCGAGGTAGCCGCGCACGCCCGCGAAGATCACCGCCACCTGCTCCTCGACCGGCATGGGCGTGTACTGGTCCTGCTTGAGCAACTCGGTCAGGCGCGAGCCGCGCGCCAGGAGCTTCTGGGTGGAGGCGTCGAGGTCCGAGGCGAACTGGGCGAAGGCCGCCATCTCGCGGTACTGCGCCAACTCGAGCTTGATGCGGCCGGCGACCTGCTTCATCGCCTTGATCTGCGCCGCCGAGCCGACGCGGCTCACCGAGAGGCCGACGTTCACCGCCGGGCGGATGCCGGCATAGAAGAGATCGGTCTCGAGGAAGATTTGCCCGTCCGTGATCGAGATCACGTTGGTCGGGATGTAGGCCGACACGTCGTTGGCCTGCGTCTCGATCATGGGAAGGGCCGTGAGCGAGCCGCCGCCGTGCGCCTCGTTCATCTTGGCCGCGCGCTCGAGCAGGCGCGAGTGGAGATAGAACACGTCCCCCGGATAGGCCTCGCGACCCGGCGGCCGGCGCAACAGGAGCGACATCTGGCGATAGGACACGGCGTGCTTCGAGAGGTCGTCGTAGAAGATGACCGCGTGCATGCCGTTGTCGCGGAAGAACTCGCCCATGGTGCAGCCGGTATAGGGGGCGAGGAACTGGAGCGGTGCCGGCTCCGAGGCCGTCGCGGCGACGACGATCGTGTATTCGAGCGCGCCATTGTCCTCGAGCGTCTTGACAAGCTTGGCGACACTCGAGCGCTTCTGCCCGATGGCGACATAGACGCAATAGAGCTTGCGCTTCTCGTCGCCCGCCTTGTTGATGTCGCGCTGGTTGATGATGGTGTCGATCGCGATCGCCGTCTTGCCGGTCTGGCGGTCGCCGATGATGAGCTCGCGCTGGCCGCGGCCGATCGGGATCAAGCTGTCGATCGCCTTGAGGCCGGTCTGCACCGGCTCGTGCACCGAGCGGCGCGGGATGATGCCGGGCGCCTTCACCTCCACACGGGACATCTTGGTGCCGGCGATGGGGCCCTTGCCGTCGATCGGATTGCCGAGCGCATCCACGACGCGCCCCAGGAGCGCCTTGCCGATCGGCACCTCGACGATGGCGCCGGTGCGCTTGACGATATCGCCTTCCTTGATCGTGACGTCGTCGCCGAAGATCACCACGCCGACGTTGTCGGCCTCGAGGTTGAGGGCCATCCCCTTGATGCCGCCTGGGAACTCCACCATCTCGCCGGCCTGGACCTTGTCGAGGCCCCAGACGCGCGCGATGCCGTCGCCGACCGAGATCACCTGGCCGACCTCGGCCACATCCGACTGCACGTCGAAGTTGGCGATCTGCTGCCTGAGAATGGCGGAGATTTCCGCCGCCCGGATTTCCATCAGCCAATACCTTTCATGGCAAGCTCAAGTCTCTGCAATTTGCTCCTGAGCGAACTGTCGACCATGCGGGAGCCGACCTTCACGACGAGCCCTCCGAGGAGCGCGGGGTCCACCTTGAAATCAAGGTTGACCGCCTTGCCCATCGCCTTGGCGAGCTGGGCCTTGAGCGCCTCCACCTGGGAGGCTTCGAGCGGGGCCGCCGAGCTCACCTGGGCCGAGAGCTCGCCCCGCCGTGCCGCAAGCGTCGCCAAAAAGGCGTCGATCATGGTGCGGAGGAGGAAAAGGCGGCGGTGCTGGGCGGCAACGCCGACGAAGTGGCGCACGGTCACCCCGATGCCCGCCTTCTCGAGGAGTGCTGCCATCGCCTTCGCCTGATCGCGGCGCGAGATGAGCGGGCTGCGCACGAGTCTCTGCAGCTCGCCGGACCCGGCGATCATGGCGTTGAGCGCGCGCAGGTCGGCGGCCACGACGTCGAGCTCCTTGCTCTCGTCCGCCAGCTCGTAAAGCGCCGAGGCATAGCGTCCGGCAATGCGGGAAAGGCCTGTCGTTTCCGAAGCCACTCGCCCTACCCTCTCGATGGCCCTGAAGAATCCCGCTTCGCCTGCCCGGATGCAGCCGGGATGGGGCGGGTTTTCGGCGCGCCCGCGCGCCTGGCGCCACGGGGGCCCAACCCTCGGGGGCGGCATTGGCCGCCCGAAAGCGGCTGTTTCCTATCACATCTCAAGGGGCCCGCGCAACCAACTCGGGATGCGTCGATTTGTCCGAAAGGGGATGATGGCGAGCGGCGATTTGCCTGCCGGAACCTGGTCATCGGCGCATCCCGCAGTCCTCGGCTTTGGCGACACTTCCGTTGTACGCACCCCGAAAAACCGCTACCAAATGCGGCGGCGGCCGGTGAGCGCCGCTCGAGGATCGCCCGATCATGCCGATGCGCCTGCCCCTCCTCCTCGCACTGGCAAGCGGCGCCGCCATCGGCTGGGCGGGCTATACGGACACCTATTTCCCGCAGCACGACGTCTTTTGCTACTACCAGCTCTATCACATCACCTACTCGTCCATTTTGAACGACCATCAGATCCCGTTATGGGAGCCTTACGCCAGTTACGGCATTCCCAGCGCTTTTGACCTGCTCATCAGCTTCGGCCCGATAAATACGGCGACCGCGCTCATCGGCGCGCTTTTCCGAATTACCGACATCAAGCTTCTGTTCTTCGGGGCGATCGGCATCGACTTCGCGCTCATCGGCGCGGTTTCGGCCTACCTCGCGCGCGATTTGACCGGCAAGGGCGGACCCCACGTGAGCTTCGCAGCGGTGGCCATGCCATTCACCCATTACATGGAAACCACGACCAACTTCGGCTTTCTGTCGGCCTTGACGATCTTGCTCATCGTTCTGTTTCTTCTCCGTTTTCTTGAGACGCGGCGCGGCGTCTATTTGATTGCGGCGGCGCTGACGCTCGTTTGCAACAACTATGGCAATACGCAGTATCTGGTCGTGCCGATGTTTTATATCGGCGCGCTGTTTCTCCTCATGGCCGGCCTGCGCTACCGCGAGGCTCTGCTCAGGGACTGGCGCGCCATCCTCCGCAGCCTGTTCACGCTCCCCGCGCTGCTCCTCGCCGGCCTGACCGTGGCACTTGCCGCAGGCGTGCTGACGATCGACCACGAGACGCTGAAGTACGCCGAATTTACCCCGCGTCTGCGTGACCCGGTGACCCTGCTGCCGGCTTTGGACGACTACCTCCACGATCTTCAGGCGCCGCTCGGCGCCAGACTCTATGACCTGTTCATCGCGCGGCCCATCAGCGTTCCGGACATCTGGACGTATTTCGGTGCCGCCAATCTCGCGATCTTGCTTTTTGCCTTTGTCATTGGATGGCCGATAAGATTCGTTCCCGAACTGTTGGCGCTCATTCTCCTCATCGTCGTCTTCGCTCTGTCCGAGCAGTTCCCGCTCGCCAAATGGGCCTATTATTGGGTCCCCGGGGTCAATATATTTCGACCGGCGGGTGCCGCAATCGTCTTCGCCAAACCCCTCGCCATCCTGGCCGTTGCCGCCGTGCTCGCCAGCCCGCGGCTGGTCGAGGCCGGCGCTCGCTTTGCCCTGCTGTTGCTCAGCTTGGCTGTGCTGCTTTGCTCGATCATTCTGCAAACCACGGCTCTGCCGCCGATCAATAACTGGGACTCGGTCGGGTACGGTTGGTTTCCCATCGGCGCGACGGTCGTGTTGAGCGCGGCACTTGTCCTCTGCCGAGGACGGTATTGGCAACGCTGGGGATCCCTTGTACTCGCCGTGATCGCAGCAGGCGAGACGGTGATTTACCGCGCGGATTTCGAGGCGACATTTTACGCGGCACTCGATCCGGCGCGAACATCGATCGCGTACACGGATCTGCCCTTCGTCGAGTCGTGGTACCAAAGGCCGCGCCAGTTGGTTTATCAGCCGACCCGCGTTTCGAACGGCCACTATCCCTACATCAGGGCCCGCTTCGTGTTGAGCGGCTCGCTTTACCATGGCTTGTGGGATTTCATCGGCATCGACCCCTGCATCCCGAACGCCCGCTCCGACATCTATGCGCGGGGGGTCGCCGAAGCTTTAAGGCACCGCGGTGCGAGCGATCTCGAATTGACGGAAGGACAGCTCTTCGGATTGGGGAAGTCGCAAACGCGCCGCTATTTCGGCCCTGCGGCAACGCCTCGCTCCCACGCTCTGGGCGACGACTTCGAGGCCGCCTTCGGCTGCCATCAGCCGAAGCTCACGATCGACGATCCCGCCGGTACAGTGCGAATGATCCGCTTCACCGCCAATGAAGCGACCATTGCGGTAACCACCCCTCAAGGCGGCATCCTTACCTATCGCGACGCATGGACTCCCCAATGGCAAGCAACCGTGGACGGCGCCCCGGCAGCACTCGAGCCGAACGCGGACGGCTTCAAGACCGTGGCATTGGCACCCGGCGAGCACCGGGTCGAGCTCGTCTTCCGGCCGCTGGTCGGGGAGAGGCTGCTCTTCGCCCTTGCCGTCGCTCTGGCACTCGCGCTCGTGGCGTTGGTCGTGCTCGTTTGCCAAGAAGAGCGCGACCGCAAGGCACCAGCACCCTCCCCTTGATGGCCCGCCGCGTCCCGCATCCGCCCGGCGCGGGTTCCCGCTGGCGCGCGCTCAGATCACCCATTGCGCCTCGACGCTCTAAAGTCCGTCCGGCTGATAGAGCACGATCTTGCTGCCGTCCTGCTCGAAGTCGAGGGAGACCTGGAGGAGATGCTTGAGCCGCTCGCGCACGCGCTGCTGCTTACCGGGCTCGACGAGGAAAAGGATGAAGCCGCCCCCGCCGGCACCCAAGAGCTTGCCGCCCACGGCCCCCGCCGCCCTCGCGGCATCGTAGATCTCGTCGATCGCGGGCGTGGTGACGGCCGAAGCCAATTCCCGCTTGAGCCGCCAGCTTTCGCCCATGAGCTTCCCCAGCTCGTTGAGCGGCGCGCGCTCATCGCAGATGATCTCCGACGCACGATCGACCATGCCCTGCAGGACGTCGAGCTGGCGAACGCGGCGCCCCAGGTTATCGATCTGCTGCTGGGCGATCACGGAGGCATCGCGCGGCAAGCCGGTGAAGAACATCATCATCGATCGGCGCAACTCCTCCCGCCGCCCGGCGGGTATAATGATCGGCATCACCTTGAACGTCCCGTCCGGCGCGAAGTCGATGCGATTGAAGCCGCCGTATGCGGCCCAGATCTGGTCCTGGCAACCGACCGCCTCCTTGAGCACGTCCTGCTCGATGTGGATCGCCTGCTGGCTCAACTCGAGCTTCGTCGCCATGCGGCCGCGCAAGGCGTGCATGGCATTGAGCAGGCCCACCGTGAACGAGCTGCTCGATCCCATTCCCGAGCGCGCGGGCAGGTCCGCATCATGATGGATCTCGACCCCCTTCTCGACACCGAGCTCGGAAAGCACGCCGCGCACGGCCGGATGCTGGATCTCCGGTATCTCCCGCACCAGCTCGACCTTGGAATAGACGATACGGTGGCGGTGCTGGAAGAACGGCGGCAGATAGCGCACGGTGATGTAGCAGTACTTGTTGATCGTCGTGCCGATAACGGCCCCGCCGTGCTCGCGGAACCACGGACGGTAGTCGGTGCCGCCGCCGAAGAGGGAAATCCGGAAAGGCGTCCTGCTGATGATCATCGCCTGCAACCACCCGAGCACGCTGCCGCAGCTTCACGCGCCGAACCGCCGAGCAGCTCGGCCGCCCGAGCAAACGACTCCGGCGTGCCGATATCGATGAACCTGTAGCGCCCCGCGAGGGCGGCAAGCGAGCCTGCCGGCAGGCGTTCGAAGACATCGCGCTCGAGGGAAACGGCCGTGCCGGCGGCAATCTCGTCCAAGAGGCGGCTGGAAAGCAGATAGACCCCGGCGCTTATCGTGGCACTGCCGCGATGGCTCGCGTCCTTCTCGACGAAGCATGCAATGCGCCCCGCCGCATCGATGACGACGCGGCCGTAGCGGCCGGCGTCCTCGACCTCCGTGCACAACAACGTGCCAAGCGCCCCGACCTTCCGGTGCCGCTCGACGAGCTCTGAGAGATCGGCATCGACGAAGCTGTCGCCGTTCACGACCAGGACGGGATCGCTCGCGAGCCTTCCGCGCGCAAAGCGGACAGCGCCCGCGGTGCCGAGTGGGTGCGGCTCGACCACGCTCTCAAGCGCGAGACCCGGCCTCTGCATCCGCGCCAAATGATCGAGAATCGCCTCGGCACCGCAGCCGAGTGCCAAAACGATGCGTCGCGCGCCGAACCCCGCGAGCCAATCCAGGAGATAGGCAAGGAAGGGCCGGCCGGCGACGGGGGCGAGCAACTTGGGCCCGCCGTCGAGCGCCTCGCGCATGCGGAGCCCCAGGCCGCCCGCGAGCACGAGCACGTCGAGCCGCGCGAGGCAGCCCGCACCTGGCGGCGTGCCGCTCATGCCGCCGGTTCGATCGCGTGCGCCGCGGCTGCGGGTGCCGCCGCCTCGAGCAATCTGCGGCGGAGCTTGTGACGCGCCATCGCGACGACGTGCGCGCGCGCCTCCGGGCCGAATTTCCGACCCACCATGTCGAGGTAGCGCGGGCTTGCGAAATAGGCGCTGAACGCCCGGTCGCGGAACTCGAGCACTGCGGCGGCAGAGAGCTTCTCCGTCCTGAGCGGCAGGCAATCGTAGCTGTGCTGCGAGAAGCCGCTCCACTCTTCGGGCAACGCCCAGCCCTTGGCTAAGGCGGCACGGTAGAGTAGGGAGCCGGGATAGGCCATTGCCGAATAGAAATTGACGAACTCGCAATTGAGCTCTTGGGCGAGGGCCAAAGTCTGCTGCATGGTCTCGAGATCGTCGTCCGGCAGGCCGAAGATGAAATTGCCGATGACGTTGATGCCCGCCGCCTGGATCTGGCGCACGACCGCGATGATGTCGGCCTCCGAGAAGGACTTCTCGGCCCCGTCGCGCACGTGCTCGCTGCCCGACTCGATGCCGAGGGCGAGCCAGCGCACGCCCGCCCGGCGCAGCTTCTCGAGCATGCGCGGCTTGACCGTGTCGACCCGCGCATAGGCCCAAATGTTCAGGTCGTAATTGCGCTCGATCAGGAGATCGCACAGGCCGAGCACGTGCCGCTCGTTCAACACAAACATCTCGTCGACGATCTTGTAAGTCTTCACGCCATATTTGGCGTGGAGCAGGTCGATCTCCGCCGCGACCGCTGCCGGCGCGCGCATGCGGTAGCGGTTGACGCCGAAAGGTGCATTGATGCAGCAGAAGTTGCATTTGTAAGGGCAGCCGAGCGAGGTATAGATCGACGCGTAGGGCTTGCGGGCGGCAAGGTCGCCGAAGCACTGCCAATTATGCGCCCGGTATTTCTCGATCGGCAGCAGGTCCCACGCCTTGCCGTGGAGGTCCTTGTCGAGCTCGACGATGAGCGCTGCCGAGGGGTTGGTGCGCACGGCACCATCCTCGCGATAGACGAGGCCCTGGACCTTGGAGAAGTCATGGGGCTTCCCGCCGCGCAAGACCGCGAGCAATTCGCTCAGCGTGACCGGGCCCTCGCCGTTGCAGGCGAAATCGACCGCCTCCTCGCGGAGCGTGCGCTCTGGAAGCGCTGCAACATGGCCGCCCAGGATGATGACGGCTTGGGCGGGGTTGTCCTCCTTGATGGCACGGCAGACGGGGCCGGCTGCCGCCATCTGCTGCGTCGAGGCGGAAGGCTGGTGGCCGAAAGCGACCACGGCGACGAGCCGCGGCCTCGCTTCGGCGACCCTCGCCGCGACGGCCGCCGGCTCGAGCTCCTCCGCTTCCGCATCGACGATCGCGACCGAGTGGCCGCGGTCGCGCACGTAGCCCGCAAGGAGACGGCACCAGAGCGGCGGCTCGACCGCGGTCAGCTCCTCGCCAAGCTGCTGGTAGGTCTTGGCGCGGCTGCCCGGATTGACGAGCAAGAGCTCGAGGCCACTCCTTCCGCTCATCGCGGTGCTGCTCCCCCGATACCTCTGCACCCCGACGTTCCCGCCGCCGCGGCACGCACTAAAGATTACCATAGACCGAATTGCGAATCATCCGATAGCCCTTGATCAGCTCGCGGATGCCGCCGTCGAGCGAGAAGACGGGTTTGAAGCCGGTGCGCTCGATCTTGGCGTTCGAGACGATATAGTCGCGCTTGTCGGGATCCTTGCCGACCGCGGCCTCGAGGTAGGCGAACTCCGGTATCTGCAGCTTGATGCGCTCGCAGAGTTCCAGCTTCGAGAGATTGGCGTCCGAAAGCCCGACGTTGTAGGGCTCGCCCTTCATCGTCTCGAACTTGTCGATCGCATGAAGGAAGGCGCGCGCCACGTCCCGGATATGGAGATAGTTGCGCCGGAAGTGTCCTTCGAAGAGCACGACGGAGCGGTCGTGGACGGCGCGATAGACGAAATCGTTGACGAGAAGATCGATGCGCATGCGGGGCGACATGCCGAACACGGTCGCGAGCCGCAGGCTCACCGCATTGCCGTGCGCGAGTGCCAACTCCTCCGCCGCGACCTTGTCGCGCCCGTAAAGCGAGACGGGACGCAGCGGGGACTCTTCCGTGCAGCGCTTATCCTTCTCGCCGACCCCGTAGCCGCTGTTGGTGGTGGGCAGGATGATGCGCTGCCCGCTGCCGAGCATCTTCACGAGCGTCGCGACGGCGTCGCGGTTGGTCGAGGTCGCCGCGAGCGGATCCTTCTCGCAGAGCGGGGCCCCCACCAGCGCCGCGAGCGGGATGACGAGGTCGGCGCGCTCCACCAACGGCCGCAGGGCTTCGGCCTGCCGCGCATCGCCGGCGACGACCTCGAAGTTCGCAAGATGGCAGACGTGCGCGAGGCTGTTCTGACGGTACATGAAATTGTCGAGCACGGTGACCTTGTGGCCGGCCGCCAGAAGCTCGGGCACCAGGACCGAGCCGAGATAGCCGGCCCCACCCGTCACCAGGACTTGCAGGCCGGACTTCGCGCGGGGGGGGGCTGCAGCACTCATGCGCGCGCCGCGCGGTCGAGGACCTCGCGCAGGCGTGCGATCTGCGCGGTGAGGTCGAAGGGATGGTTGCCCACGAAGAATCCCTCGTCGTGGGCGAGGTTCGCGTTCGGCAAGCCGTCCAGGCACGCGTAGTCGTAGTGCCTGATCACGTCGTGGCGCGTGATGCAGCCGCCCGTGATCATGCGGTAGCCGATGTCCGCCTCCTTGAGCCGCGGCAGGATGTCCGCGCGCCGGATGCCGAGCTCCGGGTTGGGGATGATGGTGAAGGAGAAGGCGGAGCTCTTGCCGTTCTCGCGCTGGATGATGAAACGGTTGTCGCCGCCGAAGAGCTTGCGGAAATAGTCCCAGTTCCGCCGCCGTGCCGCGGTCATTGCCGGCAGCTTCTTGAGCTGCTCGATCCCGACCGCACCGCCGATCTCGGTCGGGCGCACGTTGTAGCCCGGCAGGATGAAGCGGTAGGCCTCGTGGAAATCGTCGGCGTGCTTCTCGTAGAGCTCGGAATCGGCGGGGAGGTCACGGATCCAGCCGTGCGCGCGCATGGCGCGGCAGAGCTCGAAGAGCTCGCGCTCGTCCGTCGTCACCACCCCGCCCTCGACGGTCGAGATGTGGTGCGAGTAGAAAAGGCTGAAGGTCGAGACGTGGCCGAAGGTCCCGGCCTTCCTGCCGGCGAGCTCGGCGTCCATCGATTCGCAATTGTCCTCGATGAAGTAGAGGCCGTGGCGGTCGGCCGCGGCGCGCATGACGTCGAGGGCCGCAGGGTTGCCGAGGATGCTGACGCCGACGATCGCGCGCGTGCGCTCCCCGATCGCGCGCTCGAGCACCGTCACATCCATGTTGAGCGTCTCGAGCTCGATGTCGAGGATCTTGAGCTTCAATCCGTATTGCTGCAGCGGGTGATAGGTCGTGGCCCAGGCGATCGCCGGCACGATCACCTCGTCGCCGCGCGCGAGCGGACGCTCCTTCTTGTAGCAGAGCGCCGCGACCGCGACGAGGTTGGCGGAAGAGCCGGAATTGACCATGACGCCGTACTTACGTCCATGATAGGCGGCGAAGGCCTCTTCGAAACGCGCCACCTGCGGCCCCATGGTGAGACGGCCGGACGCGATCACGCGCTGGATCGCCGCGATCTCCTCGGCTCCCCAGGTGCCGGCCGCCAAATCGTAGAACATGGGCTCGCTCTGCTCCTCGCACTGCCGCGAGGCCCCCCTCAGAAGGGCCCGCGGAACTTCATTTGATAGGCAAGCTCGGCGTGCCTCCGGTCGGGCCGCCAGGGAGTTGCATCGGGACGCACCATGGCGTGGGCAACGTGCGCGATCTTCGCCGGGTCGGGATAGAACTCCGCCTCGAGGGCGGGCGTGGTCGGGCAAGTGACCGGAGCATAGCCCATGCGGCGGGCCTGAAGCGGCCGACCGTTCGCAGCACGCTCGGCCACGCCGGCGACGATCTCGGCACTCGCCCCGCAGCAGGTCCAGGCGTTGTCGACGACGAGAAGCCGGCCGGTGCGGCCGACCGACCGCACGATCGTCTCGATGTCGAGCGGGACAAGCGAGATCGGATCGATCACCTCGGCCGAGATGCCGACCTCGGCAAGAAGCTCGCGCGCCCTCAGGCACTCGACCAGCATGTTCGAGACGCCGACCATCGTGACGTCCCCTCCCGCGCCGCACACGCGCGCCTTGCCGAACGGCACCTCGTAGGGTTCCTCGGGTACGAACGCGTCGGCGTAGTAGAGCAAGCGGTGCTCGACGAAGATCACCGGATTGTCGTCGCGGATCGCCGCGGTCAGGCAGCCCTTGGCGTCGTGCGCGTTCGAGGGGGCCACCACCTTGAGCCCGGGCACGTGCATGAACATCGCGTGCAGGCCTTGCGAGTGCTGGGCACCCTGGCCCCAGGATTTGCCGATTACGCTGCGCACGACGAGCGGCACCTTGACCTGCCCGCCGTACATGTAGCGGCTCTTGGCCGCGATGTTGACGAGCTGGTTCATGCACAGCATGAGGAAATCCATGCGGATGTGCACGTGGATCGGCCGCATGCCCGCCATGGCGGCTCCGATCGCGACTCCCGCCATGGCGTCCTCGGAAAGCGGGGTGTTGAAGACGCGCTCGACGCCGAATTCTTCCACAAGCCCGCGCGTCGAGCCCTGGATCGCCTTATGGTCGTCGACGTCGCAGCCGAAGACGAAGACGCTGGCATCGCGCCGCATCTCCTGTGCGACCGCCTCGGCGAGCGCATCCACGTAACTCAGGAGCCGCGCGTTGCTAGCCGGCGAAGACATCGGTGAAGAGCGCCTCCCGCTCGGGAAAGGGACTGCCCTCGGCAAAGGCGATCGCATCCGCGATTTCGCACTCGATGGCAGCATCGACGGCTGCGCGCCGGCCGGCGGCAAGCAGGACTCCGATGCGCTCGAGCTGATCGTTCCTCTGCCATGGCGCCAGCTCGGCCCGGGAGCGATAGCCCGCGTCATAGTCCTCGTTGGGGCCGACGTGCTCGCGCCAGCGATAGGTGCGGCACTCGAGGAAATGCGGGCCCCCTTCGCGGCCGCGCATCGGGGCCACGGCGGCGGTCGCCTGCGCGCGGATCTCGAGCACGTCGCCGTCGTCGATGCGACGGGCGGGGATGCCGTAGCTCGCCACCCGCTCGGCGAGGCGGTCGGTCGCCCAGCGCTTGGCGATCGGCGTATGGATGGCATAGGCGTTGTTCTCGCAGACGAACAGCACCGGCAGGCGGTGCAGGGACGCGAAATTGAGGCTCTCCGCGAAGACCCCCTCCTCGGTGGCGCCGTCGCCGAAGAAGGCCGCGACCACGCGCGTCGATTTCATGCGCTTGAAGGCGAGCGCATAGCCGACCGCAATGGGGATCGTGGTGCCGACCACCGCCGAGGCGCCGAGCACGTTATGGCTCATGTCGATGAGATGCATCGACCCGCCCTTTCCGCCGGTGAGCCCGGTCGCCTTGCCGTAGAGCTCGGCCATCATGCCCTTGAGCGAGCCGCCCTTGGCCAGGAGGGCGGCGTGGCCGCGGTAGGTGGGCGACACCACGTCGTCGGGACGGAGCGCCTCGCACACGCCGACCGCGACCGCTTCCTGGCCGATCGAGAGATGCACCGGGCTCTTGATCTTGTCGGAGGGATAGATGCGCGCGATCTCCTCCTCCGCCCGCCGGATGAGGCGCAACGAGCGGTAGATGCGCTCGAGATCGTCGCTGCTCGGCTCGCGTTCGAGGAGTGCGCTCAAGACCTCCAACCTCATCTGTCGCAGTGAAATCGCCGCTTGCTGCGTGATTGAGCGCCAGAGCTTTACCGCAGTGCCCCTGCATAACCACACGGCGGGCGGAAATCAACCACGGCCGCAGCGCGACTCGATACCGCGAATCGCCGGGTCGCCGTGTCCGGAACGCCCTTGCGCCCGATAGCTGGCAGCACCCCTCGGGGCCCGCCATATCCTGGGCTCGGGGCGGAGAGCATCATGCCTGCTAATTGTTATGTCGGGATAATAATTATGACGCATCCTTTTAGCGTAGAATCCGTCTCGGTCGAGGCTTCGGTGAGGAGCCGACCGAGTCGCTTGCTCGAGGAGGCGGGAGAACGTGCCCAGTGATATCATGACCATCCCCAGGGGCATCGCTATGGTGAGCGCGCCCGTTTTTCCCGCGGTCAAGGAGATGAAAGTCTCGATCGTCGCGCTCACTTTGAACGAGGTGGAGGGGGTCAAGGCCATCCTCCCGCGCATCCGGCCGGAATGGTACGATCAACTCGTCGTCGCCGACGGCGGTTCGACCGACGGCACCCGCGAATGGTGCCGCGAGCACGGCTATCAGATCATCGCCCAGCGCCGCCCGGGAATCCGCTTCGCTTATTTCGACGCGCTGCCTCAGCTCACGGGAGACATCATCCTGACGCTCAGCCCGGATGGCAATTGCGACCCCGAGTTCATTCCGGAGATGATCGCCAAGGTCCGCGAGGGCTATGATCTGGTGATCGGCTCGCGCTACCTGGGCGATGCGCAGAGCGATGACGACGACGTGCTCACCGGCTTCGGCAATTGGCTCTTCACCCGCACGGTCAACCGGCTGCACGGCGGCGCTTATACCGACGTCATGGTGATCTACCGCGCCTTCAGGCGCGGCTTGATCGACGAGCTCGGGCTCGGCGCCGAGGAGACCTATCGCCTGCCGGAAAAGCTGTTCCGCACCGTCATCAGCTGGGAGCCGATCATGTCGGTGCGGGCACTGAAGGCGAAGAAGCGGATTGCCGAGATCGCGGCCGGCGAGCCCAAGCGCATCGGCGGCAAGCGCAAGCTGCAGATTTTCCGCTGGGGTGCCGCCTACTATTTCCAGTTCTGGCGCGAGCTGTGGTTCTGGCAGCCCAAGCAGGACCGCGCGTGCGATTAGAGGCCGGGATGCGCCTGCCCCTCCTGCTCGCACTGGCGAGCGGCCTCGCCGTCGGTTGGGCGGGCTATGCGGACGCCTATTTTCCCCAGAACGACGTCTTCGCCTACTACCAGATCTTCCACTACGTCTATTCCTCGATTGTCGCCGGCGGCGAGATCCCGCTGTGGCAGCCATACACGAGCTACGGGCTCCCCAACGCCTTCGAGATTGCCTTCACCTTCGGTCCGACGAAGGCAGGGGCGGCCCTCCTCGGCGCCCTTTTCCGAATTGCCGACATCAAGCTTCTCTTTTTTGCTGCCGTGGGGGCCGATTTCGCGCTGATCGGGGTGGCCGCGGCATTTCTCGCGCGCGAGCTTAGCGGCAAATCCGGCCCGCACGTGGCCTTCGCCGCCGTCGCCATGCCGCTCAGCCACTACATGGAGACCCAGCCCAACTTCAGCTACGGCTTCGCCTTGACCTTCCTCTTCATGATGCTCTTCATCGTGCGCTTCCTCAGGACGCGGCAGGCCATCTACCTCTTGGCAAGCGTTCTGGTGCTGGTGGCGAGCGTCTACGGCAACCCGCAATACCTCGTCATTCCCGAAGCCTATCTGGGGACCCTCTTCGCACTCATGGCAGGCTTGCGCTACCGCAAGGCGTTGGCGGCGGAATGGCGACGCGTTATCTCGAGCGCCTTCACGCTGCCGGCGCTCGCGGTCGCTTTTTTGACCGCGGCGCTCGCACTGGGGCTCATCGCCATCGACCGCGAGGCCTGGGAGACGATCCGCTTCTCCGCCCGGCTGCGCGACCCGCAGACCCTGCTGCCGAGCCTCCATGTCTTCCTTTACTACCTCTACGGGATACCCCCCCTCCGCCTGTTGGATCTGTTCATCGGCCGGCCGATCACCACCTACGACGTCTGGCTCTACTTCGGTGCCGGCAACCTCGCGGTGCTGCTCTATGCCCTCGTCTTCGGCTGGCGCGCGCGTTTCGTTCCCGAGCTTCTCATCCTGCTGCTGCTGCTCACGGCCTTTTCGCTGCCGAACCAGTTTCCCGTCGGCGAGTGGGTCTACGACTGGGTGCCGGGGATGAAGCTCTATCGGCCGGTGAGCTACGCCTCGGTGTTCGCGAAGCCGTTCGCCATATTGGTCGTCACCACAGTACTTGCGGATGCGAGGGCGCTCGAGGGCAGGAATTGCGCGGCACTCCTGTATGCGGCGGCGATGGTCGTGCTCGTCGCAAGCGTGTTCCAGGCTCATCACTACGCACTTCTGTTCTATTGGGACTCCTTCGCTTACGGCTGGATCGCCATTGCCGGCGGCATGGCACTCGCGCTGGCACTGGTGCTGGTGCTCTTTGGCGGAAATAGGCTGAAGCCGTGGGCCCCGGCCATCCTTGCGCTCGTGCTCGCCGGCGAGGTGGTCGCTCATCGCGTCGCCTTCGAGGCGACCTTCTATGCGGCCCTCGCCGAAATCCGACCGACGGCGGCAGAGGCGGCCGGCCAGGTTCTGGTCGAGCCCTGGTACAAATGGCCGCGGGCGCTCGTTTACCACCCGGTGCGCGTGGCGAACCCGACGGTGGCGGCTCCCTACGAGCCGATCGGCGCGCGCTATCATGGCATGTGGTCGTTCCTCGGCATCGATCCATGCGTACCCAACGCGCGCTCGGATACTTATGCGCGCTGGGTCGGCGAGGCGCTCAAGCGGCGCGGCGCCACGGATGACGAAATGACGGATGGCAAGCTCGAGCGGCTCGGCGGCGGTTTCGACGAGGCCTTCGGCTGCGGCCGGCCCAAGCTCACGATCAGCGACCCGGCCGGCGACGCGCGGATGGTTCGCTTCAGCGCCAACGAGCTCTCCATTGCCGTGAGCACGCCTGCCGGCGGCAGCTTGACCTATCGCGATGCCTGGCTGCCGGCCTGGCAGGCGACGCTCGACGGCGTGCGGGTCCCCGTCGGACGCAACGCAGACGGCTTTAAGACGCTCGCGCTCCCGCCCGGCGAGCATCGCGTGGAGCTCGCCTTCCGCCCGCTCGTGGGCGAAGACGCCATGGCAGCACTCGCCGTCCTCCTCAGCCTCTCCCTGGTGGCGCAGCTGTGGCTGGCCTTGAGGGCAGGCTACGATCGGCCGGAGCGCACGCGCTGAGGCCCGGCAGGCCGCGAAGGCGCGCCTCACCCCTTCGCGAGATAGCGCTCGGCGAGACGCACCCAATAGCGGCTGCCGATGGCGATGCAGCGGTCGTTGAAGTCGAAGCCGGGATTGTGGACCATGCAGCTGCCCTCGCCCGCCCCGTTGCCGATGAGGAGATAGGAGCCCGGCAGCTCCTCCAGCATGTAGGCGAAATCCTCGCTCCCCATGAGGGGGGCCGGATCCGTCTCGACGTTCTCGGGGCCGACGAGCTCCTTGGCCACCTCCGCCGCGAACGCCGTCTCCTTCGCGTGATTGACGAGAACCGGATAGCCCTCGTGGAGCGTCACACGCGCGGTGGCCCCGTAGCTCTCGGCCTGGGCGGTGATGAGGGCCGTGATGCGGCGGCGCAGCTCCATGCGCACCTCGCGGTCGAGCGAGCGCACCGAGAGCCGCATCTCGGCCTCGCCCGGGATCACGTTCGCCGCCTCGCCCGCCTTGATGGCACCGACCGTCACCACGGCGGGGCGCTGGGGGTCGATGTTGCGCGCGACGATCGTCTGCAGCGCCATCACCGTGCTCGCCGCTACCACCACCGGATCGACCGTCTTGTGCGGTACGGCGCCGTGCCCGCCCACCCCCTCGATAGTGACCTGGAAGCGGTCGGCCGAGGCGAGGAAGGGCCCGGGGCGGAAGACGAGCTTGCCCTCGGGATAGCCCGGCATGTTGTGCATGCCGAAGACGGCGTCGCAGGGAAAGCGGCGGAAGAGGCCGTCCTCGATCATGCGGCGCGCGCCCGCCTGGCCTTCCTCGGCGGGTTGGAAGATGAGGTGCACGGTACCGTCGAAGTTCGGTGCTTGGGCGAGCGCCTTGGCCGCCCCCAGCAGCATCGCGGTATGGCCGTCGTGGCCGCAGGCGTGCATCTTGCCGGCATGCACGCTCGCGTACGGCAGGTTGGTCGTCTCGTGGATGGGGAGTGCATCCATGTCGGCGCGGATGCCGATGCGCCTGGTGCCGCCGCCGCGCTTGAGCGTGCCAACGACCCCGGTCTTGCCGAGCCCGCGGTGCACCTCGTAGCCCCAGGCCGCGAGCCGCGCGGCCACGAGATCGCTCGTCCGCGCCTCCTCGTAGGCGAGCTCGGGATGGCGATGGATATCGTGCCGGATGGCGACGATCTCGCCATCAGGCTGCAGCCGGTCGATCGCCTTGTCCATCGCTCCCCCTTCTTCCAGCACTTCGTTGCCGCGCAGGCCGATTATTGGCCTGTTAAGGGCCCAAGGGAAGCTCGGAGGATCGCCATCACGCGACGAGGGCCGACTAACAGGCGATGCGGACGATATAGAAATGAATCCCGACCGACTCCGCATGTACCACCTCGCAGGCCAGTTCTGTCCTTTCGGTTCGCTTCTTCCAAACTGCGGACCGCTTTTCCTCGGAGAGCACCACTTCATCGCTCTCGTCGTAGACCACGGCACGATAAGATCCGAGAAAACCTCCCCAATGGATGACCACGAGACGCGGTCCTTTGTCCGTGGGCAGCTTGGCGATGTCCGCAAGATACGCCGCACGCTTCGCGCGGAAGTGGATGTATTCGCCCGTCTGGGTAGCAAATCCCCATACGCTCATGAAGTTGAGGAATGTTACGAGCACCGCCAGGGGGAAAAGGGCGAGCGACAGGGCCCCTAGCCAGCGCCGTTCTATAGCCAATATCACGGCGACGACGAGGGCGATGAGCGCCACGAACGCCCAGAGGCCAAGGAACGGGAAGGCAAACATGAAGGCCGCATCGAAGGAGATCGACCAAAGCAGGATCAAGCCGGCGGGTCCCGCGATCGCGAGGGCAAACGGCCAGAGAAAGAGGGCCATCCTGCGGCGCGTTCGCTTTGACGTTCCCGGCGCTGCCTGTGGTTGTAGCTCGTCATGGATCATGGCAGGAAAATTGTAGCAGCGGCGTGCGGCACCAGCCAGTGCAAACGAGGTCACTTCTTGGATGGACCGATCCTGCCGGTTTCGAACAATTCGTAGCCGAGCTCGGTATTCTTGACATTAATGTCGGGCAGGTGGGTATATGTCTTATCCATTTTTGCACCTTTTCGGTGTGTCGATTGGAATCTAAAATAGAAGTCCTCTATTTCGAGCATGCTATTCATATCGATCCCTGCGGCGGCACCATAGAGGCCAATGGCAACCGTTGCGTAGTTGATGAATTCATGCACGACCGTTCCTTTGATCCGCTGTGCGTCCCAGGCCCCTCCCTGCCTGAATTTGATGAGAGGCATGAGCGCTTCAACCATCTGATACAGTTCTCCCTCTGTCGGTATTCCACCCATATAAATTCGGTGGAGGAGACCCTGGTCGATGAAAAAGTGGGGATCCTCGCCGGGTGGCATTTCGATGACGCGATGGTCTACCTTGTCATAGACCGGATTGTCTTCGTCATCGCGCAGAATGTTCTTCCTGGGCTTGTCTTTTCCAGCGGGGTCCATGGGAGCGTTCCTCCTTGCTGAGGGGTTAAAGGATGCGTCGGCAGGTGGGACGAGCCAGAGCGCACAGCGGCACGACCGTCCGGGCATTGCCCGGACGGCCGACGGTTGGCAGATTTTTGGCAGATCTGGAGAGTGCGGCGCGGCGGAGGTTAAGCGGGAACGGTCCTTGAAGGCCCCGGACCGAAGGCGCATGGCAATCCGCCGCCGAGAGGCGAGGATGCCGTGAGCCTCGGGTCACACGCTCCCACGTTGCAATAATACAACTTTATCGATGGCCATCGAGTCAAGCGGATCAGGACCGGCGCGCCAAATCATCGAGCGAAACCGATTGAATCGCCCATTGCCCGCGATAGCGCACCGCCTCAAAGGAAGCTGTAGGGATCGACGTCGACCACGACGCGCACGCTTGGCGGCACCTCGACCCGCGCGAGCCAGCTCGTGAGCACGGCCTGGAGGTTGGTTCCGCGCGCGGCCTTGAGCAGCAGGCGGCGGCGGAAGCGGCCGCGCAGAAGGGCCAAGGGTGCCGGTGCCGGCCCGAACACCTCGATCCCGTCACCTCGAGGTGCGGTGCGCCCGAAGCTGCGCGCGGCGCGCTCGACGGCCGCCTCGTCGTGGCTCGCCAGGATGAGGGCGGCGAGCCGGCCGAAGGGGGGAAAGCCGGCCTTGCGACGCATCTCCGCCTCGACGGCGAGGAAGCTCTCCCGCTCGCCTGCGAGGAGCGCCCGCATCACCGGATGGTCGGGCCGGTAGGTCTGCAAGAGGACGCGGCCGGGCCGCAGCTCGCGGCCGGCGCGCCCGGCCACCTGCGAGAGGAGCTGATAGGTGCGCTCCGCCGCGCGCAACTCGCCGCCGTCGAGCCCGAGATCCGCGTCCACGACGCCGACGAGGGTCAACATCGGGAAGTGATGGCCCTTGGCGATGATCTGGGTGCCGATCAGCACATCGATCTCGCGCGCCTCGACCTGGCGGACGAGCTCGGCGATCTCCTCGGGGCCGCCGAGCGTGTCGCTCGCCACGATCGCGAGGCGGGCCGC
>DATNIJ010000348.1:0-5392 GCA_035604475.1 Alphaproteobacteria bacterium
TTCGCCGCCATGTCGAAGATCGAGCAGCAGTTCGCGAAGATCCTGCTCGGCGATCCCGCGGTCTATGCGGTGGTCGGGTTCGCCGGCTCGACCGGCGGCAATCCGAGCGAGAGCACGGCGCGCTTTTTCGTTCAGCTCAAGCCCTTCGAGGAGCGCGACGTCTCCGCCCAGCAGGTCATCCAGCGCCTGCGTCCCAAGGTGGCACAGGTCACGGGCGCCTTCTTCTTCATGCAGGCCGGGCAGGACATCAACGTCGGCGGCCGGCTCTCCAAGACGGAGTATCAATATACGCTGACCGATACGGACAGCGGCGAGCTCAATCACTGGGCGCCGATCATCCAGGGAGAAATGGAGAAGCTGCGCCAGGTCCAGGACGTGGGCTCGGACCAGCAGATCTCCTCCCCGCATATCGCGATCGAGGTCGACCGCGATGCCGCCTCGCGCATGGGCCTCAACCTTTCGCTCATCGACGAGACGCTCTACGACGCCTTCGGCCAGCGCCAGGTCGCCACCATCTACACCTCGACGAGCCAGTACAAGGTGATCCTCGAGGTTCAGCCGCAGTTCCAGAACGACCCCGCGGCGCTTGCGCGCATTTATGTGCCGGGCCCGGGAGGCTCCCAGGTGCCGCTCGGCTCCTTCGTGCATTTCACCGACAAGGTCGAGCCGCTCACGGTCAACCACCAGGGCCAATTCCCCTCGGTGACGCTCTCCTTCAATCTCGCACCCGGCTATTCGCTCGGCCAGGCGGTCGACGCCATCCAGGCGATCCAGAGCCGCCTGCACACGCCCATAACCCTCGACGGCTCGTTCCAGGGCACCGCACAGGCCTTCCAGGCCTCGTTGTCCTCGACCCCGCTCCTCATCGCGGCGGCGATCCTCGTGGTCTACATCGTGCTGGGCATGCTCTACGAGAGCTACATCCATCCCATCACGATCCTCTCCGCCCTGCCCTCGGCCGGCGTGGGCGCGCTCATCATGCTCACGCTCTGCGGCTACGATCTGAGCGTCATCGCCCTCATCGGCATCATCCTCTTGATCGGCATCGTGAAGAAGAACGCGATCATGATGATCGATTTCGCGCTCGTTGCGGAGCGCGAGGAGGGCAAGAACCCGCTCGAGGCGATCCACCAGGCCTGTCTCTTGCGCTTTCGTCCCATCATGATGACGACGATGTCGGCTCTTTTCGGCAGCCTGCCCATAGCACTGGGCCAGGGTTCCGGCTCGGAGCTGCGCCGGCCGCTCGGCATTGCCATCGTCGGTGGCCTCTTGGTGTCCCAGTTCCTGACGCTCTACACCACCCCGATCATCTATCTCTACCTCGATCGCGCCGCCCGATGGTTGAGCGGGCGCGGTCGGGTGGCACAGGAGGTTCATGACGACGGCACGACGCTGCCGGCGCCGAGCCGCCGGCCGGGCGAATGAGTGCTGGGTTGAAGGCCGACCGTGCCTAACCCTGACGACGAGAATCCCGACGAGAACAGCGCCGACCGCTCGACCGCACGGCTTGCCGGCTTGGCACTGATCCTTCTGCTGGCGGTGCTCGGCCTTTTTCTCGTGCAGAAGTTGCGCTCGGAGTCCGCCCTCGAGGATTGCCTCATGTCGGGACGCAGCAACTGTGCGCCCATCGGCGAGCCGCGCCGCTGAGGCGTGTCCGCGAACGCGCGTCCCCGCGCAAGGCCGAATTCGCGAAAAAGGTTTCACCACGGAGACACGGAGAGCACGGAGAGAGAGAAAAATTTTCTCTTCTTCGCTTCTCTGTGTCCTCCGTGTCTCCGTGGTGGAAATCTTTCCTTAGCGCGGCAGGGACGCGCTTCCATCATAGCGGCAGACGCGCTAGCCGCGCTTCTCGGCCAGTATGTCGCGGATTTCCCCGAGCAGCACCTCGCTCCGCGACGGCACAGGCGGGGCCGCGGGCTTTGCCTCCTCGCGCACGTGCACGCGCGTGAGCACCTTGATGAGCCAAAATATCGCGAAGCTGACGATGAGGAACTGGATGACGGCGTTGAGGAAGAGGCCGATGTTCAAGGTTACGGCACCGGCCTTCTGCGCGTCGGCGAGTGTGGTGGCTGATGACCCCTTGAGGGTGACGAAGACGTTGGTAAAGTCGATGCCGCCGACGACGAGACCAATGAGCGGGGTCAGAACATCCTTCACCAGGCTGTTCACCACGCCGGTGAAAGCGACCCCGATGACGACGCCGACGGCGAGGTCGACGACATTGCCGCGCATGATGAAGGCGCGGAATTCATCGACCCAGGCTGGCCGCCGAATGCCGAGCGGAGACGTGCTTCGTTCGCTCATGAAAATCCCCTCCCTGTCGTTCTCGTATAGCCGGTATTCCCCCGATGCGTGGTCTTGCCTGCGTCAGAATTTACCTTATTCGGACTATGGAGCAAGGCGGAGCCGGTGAGCCGTGCAAGACCGGGCCGCGCTTTACACCTCCTCCCCGCTCCGGCATCATCGGCAGCGCAAAGGGGAGACGCCATGAAGCTGCCGACGCACGGACGCTACGATTACTCGGCCATCACCAAGCGGCCGGATTATTCCTGGCCCGAGGGCAAGCGCCTCGCCGTTCACGTCGCCTTGAACATCGAGCATTTCGCCTTCGGGCAGGGCCTCGGGCATTTCGTCTCCGCGGAGACGCCACCTCCCGACCACCGCAACTACAGTTGGCGCGATTACGGCAACCGCGTCGGCGTGTGGCGGCTGCTCGAGCTGCTCGACGAGCTCAAGCTCCCCGGCAATCATCTGGTCAATACCGCCGTCTATGATTACTGCCCGGAGGTGGCGGCGGCGGTGCGCGCGCGCGGCGACGAGATCATCGCCCACGGCCGCACCAACTCGGAGCGACCCACGCCGGCGTGGGAGGAGGACGAGTGCCAGCTCATCAAAGAGGTGACCGAGACGATCCGGCGCCACGAGGGCAAGCCGCCCGGCGGCTGGATGGCGCCGTGGATGGCGCAGACCAGGGTCACGCCCGACCTCTTGAAGGAGGCCGGCTACGTCTTCCTCATGGATTGGCCCTGCGACGACCAGCCGATCTGGCTGCGCACGCGCGCGGGGCCGCTGCTCTCCGTACCCTATCCGCTCGAGATCAACGATTCGCCGCAGCTCCTCAATCGCCACCACACGCCGAGCGAGTTCGCCAAGATGATCGTCGACCAGTTCGAGGAGATGCTGCGCCAGTCGGAGCGCCAGCCGCTCGTCTGCGGCATAGCCCTCCATGCCATGGTGGTCGGCCAACCCTACCGCCTGCGGGTGCTGCGCGAGGCGCTCAAGCACATCGCCAACCATGCCGAGCGCCGCAAGGTGTGGTTCACGCGGCCCGGCGAGATCGCGGCCTACATCAAATCGCTGCCGCCGGGCACCGTGCCCGGGAGCTGAGCCCGCTCTAAAGCCGTGGGCTCTGCCTGTGGAAGTCCGTCGCCTGCTGATAGCTGTGCGCCAGAGTGAAAAGCGCGGCCTCGGCGAAGGGCTTGCCGATCAGCTGGAAGCCGAGCGGCAGGCCGCTCGCGCTGAAGCCGCACGGCACGCTCAAGGCGGGGAGCCCCAAGAGGTTGAAGGGCCGGGTGAAGCGCGAGAGCTGCGCCACCAGCGTCAGCACCGCCTCGCCGGTGCCTTCGACGTCGCTCTCCGCGAGCGTAGGCACGGGGAGCGGGAGTGCCGGCAGGTGCAGCACGTCGATCTCCGCCATCACTTGCGTGAGGAACTCCGCGAGCAGGGTTGCGCGCAGGCTGAGCGCCTCGATATAGCGGGTCGCCGGGATGAAGAGCCCGGCCTCGATCCGGCTGCGCACATGGTCCGAGTAGTCCTGCGGCCGCTCGCCGAGCCAGCGGCGGTGGATGGTCGCGGCCTCGCATTTGATGATGGTGTCGGCTACTTGGTAAGCGAGCGAGAGGTCCGGCAAGCGCACCGGCACGAGGCGGGCGCCCAAGGAGCGCAGCGCCTCGAGGCTCGCCGCGAGCGAGGCGCGCACCTCGGGCGCCACCCCGGCGTAGCCCTCCTCATGCGGCACGCCGACGCGCCAGCCCTTGATGCCGGCGGCCAGGCTCGCGAGGTAATCGGGAACCGGTGCTGCGCTCGCGGTCGGGTCCTGGGGATCGGCACCTGCGATGATGCCGGAGAGGAGGGCGCAGTCCAGGGCGGTGCGGGCGAGCGGGCCGACATGGTCGAGCGACCAGGCGCGCGGCATGGCGCCGAACCGGCTCACCCGTCCGTAAGTGGGTTTGAGGCCGACGACGCCGTTAGCGGCCGCCGGCATGCGGATCGACCCACCTGTGTCGGAGCCGAGCGCGCCATAGACGAGCCGCGCCGCCACCGCCGCTCCCGAGCCGCTAGAGGAGCCCCCGGTCATGTGGCGCGGATTCCACGGGTTGCGACAGGCGCCGTAGAACTTGTTGTGTCCGGTGGGGCCTGCGGCGAACTCCGACATGTTGAGGCGGCCAAGGTTGACGGCGCCCGCGGCCTCGAGGCGCTGAAGCACGGTCGCATGACGCTCGGCGCGCCAATTGCGCCTGATCTCAGAGCCGCCGGTCGAGACGGCACCCGGGCGATAGAACATGTCCTTATGCGCGAGCGGCACGCCGTGGAGTGCGCCGCGCAGTTTGCCGCGCGCGAGCTCGGCATCGCGCGCGGCTGCCTCTCCGAGTGCCGCTTCGGCCTCGAGCGCGATGAAGCATTTGAGATGCCCATCTAGGCGCTCGATACGTGCGAGGCAGGCCCGCGTCACCTCGAGCGAGGAGAGCCGCCGCGCGCGAATGGCGTCCGCCACCTCCATCAGGCTCATGCCGCAAGGGTCGTCCGTCATCGGGCGTGCGCGGCAAGAAGGGCGGGGAAGGCGCTCGGCTCGGCATCGAAATCGAGCTTTGCGCTTGCCGCGCGCACGGCGCTGTTGAGGCGGTCGACCTCGAGCGCCAGCTCGCGCGCGCGCGCGGGCGCCACCCTGATCTCCTGAAGCTCCTTCGCGGATTCCAGGATGAACTCCGGACGTACGCTCATGCTTGCCTCACTTTTCTATGCCAAGTCTCGTCATTCGCCGGCCCGACCTCGATTCCACAATCTATATCCCGAGATAGGCCGTCTGCACCTTGGGATCGTTGAGGAGCTCGCGCGAGGGTCCGGCCAGCAGCGAGATGCGCTCGGCGGGCATCCGAGCGCGCCGGAGCGGGCGGATTTCGGCTCGTTTTGTCCGGGGGCACTCGCCGCCGGATCGGCCGGCGGAATTCGCTATTTGCCGCCGCCGAAGTATCTCTTCATCGGCTCGAAGTAGCTCTTCTGCCAGCCGCCGTCGCGATAGCTCGTGTGACCGTCGGGCACGTTCCTGTGCCGCACCGTGACGAGCGTGCCGCCCGCGGCCGGCTCGAGCAGGACCTCGATCTCGGAATCCGCG
>DATNIJ010000349.1:0-2831 GCA_035604475.1 Alphaproteobacteria bacterium
GGCTACGAGCTCGCCGCGCGCGGCCGCGTCATCCTCCTCGAGCGCGAGAGCCAGCCGGGCTATCACTCGACCGGGCGCTCCGCCGCCATGTACATCGAGAGCTACGGCAATGCGCCCGTGCGCGCGATCACCGCGGCGAGCCGCGCCTTTCTCGAGCATCCGCCCGCGGGCTTTGCAGACTCCCCCCTGCTCTCGCCGCGCGGGGTGCTTTACCTCGCGCGCAAGGACCAGATGGCCAAACTCGAGCGCGAATACGCCGAGCTCAAGAAGGATGCGCCGGGCCTGAGGCGGCTTGCGAAAAAGGAGGCGCTGGCGCTCTTCCCGCTCATCCACTTCGATTACGTGGAAGCGGCACTCTTCGATGCCGATGCCATGGACCTGGACGTGCACGCCGTCCACCAGGGCTTCCTCAAGGGCCTCAAGGCACGCGGCGGACAGGTCGTGACGTCGGCCGAGCTCACCGCGGCCGAGCGCAAGGGCGGCCTGTGGCACGTGCGCACCCCGGCCGGAGACTTCTCCGCTCCCGTGCTGATCAATGCGGCCGGCGCGTGGGCCGACGTGCTTGCCGCGCGCATCGGCGCCAAGCCCATCGCGATCGTGCCCAAGCGGCGCACGGCCTTCATCTTCGACCCGCCGCAGGGCGCCAAGATCGAGGGCTGGCCCGTCGCCGCCGACGTGGACGAGCAGTTCTATTTCAAGCCCGAAGCCGGCAAGTTCCTCGGCTCGCCCGCGGACGAGACCCCGGTCGAGCCGCAGGACATCCAGCCCGAGGAGCTCGACATCGCGATTGCGGCCGACCGCATCGAGAAGGCGAGCACCTTCAAGATCTCGCGAATCCAGCGCCGCTGGGCGGGCCTCAGGAGCTTCGTCAAGGACAAGACGCCGGTGGTCGGCTTCGCGCCCGATGCCGAAGGCTTCTTCTGGTGCGCCGGCCAAGGCGGCTACGGCATCCAGACCTCGCCGGCAATGGGCCGTATCGCGGCGGCGCTGGCGCAAGGCAAACCGCTCCCTGCCGACGTGGCGGCACGCGGGGTCACCGAGGCGCAGCTCGCACCGGGCAGATGACGGACGACGGACGACCGTCGTCCCTCACGCCGCCTTCCGGATATGAAAGACATAGACCTCGCCCTCTTGACGCGAGGCGAGAAGCGTATCGCCCGTGGTTTCGCAGAAGGCGCGGAAGTCCTTGAGCGCGCCCGGATCGGTCGCGAGCACCTCGAGCACGTCGCCCGCCGCAAGCTCCTTCATCGCGCGCCGCGCCTTGAGCACGGGAAGCGGGCATTTCAATCCCTTGGTATCGAGCGTTCGCTTGGGCGTCATCGGCGTCATCGGCGTCATCTTAGCAAGCGCAAGCGGCAGAAGACAACGCGCATCGGCGAATGCGGCGTCCAGGATCTCGCCTCCGGCGCAGGCGTTGCTGCGATAGCAATGGCGAGAGACGCGCACGCGATGGTACGATCCCGCGATGGTGAGGCTCACGATCCGGGTTGATCTTTCGCCGACGAGCGCTGTCGGGCCGGGTAAGATCCGCCTGCTCGAGCTGATCGACGAGACGGGCTCGATCTCGGCCGCGGGACGTGCCATGAACATGTCCTACCGCCGCGCCTGGCTTCTGGTCGACGAGCTCAATCGCCTGTTCAAAGAGCGCGTCACCACGACCAGGCTCGGCGGCAAGACGGGCGGCGGTGCCGCGCTCACGACGTTCGGACGCAAGCTAGTAGGGGAATATCGCGCACTCGAGCGCGAGGCCCACGCCGCCTGCGCCTTGCGGCTCGCGAGCCTCGGCAGGCTCATGGCAAAGCGCCCCCGTTGATGGTTCGGTTCCAACATATGGCTCCCGGCTTCCACTCGCGTCATTGCGAGCCGACCTGCCTGCGCGAAGCCGAAGCGGCTTCGCTTCGGCGGAGGCAGGAGGCGAAGCAATCCAGACCCTGGCAGGGGATCCTGGATTGCTTCGTCGGCTTCGCTTCCTCGCAACGACCAACCTAAACGTGGAAAGAGGCCTGAACGAGCGGCACCGACCCGAGCCTTCCCGCTCCCGCCTGCGAGCCGCTTTCCCCTTGCCGGCAACCGCTATATTCTATGAACGGAATTATGCACTTTACAAACTTAGCTGAATGTGCCATAATTCGCTCCAGAATCAATGGAGCGTGCCATGACACTCAACGACCTTACCCTGATCGAGTTGTCTAGGCTAACAGAAGATCAAGCTCGAGAAGCGCTTGAGCGCCTCCGGTGGCCGAACGGCCCGGTATGCGCACACTGTGGCGAGTCCGAGAACGTCACTAAGCTTAAAGGCAGCGCACACCGCGTGGGGCTCTACAGGTGCAACGCCTGCGAAGAGCAGTTTACGGCTACGGTGGGGACGGTCATGGAGCAATCCCATATTCCGATCCGCACATGGCTGATGGCGTTCGCCATTATATGCTCGTCAAAGAAAGGCGTCTCGGCCTTGCAGCTACAGCGGCAACTCGGGCTGGGGTCGTATCGCTCTGCATGGCACATGGCGATGCGTATTCGTCACGCTATGTCAAAAGAGCCTCTAGCGGGCTTGTTGAAAGGGACAATCGAGGCGGACGAAACCTACGTCGGCGGCAAACCGCGCAAAGGCGGCAAGGCATCTAAGTATGGACGCGGCACGAAAAAGGTTCCGGTCGTGGCTCTTGTCGAGCGCGGTGGCCGTGCCCGCTCCTTTCCAGTCAAAGACGCCAAGGCCAATACATTGAGAGAGGTGCTTAGTCGGAATGTCGATCCGAGCGCTCGTTTGATGACCGACGAATGGCGCCCGTATATCACGGTGGGCCGTGAATTTGCTGGCGGCCATGAGCGAG
>DATNIJ010000350.1:0-8149 GCA_035604475.1 Alphaproteobacteria bacterium
CTGCTGGACTCCGCGTTGCAGCGTGCGGATCTCGCGCCCGAGCCGGAGCGTGAAGATCGGCCGCCCGGAGATGTTCCAGGAGCACCACAGGATCTTGTCCTGCTCGTCGAAGGCCAGCTCGAGCTGGGACAGATTGCCGAACCGCGCGAGCCATTCATCGCGCGACTGGCCCGCGATCACGTCCGGGAGATTGATGACGTGCCCGACTTCGCCGCCGCCCGTGCGGCGCTCGAAAGCATGCGTCATCGGCCGGCCGGCCAGGAAACGCCCACGCAAGGCGTCCGCATCGGCCGGCTTGGCGGTATCGAGGCTTTGCCCGTAGACTCGCATTGCAACCTCCTCCTGCTATGGCCCGCATTGCCCATGGGTTCTTTTGCGGACTCATTGATGCACCACTCTATAACATCAATATTCATTTGCCAGGTTGTGCGGGTCGCTTGACACCTCGCTTTAGGACGCCTACCGTACGCGGTTTCCTTCACCGGCATCAGCGCTCGCAAGATGGCGCGCGCGGCATCTTCGATGTGCGCCTGGTGTCGCCTAGGGCGGCAGCGTTGCCGAGATCCTCTGATGCCGCCGGGCATCCTTTCTAAATAAATGAATCGCAAAGAAAATTTTTGTGACAGAGCGGGCCGACCGAATTGCTGAAATCTCGGTAGGGAGCCTCGATGCTGCCCTTGGGGACCTTCGCGCGCGCGCCGCAGGGCGCGGCCGGAGGGCTTGGCGGCAGCTTAAAGCCGCGTGGCACTTGTCTTTATTCCCTTCGTTCGCCTGTTGTCGCGTCAACCAGAGCGTGAATTGTCGAGGCGACTCGGGGCTCGCGAATATCGGTCTCTTTTTTTGTCACGTGCGGGCGGAATTGACGAAGGTCAATTTCGATAGCGCGAGCGCCGGCTTTCGCGGGTTCGTGCCTCGACTTCCGGCGACCGAAGAGCCCGTGATATCGATGCGAATTCAAAGCGTTGCACCTGCTCGCAAGGCCTAGCGCGCAATCATCGCACGGCGCCGCAGGAGCGCGCGATTCGGCTCGTATTAACGAAAGGCGACCACGCAGCCGAAGGGGAGGGGCAACAGCGGTGTGCCTCGGGCGCGCGGGTACGTGGCGGAAGCGCAGCGGGTCTGTGGAGCGTGCGGCTGAGTGTCGCACCCACGACCGCGAGCGGGAGAAGCCGCCTCGCAAATCTGAGACCGGCATTGCGCACTTGGGAGCCGGGTTGCATCGCCGTGGTGCCGCTCCGGCGCAGCCGATTTTCATCCATACCTTTTGGCGTGGAGGCGGCACTTATCTTTGGAGCAAGTTCCGTGCGTGCCCCGACACGCTGACGTTCTACGAGCCGTTTAACGAGTCGCTCGGGACCAACTCTCGTGCTCGGCTCCTCGCCAGGACCTCGCGGTCGTGGCCGTCGAAGCACCCTCTTCTCGATGCGCCCTACATGGCCGAGTACGCGCCCCTCTTGACGGCTCACGGATTGAGGCTGTTCCGCAAGGAGTTCACGACGGCGACATACTTTCTGGAACGCGGGGCCGCGCTTCCCGAGGCGCAATGCCGGTACATCTCGTCGCTCCTCGATCATGCGCGGCGAAGCGGAAGGCGCCCGGTCATCGGCTTCTCGCGCTCGCTTGGCCGCCTGGCCGGCCTGAGCCGCGCATTCGACGCCGTTCACATCGTGCTGTTGCGCAATCCGGCGCATCAGTGGATGTCGTGCTTTGCGCAATGTCGCGACCACGGCAACGATTATTTCCTGATCATGCATTTGATGGTCGTGGGCCAGAACCGATGTCATCCGATCCTGAGCGCGGTTGCGGAGCGCTACGACATCCCGCGGATCGAGCGCCGCAGCTTCGAGGAGGAGGTCGAGGCCTATAGATCGGTCTTCGCACGCGTCGATCTCGAAGCGTCGTATCGCGTCTTCCTTGCGCTTTTCGTCGCGGCGTATCTGGAGGCGTTGCCACATAGCGATCTGGTCGTCGACATGGACTTGCTGGCCAGCGCTGCCTACAGGCGGCAGATCGAGCGCCGCATCCGCGGGCTTACGGGGCTCTCGCTCGATCTGGGCGATGCGGCGATGCCCGCCTATGCTCTCTCTGCCGTCGGCGTCGATTTCGCGCGATGCCACGCGGATGTGCTGGACGGCGTCGTGCGACATTGCGAAACGCTGCCGCTCTCGAGGCTTGAGGGAGCGCGCGATGCGGCCGAGTTGTCCCTTTTCGTCCTCCGCGCGAAGATCGAGGAGGCGAGCCGGGGCTATCTCGGCGAGCTCCGCGCCGAAAAGGAGCGCAATGATGCCGCCGGGCGGCAAGGAGGAGCCGGTCCGATCATGGCGAACGGCGAGGCGATGCTCCTCTCGGCGCGATTGAGTCAGACCGCAATCCGGCTCAAGGCTGCAGAGGCCCGCCTCGACGCGCTCAAGCAATCGACGAGCTGGAGAGCCATGGCCCCATTGAGGGCTCTCGTCGATCTCTTCAGGCGGATGGGCAGCCGAAGCCGGGACGCGGGATCGCCGGCGGCGCTGAAAAAAGCCGCGTCGCCCGCCGCCGGCGACTGATGGCGCGCGGTGCCGTAGAGCATGCGCGACGGCGCTATTTGAACAGCCCTTTGAGGGTCTTGGTGACATCGCCCGCGGCTGGCGTCTGCGTCGTACCGCCGGGCGCCGTTTGGCCGCCGGGAATCGGCAGGCCGAGACCCTTTGTGGCACCGCCGAGCAGTCCGGGGATACTCTTCAGGACATTGATGTCGGGCTGATAGCTCGGATTGCTCCATGGCCCGCTGATCTTGATCGGGATGGGTACGCCTGCGAGCGCGTCCTTCCCGCCTTGGCCCTGCGTCGTCGCCACCAGCTTCGCCTCGACCGTATAGTCGAGCGTTTGCGGCGGGAAGGGAACCGTGCCCTTGCCGCTCAGCCGCACGAGCGGCGCGTCCATCTTCAAGTCGCTGTTGGTGAGGATACCGTCCTTCATCGTGTAAGTGCCGGACAGCTCGGCGAAATCGGTCTGCTCCGCTTGCGACCCGCCGAAGCCGGCCGTGCCGATCACGCGCATCGCTTGCGCGATATTGATGCCGTGGATGGCGCCGTTCGTGATCTTGAGCTGGCCCTTGCCGCTGAGCGTGCCCACGAGCTCCTTCTCGCTCTTCCCGTTGCCCTGGCCGCTCATCTCGCATTCGAGCGTGCCGGAGAGCCGGCTGTTGTTGGCGAAGGTCTTGAGCAGCGGCAGCGCCTGCACGCCGGCGACCGACAGTTGATAGTCGAGCTTGGGCACGGCGGCGGACGCATCGAAGGTCAGCTTGCCGCTGATCGTACCTTGCGCGAGCGAGAGCTTGTCGAGCGAGACGGTCAGGACCTTGTTCGCGGCCGTCGCCTTGAGCGCGCCCTGTTTGACGTCGAGGTCGCGATAGTGCACCGAGGCGAGCTGGAGCGTTGCATCCCCGCCCACCTCTTGCAGGAGTGCCAAGACGCCGAAGGGTGCCGTGCTCCAGCCGCTTGCCGCGGCGGGGGCGGCTCCACCTTTGGCCGCCGGTGCGGCACTCTTCCCCGCCGACGCTTCCTCGGGCGGCAGATAGGAATTGAGGTCCGCCTGCTCGACGCTGAGCTTGGCACTGACGGCGGCGAGCGGCTTCGAGCCGTCATACTGCATTTCCGCCGAGATCTTGATCGCCTTGCCGGTGATCGAAGCGTCCTTGAGGGTGGTCTTGGGACCGTCGCTCGTAAGCGTGGCGTGGACCTTGAGCAACCCGGGATCGGGCTGCTTGGGATCGAGCGGATAGCCAAGCCAAGCCGCCAGTTTGCCCGCTGACGGCGCGTCGAGGTCGAAGGTGCCGTCGAGGGCGAGAGCGGGCGGGGGCTGCAGGTTGCCGTCGTAGGCGACGGTGACGATCGGGGAGCTCAGGGTCAGCTTGGCCGGGAACTTGCCGCCGCCGAGGAGCTTCTGGAGCGGACCGAGCGTGGCGTCCGCCTCGACTTGCTCGCGGTTGTACGTCAGGTTCGCTTTCAGGGTCGGCTGCTTGTCGCCGCCCGGCAGGTCGACTTCAAGCTTCAGTCCCGAGATCGCCGGAAGGGCTGCACCCTTGGCATTGACGCCCCCCAAATCCAAAGCGAGTTTGCCGTTGAGACTCGCAAGAAGCGTCGTCTCATCCTTGCCTTGGGCCGCGGCGTCGAGCGTGGCCGAGACGACGCCCGTTGCCGGAACGCCCGCGAGCGCAGCCAGCTTGTCGACGGTGATGTGGTCGATCTTCATGCTGGTGTTGACGCCGAAGGCGTCGTGGCTGGCGTCGAGCGCGACGGAGCCCTTTGCGCTGCCGCCGTAAAGGGCGAGCTCGCCGAGCTCGGCGTGGACGACCCCGCCCTTCGAGGTCGCGGTGAACGCGACACGGCCGACCTCGTAGCCCATCGCCTTGATGCCTGCGAGCGTCACCTTGATGTCGGCGTCGGTCTTGCGCAGGGTCGCGACGAAACTGGACATGTCGGCCGCCAGCGCCGGACCGCCCTTGGCGGACGGAGGTGCTGCCGCGTGCGCCGCCGCCGCCGCCGCGGGCTTTCCGGGCGGGGGCAGATAGCGATCGAGGTCGAGCACCCCGCTGTCGAGGTTCAAGGTGAGGGCCGTGACGGGACCGCTCGCATCGAGGCTGCCGCTCGCGGTTAGCTTGAGCGCGCCGCCTTGGATCGTCCCCTCCTTGAGGGTGGATTTGGCGCCGTTGGAGGCGAAGACGGCGTGGACCTTGAGCGCTCCCGGGTCGGGCTGCGATTTCTCGAGCGGGCGGTGCAGCCAGGCAAGCAGTGCCCCGACCGAGCCGACGTTGAGGTCGAAGGTCCCGTCGAGGCCAGGCACGGGCCGCTCTTGCGCGGCACCGTCGAATTGCACCGTGAGCTGCTTCGTATTCACGGCAAGCTTGACCTTGGCTTGCTGGCCTTGCTGCAGCTTGCCGAGCGAATCGATTGCGATGTCCGCGGTCACGGGCTCGTCGTTGAGCGACATCTGCCCCTTGAGCGTGAGCGGGGTCGAGATCGCCGCCATCGCGGCGTCGAGGTTGATGTTCTTCGCATCGACGGTCTGGCCGCTGCTGTCGTCGACATAGCTGACCTGCCCGCCCGTGACCTTGACGTTGCCGAGGCTCAAATTCGGCGGTGCGGCGCTCGCGGCTTTCTCTTGGGGAGTGCTGGCTGCCGCTTGGCCCGGGGGTGCAAAGGCCCAATTGGGCGTGCCGTCCTTGGCGACCTCGAGGTTGACGGCCGGATTGGTGACGGTCAGGGAATCGACCACGAAGCGCCCGCCGATGAGCGGCCAAAGCTCGGCTTGGAGATCGACCGCACCGATCGTGACCATCTCGGCCGCCTTGGCGCCGGCCGCATTCGAGAGATGGACGCCCGCAGCGCTCACGCTGAGGGTCGGCAAGAGCGACAGCCGGAGCGCGCCGTCGATCTTGAGATCGCGCCCCGTCGCCGCCTTGACCCTAGAGGCGATCAACGGCTTGAAGTCGATGACGCTGGGCGCCACGAAAACCGCGGCGATGAGGAGGACGATGAGACCGGCGACGATGATTGCAAGCTTCTTCATGATGCCCGCCTTTCGCTCCGGCGCCCCTCATCTTGGGGGGTGCGCCATCGACGTGGTTCGCTTTGTTGCCAGCCTGCCCGACAAGAGCCCGCGTCCCGCCTGAAGCTGCCGCACGGTCGCCATCGGGCACGGATTACGTTTTGGCCTCGTGACGGAATGCGAAGCCGGTCGATTGGTTCCTTGCGCTTGCGATTATATAGCCCAAACCCGCCGCAGCACCAGCGCCGGGAGCGAGCGTGCGCCGCGAAAATCAGCCTCGCCGGCCGCCCCGCTCATGGCCGAACATGCTCCAAGAGCCGTGCGATGTTGTCGAGCGTCTCGAGGCGCTCGACCGCGGCGATCAGCGACCTGACACGCGCGGCCGAGAGACCGCTCGGCCCGGCGCGCCAGCAGGCCTCGAACTTGGCGAGGTGCTCTTCGCGTGCGAGCGGCTTCTCCGGGCTGCCGAGCACTGCATCGAGATGTTGCGTGTACACGCGGCCGCTCGTGAGGCGCACCTCCACCTGCTGCGGCAGAAGCGCATTCTTGTCCGCCGTCTCCGCGACGACGACAGCGAATCGCGCGGCGAGGGCATGGATGGCCGGGTCCGCAAGCCGCGCCGCGGCGAAATCGGCGAGCCCGACGCCGCCTTGGAGGAGGGCGACGGCACCCACATAGGGTAAGGAGAGGCGCGCGTAGTTGGGCAGCGGCTCGCGCACGAGCGGCCGGCCCACGAGCTGTGCGACGAGCGGGGGGACATGGATCGTCACGCGCTCGACCTCGCCCGCCCTGAAGCCGTGCAGCACCTTGAGGTTCAGCAGTGCCTCGATGCCGCCGTGCGTGGCGCGCCCGCATGGAAAAGGCTTGTGGCTCAGCTCGGCGATGCGCCAGCGCTGTCCCAGCGCCGCGAGTGCCGGCTCGAGCTCGTAATCGCCCTCGAAGAGCGGCAGATAGCCGAAGCGCCCCTCGAAGACCTGCGTCGGGCCTTCCATACCGGTCGCGACGAGGTCGGCGGCGACGACGGCGTTGCGCGCGTTGAAGCCGATCTGCACCGGCAGAAGCGCCTTGCCCTCGGCATGCGGCTGCATCGTGCCGCTCACCTGGCCGAGGACGAAGCCGAAGGCGTTCACCAGCTCGGGTACCGCGAAACGCGCGAGCTTGCCGAGGGCGGCCACGGCACCGAAGGCGCCGGCGGTCGCCGGGCGGAAGAAGCGCAAGGGTGCGCGCGAGGCGATGCCGAGCGACACGGCGACATCGACGCCAAGCGTGGCGGCGAGGACGAGCTCGCGGCCGGAGACGTTGCCGGCGCGCTGGGCAAAGGCGAGGCTTGCGGCGAGCACGGTCGCCATGGGATGGACGACCGCACCCTCGTGCACGCAATCGAATTCCTGGCAATGGATCTGGTAGCCGTTGACGAATGCGGCCGCAGGTGCGGGGAGACGCACGCCGGTGCCGAGCACGCTCGCTTCGTTGCCCTTGCCCCAGCGGCCTGCCGCTTCGCAGAGCTTCGCCGCGCCGGGGAGTGCCGCCCCCGCGACCGCGACGCCGAGCGTGTCGAGGATGAAGCTCTTGGCCGCGGCCACGGCGGCGGGCGGGAGCGCCTCGTAAGGCGTCTCGACCACGTGGCGCGCGAAGCGCTCTGCCGCCGGCGGCTCACTTGCGGGCTCGCGCACCGGCTCAGGCCTCCGGATGGAACTCGCCGATCTCGGGCGCCTCGCCCTCCAAGCCGAGCTCGCGCCAGCGCGCTTTCACGCGCTCATAGGTCGCGCGGCGCAACAGCGTGCGCTGCGGGAACTCCTTGAGATGGCGATGCGGCTTGCAGGCGTTGATCAGCGCCTTCGAGCCGTAGGGCCGCGCTTCGGGCGGATATTGGCTCGGGTCGAGGCCGGTCGACCAGGTGTTGCGCAGGATGTCGATGTCCTCCGACGGATGGCAGCGCGTCGAGAGCGCCCACAGCACCTGGTTGAGGTCGGTCGGATCGACGTCCTCGTCGACCGCGATGATCCACTTGGTGTAATAGGCGGCGGCCGGACATTGCGCCGTGAGCGCCAGCACCTGTGCCGCGTGCCCCGCATACATCTGCTTGAGCGCCACCACGACCATGCCCCAGCCCGAGGCCGCCGCCGGCTGCGCGTAGACGCCGGCAATGCCCGGCACGCCGATGCGCTCGAGGTCGTCCCACACGCGCGCCGAGCGCATGATCGCGTAATAGGCACCGATCTCGCAGGAGGGATAGCTCGCCATCAGCGCCGCGGTGAGGATGGGCTCGCGCCGCGCGTGCACGGCGCGTACCTCGATCACCGGCTGGGGCGCGCGCACATTGCCGTAATATCCCGTGAACTCGCCGAGCGGTCCCTCCATCTCGAGATCGTTCGGCTGCAACACCCCCTCGATGACGAGCTCGGCGCGCGCGGGGATCGGCAGGCTCACCGTCTCGGCGCGCGCGAGCTCGATCGGCCGGCCCATGATGCCGCCGGCGGCGTCGAGCTCGGACTCCTTGGCACTGAAGCTCTGCGCGCCGACCATGAAGAGCACCGGGTCGATGCCGTAGGCGGCCACCACCTCGCAGGGCTCGCCCCGCGCCCACCAGGCCTCGCGGTCGAGCCGGCCGCCCTTGCCG
>DATNIJ010000351.1:0-16674 GCA_035604475.1 Alphaproteobacteria bacterium
AAACTGACCCTCTACCTGCCGGAGGGTAGTGGTACAGCTTGAAATCTAGCGTCCGCGCTGCGGCGGCGCGGTGAAGCCGGCCCAGGTCAGATAAATGCCGATCACGAGCGAGGGCATGAGATAGAGATACATATGCTCGCCATAGTGCATCCGCCCGACGAGCTGGGTCAGCGCTTCGGGCGTTAGAAACAACAGCAGCAGACCCTTCGCGAGGCTCAACCATCCAACGAGGGTGACCACCACCGGCAACGCACCGCCCGACCAGACATTGTGCCCGAGTATCATCGCGAGGCCGCTCGCGAGGCTGACGATGGCATAGGTAAGCATGACTGGCCGGTCGGCAACCGTGACTTCGATTATTGCGCTTCCGCGCACCAGGAAACCGACCACGAGCAAGATGGCGAAAAGGCCGATGAACCGCGCGAGGAAAACAGTGAGTCGGGACATGCCAGCCTCCGCTACATCGAATGAACCAGCATCCCCGAGACTACGGGCTTTCCTCCCGATCCTCTAGCACCTTCGCCGTCCGGCGCGCTTGTTGGCGCCGGCCGCGCGATCGTTATAAGATGATCGCTTGGCCGGGGCCCGGGCGGCGCCTTGGGCTTGCGTTTGCCGCCGGCGGATGGGATGGAGCGCATGAGTTTCACGCGAGGGCTCGACGACGGACGTGCGGCGAGCGAGCGCCGGCGGCGCGGGCCGTTCGGTCCCAGGGCCCCCGTCTATGCCGCCCTCGATCTCGGCACCAACAATTGCCGGCTGCTCATCGCGCGCCGGGCCGGGCCAAGCTTCCGCGTCATCGACGCCTTCTCGCGCATCGTGCGCTTGGGCGAGGGGATGGGGCAGGAGAGCCATCTCTCGGAGGCTGCGGTCGCGCGCACGCTCGAGGCGCTCAAGGTCTGCGCCGCCAAGATGCGCCATCGCGCCGTCACCCATGCCCGCGGGGTGGCGACCGAGGCGTGCCGGCGCGCGGTCAACGGGCCGAGCTTCCTCGCCCGCGTCGCGGCGGAGACCGGACTCGAGCTCGAGGTCATCTCGCCCGCCGAGGAGGCGCGCCTCGCGGTCACCGGCTGCCTGCCGCTTCTCGACCCCCAGATCCGCTATGCCCTGCTCTTCGACATCGGCGGCGGCTCGACCGAGCTCATCTGGCTCGAGACGGTGCGGGCAGGGGAGGCGCGCATGCTCGCCTCGCTCTCGCTGCCGCTCGGCGTGGTGAATTTCGCCGAGCACTACGGCGGCCGGCACGTCGGGCGCGAGGCCTATGGCGCGATGGTGGCCGAGGTCGGCCGCCATCTCGAGCCTTTCGACTTGGTGCACGACATCTCGGCCGCACTTGCCCGCGGCGAGGTGCAGATGCTCGGCACCTCGGGCACGGTCACCACCATCGCGGGCGTGCATCTCAGGCTCGCGCGCTACGACCGCGCCGCCGTCGACGGCACCTACCTCACCCTCGACGTCATCAAGGGCGAGAGCGAGCGCCTGGGGGCCATGAGCTTCGAGGAGCGCGCCGCCCATCCCTGCATCGGCCACGAGCGCGCCGACCTCGTCATCGCCGGCCTCGCTATCCTCGACGCCATCTGCCGGCGCTGGCCGGTCGGGCAATTGCGCGTGGCGGATCGCGGCTTGCGCGAGGGCATCCTCGTCGGCCTCATGCGCCCGCGCGCCGGCCGGGCATAGCAACCGCAGCTCAAGACCATGGCAGCCAAAGAAGGACCCGGCCGCAAGGGGCTGAGCGCGCGCGCGGGCGGCGCTCCCTCGGCTGCGCGGCCCTTGGCGCAACGCCTGCGCTCGACCAAGGGCCGCACGGCCTCGCAAATCCGCTGGCTCGAACGCCAGCTCAACGACCCTTACGTCGCCGAGGCGCGGCGGCAAGGCTACCGCTCGCGCGCCGCCTTCAAGCTCGCCGAGCTCGACGACAAGCTCAACTTCCTTCGCGCGCGCGCGCGCGTCGTCGATCTCGGTGCGGCACCCGGCGGCTGGACCCAGGTCGCGGTCGAGCGCACGCGGAGAGGCCGGCCGCAAGGAGGCAGAGTGATCGCCGTCGATCTCCTCGAGATGAGCCCCGTTGCGGGTGCCGAGATTCTCCGCCTCGATTTCCTCGCCCCGGAGGCGCCGGCGCGCATCCGCGCGGCACTGGCGGGCCCGGCGGACGTGGTGATGAGCGACATGGCGCCGGCTTCCTCCGGCCACCGCGCGACCGACCATCTGCGCATCGTGGCCCTCGCCGAGGCGGCGGCCGAGTTCGCCCTCGAGGTGCTGGCGCCAGGTGGGGTGTTCGTCGCCAAGGTCTGGCAGGGCGGTGCCGAGCGCGCGCTCTTGGAGCGGCTCAGGCGCCACTTTGCCAAGGTGCGCCACGTGAAGCCGCCGGCGAGCCGTGCCGAATCGGCCGAGGTCTACGTGGTGGCGACGGGCTTCCGGGCAGGCTGAGGGCAAGCGGGTCGACCTCCCTCTCCTCCTGAAGGAGGAGAGGAGAAGCGGGCCTTACGTCCGCTTGCCGAATTTCAATCCGAGACGCTACAGAGCCGGCAGCGGCCTTGCGCGCGATCGCCCCTTGGCATAATGTATTCCAGTCGAGGAATCATCGATGCCCAGCGCCAAGCTGAACGTCCAGCCGATCGAGGCGAATTTCGTCCTCAAGGACAAGATTTACGAGGCACTCAAGCGCGCGATCACCGCGATGAACATCTACGCGGAGCCGGGCGAGCCGCGGCTGGATGAGCGCCAGCTCTCGCTCGAGCTGGGGGTCAGCCGCACGCCCGTGCGCGAGGCGATCGCCAGGCTCGAGCAAGAGGGCCTCGTGCGCACGGTGCCGCGCAAGGGCGTCTTCGTCGTGCGCAAGAACAAACGGCAAATCCTTGAGATGATCACGGTGTGGTCGGCCCTCGAGAGCACGGCGGCGCGCCTTGCCACCACGCGCGCGAGCGATGCCGAGATCGCCACGCTGCGCCGGATGTTCGCGACCTTCGAAGGCGATCAGATCAGCGCGCACATCGACGAGTATTCCGAGACCAACATCGAGTTCCACCTCGCCATCCTGCGCATGAGCCGCTGCGAGCTCTTGTGGCAGATGGCGGAGAACCTGTTCATCCACATGCGCGCGATCCGGCACAAGACGATCCACGAGAACCACCGCGCCGAGCGCTCGATCATCGACCATCTCAACATCATTCAGGCGCTCGAGACGCGCGACGCCGAGCTGGCCGAGCGGCTCGTGCGCGAGCACACGCTCGGGCTCGCGGCGCATGTGGAGAAGAACGTCCATTATCTGGATTGAAATCCGGCCGCCCAAGAGGCGCCGGACATGGGAGGAATGCAATGGCTGAAGCGGCACGCAAGATCGAAGAGGCGGGGGCACCGGTCGAGAAGATCTCGGGCGGCCACCTCGTCGCCAAGGCGCTCAAGGCCGAGGGGATCGAGGTGATCTTCACGCTCTGCGGCGGCCACATCATCGACATCTACGACGGCTGCCTCGACGAGAACATCAAGATCATCGACGTGCGCCATGAGCAGGTGGCCGCCCACGCCGCCGACGGCTACGCGCGCATGACGGGGCGGCCCGGTTGCGCCGTGGTGACAGCGGGGCCCGGCACCACCGACGCGATGACCGGCGTCGCCAACGCCTTCCGCGCCGAGAGCCCGTTCCTCCTGATCGGCGGGCAGGGTGCGTTGAGCCAGCACAAGATGGGCTCGCTCCAGGACCTGCCGCACGTCGACATCATGCAGCCCATCACCAAGTTCGCGGCGACCGTGCCCTCGACGGCGCGCATCGCCGACATGGTGAGCATGGCCTTCCGCGAGTGCCTGAATGGAGCACCCGGTCCGTCCTTCCTCGAGATCCCGCGCGACATCCTCGACGGGCAGGTCGAGCTCGGCAAGGCGCGCATTCCGGTGCCTGGAAAATACCGCGCCTCCACGCGTCAGCTCGCCGATCCCGACGACATCCAGAAGCTCGCCGATCTCCTGGTGAAAGCGGAACGGCCGTGCATCCTATTGGGTACCCAGGTGTGGACCTGCCGCGCCTCGGCTGCGGCGCGCGAGCTCGTGCGCAAGCTCAACATCCCGGCCTACATGAACGGCGCCGGGCGCGGCACCTTGCCGCCGGGCGATGCGCATCATTTCCACCGTACGCGCGCATACGCCTTCGACAAGGCGGACTTGATCGTCATCGTCGGCACGCCCTTCGACTTCCGGATGGGCTACGGCCGCCGCCTCAATCCCGAGGCCAAGGTGGTGCAGATCGACATGGACTACCGCACCGTCGGCAAGAACCGCGACATCGATCTCGGTCTCGTCGGCGACGTGGGCCTGATCCTGGATGCGGTCACCGCGGCGGCGACGGGCCGTGCCGACAACGGGGCCAAGCGCCGCGCCGGGTGGCTCGACGAGTTGCGCAAGGGCGAGGGGGCGGGGCTCGAGAAGCTGATGAAGGACTTCAAGTCCGAGGCCACGCCGATCAATCCCTACCGCGTCGCTTGGGAGCTCAACGAGTTCATGGGCGAGGACACCATCTATATCGGCGACGGCGGCGACGTGGTGACGATCACGGCGCAGGCGGTGCAGCCGCGCCAGCCGGGGCACTGGATGGACCCGGGCCCCCTCGGCACGCTCGGCGTGGGCACGCCCTTTGCGATGGCGGCCAAGTTCGTGCACCCCGAGAAGGAGGTGCTCTGCTACTTCGGCGACGGAGCCTTCGCCATGACGGGCTTCGATATGGAGACCTGCATGCGCTTCAAGCTGCCCTTCCTCGGCGTCGTCGGCAACAACTCGGCGATGAACCAGATCCGCTTCGGCCAGATCGCGAAATACGGCGAGAACCGCGGCAACGTCGGCAACAAGCTCGGCGACGTGCCGTTCTCCAAGTTCGCCGAGATGCTCGGCGGCTACGGCGAGGAGGTGCGCGATCCGAAGCAGATCCGCCCCGCCCTCGAGCGCGGCCGCGAGGCGGTCAAGTCAGGGGTGGCAGCACTCATCAACATCTGGGTCGACCCGAACGTCTACGCGCCCGGCACCAAGGCTCAGACGATGTACAAATGACGAGGGCTCTCTGAGGAGACGCGGCGAGGCGATATCCGCGGTCACTCTCAAGTTACGGTGAAAGACATGGCAAAGGCTCTCGAGGGCATTCGCATTCTTGACATGACGCATGTCCAATCGGGTCCGTCCGCGACCCAGATGCTCGCCTGGTTCGGCGCCGACGTCATCAAGGTGGAGCTGCCCGGACGCGGCGACATCACGCGCCAGCAGCTGCGCGACATCCCCAACGTGGACAGCCTCTATTTCACGATGCTCAACTGCAACAAGCGGAGCATCACGCTCAACACCAAGGACGAGACGGGCCGGGAGATCTTCAGGAAGCTGATTCAGGCCTGCGATGTGATGGTCGAGAACTTCGCGCCAGGTGCCCTCGACCGCCAGGGCTTCACCTGGGAGGCGATCCATAAGCTCAACCCGCGCATGATCTACGCCTCGGTCAAGGGCTTCGGACCCGGCCCCTATGCGGAGTGCAAGGTCTACGAGAACGTGGCCCAGTGCATGGGAGGCTCGGCGAGCACGACCGGCTTCGACGAGGGCCCGCCGCTCGTCACCGGCTCCCAGATCGGCGATTCCGGCTCGGGCATTCACTTGATCGCCGGCATCCTTGCGGCCCTTTACCAGCGCGAGCGCACCGGAGAGGGCCAGCGCGTCGAGGTCGCCATGCAGGACGTCGTGCTCAATCTCTGCCGCGTCAAGCTGCGCGACCAGCAGCGCCTGGCCCACGGCCCCTTGCGCGAATATCCCCAGTTCCCCAAGAAGAATTTCCTCGAGGCCGTGCCGCGCGCGGGCAACGCGTCTGGCGGCGGGCAGCCGGGAGATGCGCTCAAGTGCAAGCCGGGCGGGCCCAATGACTATATCTACGTCATCATCCAGCCGCCGGGCTGGGAGCCGCTCATGAAGCTCTGCGGGCGGGAGGAGCTCATCACGGACGCCAAATTCGCGACCCCCGAGGCGCGCCTCCCGCATCTCGAGGAGTGCTTCGCCATCGTCGAGGCATGGACGAAGCAGCACACCAAGTTCGAGGCCATGGCGCTGCTCAACGAGCACGACATCCCGTGCGGCCCCGTGCTCGACATGAAGGAGCTCGCCGAGGATGCCTCCTTGCGCGCGCGCGGTACCGTCGTCGAGGTGAGCCACCCGAAGCGCGGCACGTTCCTGACCGTGGGCTGTCCGATCAAGCTCTCCGCTTCGCCCGTCGAGGTCCTCGCTTCGCCGCTCTTGGGCGAGCACACGGAGGAGGTCCTCAAGGAGATCGTGGGCTTGGGCAAGGAGGAGATCGCGGCCGCGCGCGCGAAGGGTGCCATCTGAAGCCTTGGACGTCCGGGGCGGGCTTGTGAGCGCGCGCGCGACGTGGTAGCGACGTTTAGCTGCTTCCGGAGGAGGGTGTCATGCGCCTCGCGGCAAGGCTTTTGGCGACTGCCTTCGTGCTCACGGCGGCGCTCGGCGCTGCCGCGCACGCGCAGGCGCCGGGCGATCCTTTTCCCTCGGGCGTGATCCGCATCTACAAGCCGATAGACACGAGGACCAGGATCACCTACGGCGATCTGTGGCTGAGTGCGACGATCGGACGTTTCGACGAGCTCAAGGGCCGTATGGATATCCGCTACGTCGAGACCCTGCCGCCATCGGCGAACCCGGACCTTTCCGGCGCCCGCATCTACCAGGTCCTCAACTTCACGCAGTATTTCAATTTCAATCGGCACAAGGCCGGCTTCTGCACGCTTGCCGTCAAATGGGTCGGGATGCGCGACCTCGGCAACATGCAGCTCCGCGTGACGCTCCTGGTGATGGACGACTACCGCGTCTCCGACCAGGGGAAGCCGGCGCTCTGCGTCGCCGCGACCTACCGGCTGCCGGCGCAATAGAGGTGCCAAGAACAAAGACGGGAACGAGCCCGCCGCGAGCCGCCGCGGCCTAAATCACCGCGCGGCCATCGTCGGCAGCTCGGCGACGATGAGCGAGGCCAACAGGCGGGCCACGCAGTGATAGCCTGCGTCGCTCATGTGCACCTGGTCCTTGCCGACCATGGCGGGTGCTCCGTCCTGCCGCCTGACGAACCAATGACGCATGGCCTCGAAGCGGTCGAGGAAGGCCATCTTGGCCCTCTCTGCAAGCCGACGCAGCGTCGCGTTGAAGGTTGCGTAATCGGGGTTATCGAGGATGCGCGGAGCATATTGCGCGTCCATGAGGATCGTCTCGATGCCGGCCGCGCGGAGCTGGCGCAATCCCTCGCGCACCTCCGCGGCGAAGTATTCCGGGTTGCCGTGGCGCAGGATCTCGTTGCTGCCGGTCTGCCAGATGACGAGATCGGGATGCTCGTCGAAGACGTCGCGCTGGAAGCGCGCGAGCATGTTCGGAGTCTCCTCGCCGTTGACTCCCTTGTTGAGAACCGTCACCGCGGCGCGCGGAAAGCGGCGCTCGAGGGCCGCGGCGAGCTGGCTCGGATAGGCATGCGAGGCGTCGCTCGCACCCGCCCCTGCGGTCGATGACGAGCCGATCGCCACGATCTTGACCGGGAGTCCCTCTCTCAGGCGCTCGCCCGTGTGATCGAGCGGGGCGCCGAGCGCCATCGCCGCTCGAGGGGCGGAGCATTCGTCGGTTTGGCTCTGCGCCAAGCCCGGCCCGGGGCGGGTCACGAGCGCTGCCGCGAAAAGGAATGCGGCCAGGGTCGCGGGGCGGTGGGTCATGATTGGCGCAATCGACGCATCGATTCGTCTCCTCTTTGAGCCTCGGACGGCCGCATGAGCCGCGTGCCGGCGAAAGCGAGTGCCGCCACGGCGAGCCACTCGATCCGGCTCTGGTAGCGGGCGTTGGGATTGGAGAGTGCCCCGCAGACGAAAGCGTTGCCGATAACGGCGAGCAATACAAGTACCAGTATCGTGGCACTAACGCCATCTCGCCGCCGCAGCGCCCACCAAAGTGCCGGAAAAAGGGCGAGGAAGCACGCGAGCTGGAAGGGGACCTGGATGTCGTTGATCAGGGTGAAGTCGATGCCGGCTTGCTGCTCGGCGTGCGCGTACGCCGGCATCTCGCGGGCGTAATTGATCCGGATGGCGTGGCCGATGAAGAAGTCCATCGGCGTGAGCCCGTCACCGGTCTCGACCATGGCCAGCTGCTGGAAGGTGAGCTTGAGGGAGGCCCAGGCGTAGCTCAAGGGGAAATCGTGAAGACAGCCTAGGATGATGCGGTCCGCCTCGTTCTGTATTCCGGTCCAGCCGCCGAGCCTCCAGAAGTCGGCATCGTGCCAGATAAAGTCGTTGGCGGTGGGCGGCAGCCGGTCGCGCGCCATGCACAGGCGCGGCTTGTAGAGTCCCGGCTTCCGGCATACCTCGTCGAGATAGCGTTTGGCGAGGCCGTCCTGCACGAGGAGACCAAGCGTCAAGGCCGCGCTCGGCTGCATGAGGAAGGCACGGCCGGTCATCAGCCAATTGGAGCCGACGGCGATGCCGAGGGCGGCCACAAAGGCGATCGCCGTCGTGCGCAGCTTCGGCGAGAGCAAGGGCCAGCCCCGCGCCGCGAGGAAACGCTGGGCAAGGAGGCAGAGAATGAGCCCGCCGATGATCGCGAAGTGGGAGGTGTGCGTTGCCGTCCCGATCGCGAGGATCGCAACCAGCGCCCAGCGCCTCGGGGTGCTCAGCGTGCCCGCCTCGAAGGCCAGCACGAGCATGGCTAGTACGACGGCCCCCGTGAAAGCGTCGGGAATGATCTGGCTGGTGGACCACGGAAGCCCCGTGAGGAGCGCGAGCAACGTGGCCAGGAGCACGAACGCGCGCCGGGGTGCCGGTGGCATGAAAAGCCGGCAGGCCTCGTAGAGCACGTAGGCCACCATCAGGCTCTGCACGAAAACGACGCCCCAGAGACTATGCGCAAGACGCCCGAAGAGGGCAAAGACGCCGTAGGCCGCCGTACGGTAGATCGGCATGTCCCAGGTGAAGGGCATCACCACATAGTCGACGCTGTCGTAATACGCGAGGGGATAGCCGTTCCACAGCGCGGGCGCGGCAAGGAGAACCGTGCCGATGGCCATGGCCAAGAGGGACCAGGGCGTCGCATGGGCCCTCTCCCGGAAATGAGCATGCTCCAGGGCTGTCATGGAGGTGTGCAAGGCTGTTTCGCCGGATATTGTTTTCGTTGTTTCCCGAAATATGGCCCTTATGGCGAAAGGGCTGACGCGCACGGCCACTGTCTTTTCCGGTATCTGTCGCAATTTTGCAAGAAAATGCTGAGCCAGGCCTGAATGGGGGGCAAAATACGATTTTGCCGGTCGGGGTGCCCGTAGGTTCGGATAGCCCTAGCCGAGACTACCGGCTGGGCATTTTTTGCTCCGCAAAGCGAGTAATTCTTATTCGCGCACCTGCGAGATGGGCGATGAAAGCCTCGCTCAGGAAGTAGCGATATTCCTCCTCGCGCTGGCTCGCGACGCGATCGGCGGCGGCGAGGACGGCATCGCTTATGCCGGGGTGGGCCATGACGAGGGCCCCTGGCCCGACTCCCTTGAGGAAAGCGGCGAAAAGGCGGGCATAAGGGGTCCGACCGGCGAAATCATGCACGCCGCTGAAGCCCCGGTTGCCGGGGATTCCGGCGGCCCGCGCCCGGCGGGCGAAGCCCCGCGCGAGCAAGCTGATTGCAAGCGCCTCGCCCACATGGGTGCGCCGCCGCAAGATGGCCCCGATCGGCTCGTCGCAGTAGCGCACGTAGGTGCCGTGCCGGGCGAGGCGCTCGCGATGGAGCTCGATCACGACCTCGCGCACGGTCGGCAATTGATGGACGTGCTGGTGACCATCGAGAAAGGCGGGCCGGCGGCCCAGCTCGGCCTCGAAACGGTCGAGCTGGCGGACGAGCTCGGCCTTGATCTCGGCACGGTCGAGCCGGCGGGTGTAGGCGAGATAGATCATGCGCTTGATGCCGGGCAACCGCCCCGCAGGGCAGAGATGTTGCATTGCACCAAGCGGGGCCTGATCGGTAAGCGTGAGGTGAAGCCCGATGTCGGCCGTCTCGACGTAGGGCGTGAGCGCTCGCGCCTCCTGCGGCCAGCAGGGGCCCACACTCATGCAGCTCGTGGCGCTGAGGCGCCCGAGTGCTATGAGATGGCGGATCGCCTCGCCGACTCCGGGGGCAATGCCGTAGTCGTCGGCGCAGAGGATGATCGGGACGGCGTCGGCATCCCTTGGACCGGCTGGGCTCTCTATCACGCGGGATCGCTCATTTGACGGCGACAAGCGATCATATATATAGGCGGCTCGCGGCGGATTCGAGGGCATTGCTCGGGAGGGGGCGGCGCCGGAAGCTCCCGAAGCCGAGCGCGATGGAAGGATGAGGATAGATGGCGGTGCCGCGCGAGACCGCGACCAAGGCAGGGCCAAGGCCGAGAAGAGCCACGCTGATCTCCGTCGTGGTGCCGTTCTACAACGAGGGTGCCGGCGTCGACGCCTTCTTCGCCCGTCTCCTCCCCGTTCTGGATCGCCTTTCCCACCCTTGGGAGGTCATCTCTGTCAACGACGGCAGCCGCGACGACACGCTCGCGCGCCTGATGGCCCAGCACGAGCGGCACCCGCGCATCCGGATAATCGATTTCTCGCGCAACTTCGGCAAGGAGCCGGCCTTGTCGGCGGGTCTCGCCCATGCGCGCGGGGATGCCGTGCTGCCGATCGATGCCGACCTGCAGCATCCGCCGGAGTTGATCCCCGATATGATCGCCAAGTGGCGCCAAGGCTATGAAGTGGTCTATGCCGTACGCACGACGCGCGCCTACCAAAATCCGCTCGCGCGGCTGATGAGTCGCCTCTTCTACTGGATCTTCGAGCGCTTGTCGGACGTGCGGCTGCCGGAGGGGGCGGGCGATTTCCGGCTGCTCGACCGGCGCGTGGTCGACGTCATCAATCGCATGCCCGAGCGGACGCGCTTCATGAAGGGCATCTTCGCCTGGGTCGGCTTCCGCCACACGGGCGTTCCCTTCACGCCGGATTCGCGGTGCGAGGGTGCCAGCAAATGGGACTTCCTGCGCCTCTTGCGCTTCGCCTTCGATGGGCTGACGGCGTTCTCCAACTTCCCGCTCAAGGTGTGGGGATTGATCGGCGCCTCGATCTCGCTCTTGGCCTTCGTCTATATCGTCGTGCGCTTGCTGCGCACGGCCATCTACGGCATCGACGTTCCCGGCTATGAATCGATCATCGTCACCATTCTCTTTCTTGGCGGCATGCAGCTTCTGACCCTCGGCATCATCGGCGACTACCTCGGCCGGGTCTTCAACGAGGTCAAGGGCCGGCCCCTTTACGTCGTGCGCGCCGCCGTCGGCTTCGAAGAGGAAGAGGTAGGGGAGCTTGCGCGCGAGCTGCCCGCGCCGCAGCTGGCTCCGTCCGGCCGCGTCGAGGCGTCCTCCTGAAAGCAGCGCTCCTCCCCTCGCGGACCTTCTGGCTCGGCCTCGCCGTGATGGCGCCGGCCTATGGTGCCGCCTGGGGGTTGCGCCAGCTCTATGTCGAGCCCGCTTCCGTGGCGCTCATCTGCAACGCCGCACCCCACCCGCCCTGGTGCGCCGCCCGCTCAGCACTCCTCTTCGGCCAGCACAATCTGCTCTTCGGTGCGGCGGCACTCGCCGCAGGTGCTGCAGCACTCTTTCGCGGCAGCGGCGGGCTCGCGGTCGCGGCCGCGGGGCTCTCGGTCGTCGCGATCGCCAACTACAATGTGGACATGGGCGCGCTCGGGCTCGTCTTCGGGCTTATCGCGGGCGTAGGCGCACGGCCGCGGCGCCCGCCAGACGACGCGCGCCAAGCTTGAGGCCCCAGGGAAGCGCCAACAGCACCAAGATGGCAGCCCAGCCGACGGCCTGGGTATTGTGCGGGCCCTCGCGGATCAATACGCCGAGCCCGCCCAAGAGGAGGAGGGACGTCAGCAGCGCCTCCTCGCGCAAGCCGGTCCCGGCCGCAGCGGTGCCGTCGCCGGCAAGGGCCAACGCCGCGAAGCCGAGTGCGGGCAAGAGGAACGCCTCGCTCGGGAAATCGCGGTAGCGTGGATCGACGACGAGCGCCACCGTGGCGACGGCGGCTGCGACAACGAAGCCGAATTGCAAAAGGCCGAGCACGCGCTCGCCAAGCGTCGGGCCTAGAAGCGGCTTGCCGCGCAGGAGATTGAGCGCCTCTGCCGCACTCGGCAAGGCACCCGCCGGCCAACGCTCTCCGCCGAGCCTCGCCATCAGCGCGCGCAGCAGGAACGCCGCCAGGAGGCCGCTCGCGGCCACACCGATCGCACCGGTGATCCAATCGAAGGGCGACCAGGAAATCTCAGAGGTGAGCCTCGCGTCGAGCGTCAGGAGCGTGCCGAGGAGCTCGGCGGCAGCGGCGAGCGCGAACCAGGCCTTGAGGTCGAGCTTCGGCCGCCGCCAAGCCGCGACGAGCGAGGCGAGGCCTGCCAAGGCGGTCGCAAGCGCGAAGTACGCACGCCAATGCGGGTCGTTCGATACCGGGCCGGAGAGCGCGAACTTCGGCTTGCGATCCTGATCGTAAAGGCCCCAATGGCCGCCGACCGTGCCCTCGAGGCTGCGCTTCCACGGCTCGTCGAACGCCTCGAAGAGGTTGTACTCGATCCCCTTTGCGCGTGCGAACTCGACGAAGCCCCGCAGCAGCCGCGCCTCGTTCGCGAGACTGGGCAAGGCCCCCTCGCGCATGCGCCCCGCGCTCGGCCAGCCGACCTCGCCGATCATGACGCGCTTGCCCGGGAAAGCGGCCTGCGTCTTTTGCAGGATTGCGCTCACATGGTCGAGCGCGTGGTCGATCGCGATCGGCTCGTCCTCCCAGTAGGGCAGGATGTGGATCGTGATGAAATCGACGTGGGACGCGAGCTCGGGGTTCTTGAGCCAGAACTCCCACACATCCGCGTAGGTGACCGGCTGCTTGACCGCGGACTTGACGCGATCGATGTAGGCGGCAAGCTGCTCGGGCGCCAAGTCGCGCCGCAGCATCACTTCGTTTCCGACGACGACTTCACGGATGACGTCGGGATAGCGGTTGGCAAGCTCGATTCCGTCGCGCACCTCGCGCTCGTTCACCTCGGGCTCGCGCCCGAGCCAGATGCCTTGCATCACCTTCAGGCCGAGCGGACGGGCGAAGCGGGGTACCGCCTCGAGGCCCTCGCGGCTCGTATAGCTCCGCACCGCCTCGACGCGATCCGCGAGTGCGGCGAGGTCCTGGGAGATTTCGTCGGGCGTCGGCGCGATGCCGGCAAGCGGGCTCTCGCCGGGGCGGTAAGGGCTGAAGGAGATGCTCGCGGCGCGCTCGACGCCCGCGTCCGGCACGGCGTGCGGCCGTCCCTCGTGAGCCCAATAGAGGAGGCCGCCGAGTGCCGAGACGACGAAGCTCGCGAGGAGCATCGCGAGACGGATCATGGCTTCGCTTGGGCGCGCGAGACGTGCTCGAGCTGCGCGGCCAACGCCTGCCACCCGTCAAGAGAGAGGCGCACGCGTGCCACGGGCCGGTGCGCTTTCACGGGCTCGCCGATCGCAAGGAAGCTCAGGAGGTCGGCATTCGCGCTCATCTCATCGTCCTGGCGAGAGAGACGGCGGAAAACGCCAGCCAAAACCTGCGTCCGCCGTTCGCGAATGAATAGCCATTATCGCGCGGAGGTGCAATGCCGGGCCCGCTACGACCAAGTCGCGGGACAAGCACTTCGCGTGGCGCGACTGCGCCCTGCCGGATGACGAATAGCCTGAGTGCCGCCTCATCGCACGGCAATCGCCCGCAGGTGCCGGCGCTGCCCGAGGGCCGGGGCTCAGCCTGTACCGGCAAGATAAAGTAGTAGATAATCCGCTTAGAAGCACGGCTCGCCGCTGCTGCGCACGAGGTGGTGACGATGGTCGAATTCGATCCGCGGTTTGTGGATATTCTGCGCAAGGAAATCGCCCAGCTGCGGAACAGCGGGGCATTGCCGACGGAAGCCAAGCTCAAGGAGTACTACCACAATTTTGCCAGCCGCTTCGGACCGGAGCGACTCGCGGCACTCAACGGCGAGCCGCTCCTGAGGCTCATGCACCAGCGACGCTCGGCGAACTCTCTGATGTATTGGCTCGAGTCCAGGGAGGGCGACGAATTCGCGGAGGGCGTGGGCACGATCGCCGGCGAGGCCCGCTCCGCTTACGGCGTCTACAACGATGGCACGACATGGTTGAAGGAAGGGCTTTCGGTAGAACACGAGATTTCGCTCCATGACGCCGTAAGCATCGCCGAGGCACAGAGGGACGAGATCCTGCGCGGCTGCGAGCTGTTTCGCCAGCTGCCTCAGGGTGCGAGCGACGAGGAGTATGCCAGTCTCGACACCGAGATTAGCCACATCGCCCACAGCGTGAGCCCAACCGCCTGGGGCCACAAATATTTCGGCCTGATCTTCCCGGAGCGATTAGACCACTTCCACAATCCCGTTCATCAGCGCTTCCACGTCATCAAGGCATTGCAGCTTCCGCCCGAGCAGCGCGGGCGATACGCAATCGCCGGACGGTTTGTCGCCATGGCGAGCGCGCTCGGCGTGCCCATGAGCCATCTGACCACGGCACTCCAGCGCCGGAATGGCCACCCGCACGCATACTGGCGCGTGCTCGCCGAGGACAGCGAGGGTGTCAACGGCTCTTGGGAATTGATGCAGGCGCAATCCTGCATGGCGATCGGCTGGCCGGCACTCGGCGATCTCGGTTGGCTCCTTAAGGACCGGGCCAACGAGGACAGACTTATAGAGCTTCTGGAGCAACATTACTCGAGCAATGCGCGCGCGATTACGAACGCGCGGCGGCAAATCATGAGCTTCGTCCTGCGCGCGACCGAGAGCGACGTCGTCGTCGCCGCCGATGGGCAAGGCAATCTCGGTATCGCTCGGGTCAAGGGGAATTACGAATTTGTCGAAGGCGACGCATTTCCGCACCGCAGGAAGGTCGAGTGGCTGAATGCCGACGCCTGGCAAATGCCGGAGTCGGAAGCGCTGCGTACGATGTTCTGGGAGCTCCTGAACGAGAGCAACCACATCGAGATCGAGCGCCGGCTTGCGGGGCTTGCGCGCATGCCGTTGGCCGGCCGACAGGGTACTCCGGCGGAGGCACCTATGGTCGGCCGCGTTCGCGCGGCCCTCGTGCGCAAGGGACAAGTCATACTCTATGGACCACCGGGTACCGGGAAGACCTATTGGGCGCTTCGTGCCGCCTTTCAGATGAGCACCAGCGAAAATCCCCCCGGCAAGGTGGAATTCTGCACGTTTCATCCCGGTTTCCAATACTCGGACTTCGTCGAGGGGCTGCGCCCGGAGGTCGTCGACGGGAGCATGGTCTACCAGCGCAAAGACGGGATATTCAAGGACATGTGCGCGCAGGCGGAGGAGGAGCCCAACCGAAGCTTCTATCTCGTCATCGACGAGATCAATCGGGGCGATGTCCCGCGCATCTTCGGCGAGCTCCTGAGCGTCATCGAGAAGAACAAGCGCAGCCGCGACGTGCTGCTTCCGCTGAGCAAGTCGCGCTTCTCGATGCCGGAGAATGTCTACATCATCGGCACCATGAGTTCGGCCATGGGAGCGAATTCGCTCCCCGACGCCGTCTTGCGCCGGCGCTTCGCGTTCGTCGAGATCATACCCGACCCTGCGGTGCTCGGCGACGCCGCGGTCGAGGGCATCGGGCTGGCCTCGTGGCTCGCGGAGCTCAACAAAAGAGTACGCGCTCATGTCGGCCGAAATGCGCGGAGCCTGCAGATCGGGCATTCCTATTTCCTGCGCGGCGAGCAGCCAATTCGCGATTTCGCTTCCCTGGTCGAGACGCTCCAGGACGACATCATCCCCCTTCTCGAGGAGTATTGTTCCGGCGACTTCGCTGTCCTTGAGAAGATACTCGGTCCGGCGTTGATCGACGTGGAAGAGCTGCGGGTCCGCCACGAAATGTTCGAAAGGCCGTCCTGGGGCGGTCTGAGCGAGGCACTGCGGCAAATGGTCCGGTCGAGCGCCCCCGTCGCCGGCAAGCCGGCCAAGGCCGAGCGCAACGTGCTCGCCAAGAGTACGACGTGAAGCATTCGACTTGAGATCGACGGGCGGCGCGGATCAGCGGCGCCGTCGGTGACATGGAGGTCGTTCGATGTCTGGAAACCTCTACATCCTGCTTGGCATCGTCGTCGTCGTGGCGATCGTCGCCGTCGTCATCTACAACGGCCTCGTCGCCGGACGCCAGGAGGTCCGCAACGCGTGGTCGCAAATCGACATACAGCTGAAGCGCCGGCATGATCTCATTCCCAATCTCGTGAATTCGGTCAAGGACGCCATGCAGGTAGAGAAGGCGCAACTTACGGCCGTCGTCGAGGCGCGCAACCAGGCAATCGCGGCCCGCACGCCTGAAGCGGCCATGCAGGCGGAGAACGTGCTCTCAGGCGCGCTGCGCAACCTGTTCGCGCTTGTGGAATCCTATCCCCATCTTCGCTCGCAGGAGAACGTGTCGGGACTGATGGAGGAGCTCACCACGACCGAGAACAAGATCAGCTTCGCGCGCCAGCTCTATAACGACGCCGTTCAGGCCCAGAATATCCGCGTCGCCTCGTTCCCGGGCATGCTCTTCGCGCGCGCTTTCGGCTTCTCCGCCGAGACGATGTTCGCGGTTCCCGAGGCCGAGCGCGCGGCGGTCGAGTCGGTGCC
>DATNIJ010000352.1:0-12154 GCA_035604475.1 Alphaproteobacteria bacterium
CCGCGGCCTCGAGCGCCTTGATCTGGTCGATCGTCGCCTTGGCGTCCGCCGTCAGCGTGTTGGTCATGGACTGGACCGAGATCGGCGCGTCTCCGCCGACGGCCACCTTGCCCACCATGATCTTGCGGCTCTTGCGCCGGAGGATGTCGCGATAGGGGCGAACGCTCATGCCATGTCCCTCGGGGAATGCGCGCGGAACGCCGCAGCCTCCGGCCCCCCGCGGCCCGGGTTATAACGCAAAAGCCGGCTTGAGGCCAGGGTGCCGCCGCTAGCACCCCGGTGATATAGGGCGGGGGGCGCACTTGCGGCAAGGGTGCCGGGCACGCGCCCGGGTGCCGAGCGCCGGCCGCTATTGGGCCGGCAACGTCCCGCTGGCGAGCTTGTCCGGGTCAAGGGGTATGCTGTGCCGGACAATGCCGTTGCCGCCCAAGGCGGGTGCCGCCTTGCCATCGACGCTCACGTCAAGCGCGCCCGCGTTTCCGGTTACCATCGTGAGACCCGGCTGATTGGGCACGCGGTAGCTTTCGCCGGGGCGGAGGGTGCGGGTCCAGATCACCTTGCCGTCGCGGTCCCGCACCTGAACCCAGCTATCCCGCCGGGCGGTCAGCGTCACGCGGGAATCGACGTTGCTCTCGCCATAGACCTTCGCCTCGCCCGGCTTGAGCGCGGCGAGCTGGTCGGGGCCGGGTGACGCCAAGGGAGCCAGCTGCGGGCCGCTCCCCGGCACCACGGGTGCGCCGCTTGCCGGGTTGCTGGTGACCATGCCCTCGGCGGGCTTGAGAGCAGGCTTCGGCGTCGGCGCTGCCGGGCCCGCGGGCGCCGGGTTTTGCTCCGCGACCGCAGGAGCGGTGGAGGGCAGCGCAGCCCTCCCTTCGGGCGAACTCGGGTCGGGCGCAGAGGTGGCCGCGGCGGGAGCGGTGGCTCCTCCGCCCGTATTTTCGGCCGCAAGCTCGCTCGGCGCCACCGTGGCGGCACTGCTCGCCTGGGCTTCGGAAGGTGCTGGCGCCGGTTGAGCGGGCTGCGGACTGGCCGGCACCATTTTCGCCAGCTCGGCCGGCACCTGGGAAACCTCGTCCGATGCCTCCATCTGGCGGTGCTCATAGTAGTACCAGCCGCCATAGATCGCGGCCGCGAGGAGGAGGGCGACGAGGAGGGCGACGCCGCCGGGGAAGCGGCCCTCCTGCAAAGGCTCGGGGAAGACCAGGGACTGGCGCCGGCTCAGTCCGCGGCCCTCGTCCTTGAATTGCCGGATGATCTGTTTGCCATCGAGCCTCAGGAACTCGGCATAGGCGCGTACGAAGCCGATGGCATACGTCGGCCCGGGGAGGTCCTCGAAGCGGCCATCTTCGATGGCCTCGAGGTAGCGAGCGTGGATGCGCAAGGCGCCTGCCACGTCGAAGAGGTCGAATCCAGCCTGCAACCGGGCCGCGCGCAAGGCGGCGGCCACCCCGCCCGCCTCGGCGTAGCCGCCCCCGGGGCCGCGCGCGCTCCCGCGGCGGTCGTCGACCTCGAGGTCGTGACGCTTCGGCTCAGCCATGGTGCATACCCTGTCCCTCGCCTTCTTGCACCATCAGCCGACCTTGGGGAGGAGCTGCCGCGGGCTGCCCCACCCCCGCAATCGACCGGCCGGCTGGATACGCACTTCCGGCCCCCCAAATAGCTCTAGCAAATGAAGGTGCCCGAGATCAACGGATTAGATGGCAATGCCGTGGTCCGAGGCATAATCCTTGAGCTTCTTGCGCAGCGAGTGGTCGGGTTGCCCGAGCAGGGCCACGAGATACGCGGCGAGGGGGGCTACCTCGAGGCTCCTCACCATCAGCTTGACCGCGCCGATCGCGGGCGAGGCAACCGAGAAGCTGCGCAAGCCCAGACCGATGAGAGCCATGGCCTCGAGCGGCTGCGAGCCGGCCTCGCCGCACAGGCTGACCTCCGCGCCGAGCTTGGCGCAGCCGATGATGACCCGGCGCATCATGGTGAGGGCCGAGGGGGAAAGCAGATCATAGCGCTCGGCAAGGCGCGGATTGTTGCGGTCGACCGCGAAATGGAACTGCAGGAGATCGTTGCTGCCGATGGAGATGAAATCGGCGCGCGCGAGCAGCTGCGGCAGCTGATAGACGAGCGACGGCACTTCCAGCATAGCCCCCACGCGCAGCTTGGACGGCAACGCGCCGCCGAGCGCTCGCTCGCGCTCGAGCTCGAGCGCAAGGATGGCGCGGGCGCGGTCGAACTCGTCGACCTCGGCAATCATCGGGAACATCAGACGGAGCTCGCGCCCGGCCGCGGCCCTGATCAGCGCGCGCAGCTGCTGGCGCAGCATGGCGGGTCGGTCGAGGCCGACCCGTATGGCGCGCCAGCCCATCGCCGGATTCTCCTCGGGCTCATCGGGCAGATAGGGCAGCGCCTTGTCGCCGCCGATATCGAGGGTGCGGAAGACGACGGGCTTGCCGCGCGCCAGGTCGAGCACGCGAGCGTAGACGTGCGTCTGCTCCGCAACGGAAGGAAAGCTGCGGCGCACCATGAAGAGAAGCTCGGTGCGATAGAGCCCGATGCCGTCGGCGCCGCTCTCGTGCAGGTGGGGCATGTCGATGAGAAGGCCGGCGTTGATGTGGAGCCCGACGTGCACGCCATCAAGGGATGTCGCCGGCAGATCGCGCGCCGCCGCGTGGGCCGCAGCGCGCGCGCTCGACAAACGCACGCTCTCGGAAAAGCTCTGCTGCACGTCCTCGCCCGGGCGCAAGTAGACGACACCGCGATCGCCATCGATGATGATGGGATCGAGCGTGTCGATCTTGCCGAAGGCCTCTCGCACCCGTCCCACCACCGGAATCTCGAGGGCGCGCGCGATGATCACGACATGCGAGGTGGGAGCGCCGTCCTCCAGCACGAGGCCCTTGAGCGTGCGCCGGTCGTAGTCGAGGAGCTCGGTCGGGCTCAACTCGCGCGCGACCACGACGATCTCCTCCGGCGTCTCGGGAAGCTTGGGCTGCTCGTCCACCGCGCCGAGGAGGAGGAGCAGGCGGTTGGTGAGGTCGCCGAGCTCGGCGAAGCGCTCGCGGAAGAAGGGATCGGTCACCTGCGCCATGCGCGCGCGCATGTCGTTCCGCACCCGCTGAACGGCGGCCTCGGCAGAGAGTCCGGTCAGGATCGCCTCGCGCATCCTCCTCAGCCAGCCGCGGTCGCCCGCGACCATGCGGTAGGTCTCGAGCACCTCGCGATGCTCGCCGTGAGGCGCCAAGTCGGGCGAGGCCGCGAGCGCCTCGAGCGCGCTCCTCAGGCTGGCGAGCGCCTCGTCGAGCCGCACCAGCTCGACGCGCGGATCTTCCGCCACGACTTCGCGGATCTGGATGCGCCGATGGTGCAGCACGGCGCGGCCGATGGCGACGCCGCCGTTGAGGCGGACACCCTCCAGGCGCAGAGGGAGGAGGGCTATGCCGTCGGTCGGCGCGAGCTCGGCGGGGCTGACGAGCTCGCCGGTCGCCAGCATCTCGGCGAGCACCATGGCGACCGTCTCCAGGGTCTCCACCTCTTCGTCGTTATAAAGGCGCTGGGTGCGGTTCTGCACCACGAGCACGCCGAGCACGCGGCCGTCGCGCAGGATCGGCACGCCGACGAGGGAGTGGTAGATCTCCTCCCCGGTCTCGGGGCGGTAGGCGAATTTGGGGTGATGCTGGGCGTCGGGGAAGTTGCCCGGCTGCGAATGGGCGGCGATGTCGCCGACGAGACCCTCGCCAAGGCGGAGCCGCGTGCGGTGCACGGCCTCGCGCTTCAAGCCCTCGGTCGCGAAGAGCTCGAGCACCTCCCCCGCCCGCATCACGTAGATCGAGCAGACCTCGGCGACGAGCTCGGCCGCGATCAGGCGCACGATCTGGTCGAGGCGGGCCTGCGCCAGCCCTCCCCCAGCCATGATGTCGCGCAGTCGTTTGAGGAGTCTGCGCGCACCGACCAGGCCGGCCGCCTCGCTCATTGGCTTGCGGCTTCGAGCCGCTCCCTTGTCATCAATGCCGTAAGCGCCTGATCGACGAGCTCCTCAATGATCTCGGCCGTCGATTGCTCGCGCGTGACCATGCCCACACTCTGGCCCGCCATCAACGAGCCGCTCTCGACGTCGCCGTCGATGACGGCACGCCTGAGCGACCCTGCCCAGAAATGCTCGATCTCGAGCTGGGCCGCGTCCTTGCTGAGCTCGCCGCGATTGTAGCGCTCGATCACGCCGCGCTGCGTCTCGAGGAAGCGCTCGGTGGCCCGATTGACGATGGCCCGGACCGGGATCACGGGAAAGCGCCGATCGAGCTGGATGGACGGCATCGCGTCGCGCGCAGCGGCCAGGATGAAGGCCTTCTTGAAGTTGGCATGCGCGATCGATTCGCGCGCGCACACGAAGCGCGTGCCGAGCTGGCAACCCGATGCTCCCATCTCGAGATAGGAGAGGATCGCCTCGCCGCGTCCGATCCCGCCGGCGACGAAGACCGGGACCTCGCGCACCGCCGGAAGGATCTCCTGGGCCAGCACCGAGGTCGAGACCGGGCCGATATGCCCGCCCGCCTCCGCCCCTTCGATGATGATGCCGTCGATTTTCATGCGCATGAGCTTCTTTGCGATCGGAGGACCCGGCGCGAAAGCCATCGTCTTGGCGCCCGCGGCCTTGATCTTCTGCACATGTGCGGCACTCGGTATGCCGCCTGCGAATACGACGTGGCTCACCTTGCCGGCGACGCACGCCTCGACGAGTGCGGCGAGCTCCGGATGCATCACGATCAGATTGACGCCGAAGGGCCTCTTCGTCATCTCTTTGGTCGCCGCAATCTCGGCCGCGAGCTGGTCCGGCGACATGGCACCGCAAGCGATCACCCCGAAGCCGCCTGCGTTGGAGATCGCCGCCACCAAATGGCGCTCCGACACCCAGGTCATGGCACCACCCATGATGGCGTATTCGCAGCCGAGGAATTCGGCGCCGCGTCGCCAGAGCTGATCGAGACGCGCGCGCGCGCTTCTAAGGTCCATGGCCTTCAGGCAGCGTCCAATCCGTACGCCGAGTGGAGCGCCCTCAGCGCGAGTTCGGTATACTTCTCGTCGATGAGCACGCTGACCTTGATTTCCGAGGTCGAGATCACTTGGATGTTGATGCCTTCCCGCGAGAGCGCCTTGAACATCTGCTGTGCGACCCCCGCATGGCTGCGCATGCCGACTCCGATGACCGAGACCTTGACGACGTTGGGGTCGGGCGAGAGGCGGGCGTAGCCGAGCTTGTCGCGCTGGCCCTCGAGCACCTTGACCGCCTGAGCGAGATCGCCCTTCGCCACCGTGAACGTCAGGTCTGTCGTGGCCCCGTTCTCGGACGAGCTCTGCACGATCATGTCGACGTTGATGTTGGCGTCCGAGAGCGGCCCGAAGATGCCGGCGGCAACGCCCGGCCGGTCGGAGACGCCCGCGAGCGTGATCTTGGCCTCGTTCCGGTTGTAGGTGAGGCCGCTGACGACTGCTTTTTCCACGATCTCATCCTCATCTACGACGAGCGTCCCGGGCTCGTTGTTGAAGCTTGACAGCACTTGCAGGCGCACATGGTGCTTCATGGCCATCTCGACGGCTCGCGTCTGCAGCACCTTGGCGCCGAGGGACGCCATCTCCAGCATTTCCTCATAGGTGATTCTAGCGAGCTTGCGCGCCTTCGCAACGATGCGCGGGTCGGCCGTGTAGATGCCCTCGACGTCCTTCAGGATGTCGCAGCGGTCGGCCTTGACGGCCGCGGCGAGCGCCACCGCCGAGGTGTCGGAGCCGCCCCGCCCGAGGGTGGTGACGCGGCCGTCGGAGCCGAGGCCCTGGAACCCCGCCACCACCGCGACCTGCCCATCGGCCATGCGCCGGACCAGCTCGCTCCCCTCGATCCCCTCGATACGGGCCTTGCCGTGCACGTTGTCGCAGCGGATCGGGATCTGCCAGCCGAGCCACGAGCGGGCCTGCACGCCGATATCCTGCAGCGCGATCGCGAGCAGGCCGGCCGTGACCTGCTCGCCCGAGGAGACCACGACATCGTACTCGCGGGCATCGTGGAGGGCCGCCGTCCGCTCCGTCAGCGCCACGAGCTTGTCGGTTTCGCCCGCCATGGCCGAGACCACGACGGCGACCTCGTGGCCGGCGTCGACCTCCGCCTTGACGCGGCGCGCCACGCGCTTGATCCGCTCGATGTCGGCGACCGACGTGCCGCCGTATTTCTGTACGATACGCGCCATGCGCCTAGACCCCTCGCCCGCTCTCGCTCTTTGCTCGCTGGGGAACCTGCCGGGTTCGGCAACGGCACCCGCGGGGCTGCGCCATCGGCCGCCTCGCCTGTCGAGAGAAGGCCTGCGACCCCGCCGTGGGCACCAGGCCGAACCCAGACCATCGCATTTCCTCATTCCGAGGAGGCGGCGGGCGCCGTCTCGAGGAACGGGCAAAGCGATCGCCCGGATGCACGCGGGTTGCCGCTGAAGCGGCGCCCATACATACTTAATTTGCCGAGGCCGGCGCAAGCCCGCGCTCGTGAACTTTAGTGGAAGGAGGGTCGTGTGAGCGCTCACCCGGAGAGCAAGGCGAGGGAGGCCCAAGCGGCGGGCGAGAGCCCCAGCGTGGACGCGGCCGAAATCGCCCGCTTCTCGGCCCTTGCCGAGGAATGGTGGGACCCCCTCGGCCAGTTCCGCCCGCTCCACAGGCTCAATCCGCTGAGGCTCGCCTATGTGCGCGACCGTGCTGCGGCCCATTTCGGCCTCGACCCCAAGGCCGGCCGGCCGCTCGCGGGGCTTTCGCTCCTCGATATCGGCTGCGGCGGCGGGCTCTTGTGCGAGCCGCTCGAACGCTTGGGCGGGCGGGTCACCGGGATCGATGCTTCCGAGCGCAATATCGCAATCGCACGGGCGCATGCGGCTCTAAGCGAGCTCGCGGTCGACTACCGCACCACGACGGCGGAAGAGCTCGCCCGCGAGGGGCGGCACTTCGACATTGTCCTCACTATGGAGGTGGTCGAGCACGTGGCCGACGTGAGGAGCTTCCTCGAGGCCGGCTTGGCGCTCCTGGCACCGCAGGGGATGATGGTGATCGCGACGATCAACCGCACGCCCCAGAGCTTCGCCCTTGCCATCGTCGGCGCCGAATACCTCATGCGCTGGCTGCCGCGCGGCACGCACGACTGGCGCAAGTTCCTGCGCCCCTCCGAGCTCGCCGCCCATCTGCGTGCAAGCGGCGCCCGGCTCGCGGAGCTTAAAGGCGTGCGTTACAGCCTGATCACCGGCCGCTTTTCCCTCTCCGACGACCTTTCGGTCAATTACATGGCGCTGGCACTCAAGGGCTAAGCTCGCGCACGGCGCGGACGACCTCAAGGGGTGCTTCGCGCGGCAAGAAGTGCCCGGCCACGGGGATGAGGCGACGCTCGTAGGGGCCCGAGAAGTGGCGCGCGTGACGCTCCGAGTCCGCGGCCGGGTCGACGCCGTCGGCGGCCCCATGCAGCACGATCGTCGGCACGGCGATGCGCGGCTGCGCTGCCAGGCGCTCCTCGATCGCCTCGAGCGAGGGGTCGCCGGGAGCGGCACCGTAGCGGTGGCGGTAGGAGTGGATGACGACGGGGACGAAGTCGGGATTGTCGAAGGACTTGGCCGTGCGCTCGTAGCTCGCCTCGTCGAAACGCCAGTTGGGCGACCACAGTCGCCACAGCAAGCGGCAAATCTCGCGCCGGTTAGCACCCAGCCCCACCCGGCCGCGCTCCGTGTGGAAATACCATTGATACCAGAAGCGGTACTCCTGCTCGGCCGACGCGGGGGTTGCGGACTTGGCGATGTTCTGGATGTTGTAGCCGCCGATCGAGACGAGCGCTGCCGCCCTCTCGGGCCACTGTGCTGCCACCACGCAGGCGGCGCGCCCGCCCCAGTCGTAGCCGACGAGGATTGCGCGCGCGATGCCGAGGGCGTCCAGGAAGGCGTTGAGGTCGTGGCCGAGGGCGGCCTGCTGTCCGGAGCGCGGCGTGCCCGCGTCGAGAAAACGCGTCGGCCCATAGCCGCGTAAGTAAGGGACGAGCGTGCGATAGCCGGCCGCGGCGAGCGGGGCCGCCACGCCATCCCAGGTCCGCGGGTCATCGGGAAAGCCGTGCAAGAGGACGGCTGGGCGGCCGTCAGCAGGTCCGCTCTCCTCGTAGGCTATCTCGAGCGTCTCGGTGCGGGTGCGCTTGAGCGCGGGGCTGAAGTCCATCTCGCATTCCTCCGTCAGCGTCCGAGCGTGACCTCGGAGATAAGCCCGCGGACGAGGGCCGTCATCTTCGCCATGGGCGGGTATTGTCTCAGTTTGGATTTTTTCGACCTGAAGCGGGACTACGTCCCTCTCCTCCTTTAGGAGGAGAGGGTCGGGGTGAGGAGGTGAGGGCGCGAGACACGCCATCGGCCGCACAAGCTCGCTGCGCTCGCCCTCCTCATCTGCCCATCGCTACGCGATGGGCCTCTCCTCTCCTCCTGAAGGAGGAGAGGAGAAGCGAGCCTCACCTTCGCTTGCCGAATTTCAAACCGAGACACTTCGCCATGGCAGCCGCCCCTTAGCGCCGGCCTCGGCTATCGGCTACAATGACACGCGCAGATCGCGGGAGCCGGTACCGCGCCACAGGAAAGAGCGATGCAAGAGAAAAGCGAGACTCGCGACGGCATGCGCATCGACTGGGACGTGCCGATCACGATGGACGACGGCCTCGCGCTGCGCGCCGACGTCTTCCGGCCGATCGCCGCCGGCCGCTATCCGGTCATTCTCAGCCACGGGCCCTATGCCAAGGGACTTGCCTTTCAAGACGGTTACCCGAGCGCCTGGCACCTCCTGAGCAGCCAGCACCCGGACGCCGTGGCGGGCTCGAGCAACAAATACCAAAGCTGGGAGGTCGTCGACCCGGAGAAGTGGGTGCCCGACGGCTATGCCTGCGTGCGCGTCGATTCCCGCGGTGCGGGCCGCTCCCCCGGCTATCTCGATCCCTGGTCCCCGCGCGAGACGAGAGACTTCTACCTCGCCGTCGAATGGGCCGGAACCGCACTGTGGAGCAACGGCAAGGTCGGACTCAACGGCATCTCCTACTACGCCATCAACCAGTGGCAGGTCGCTCAGCTGCAGCCCCCTCACCTTGCCGCGATGTGCGCCTGGGAGGGTGCCGCCGACTTCTATCGCGACATGACCTATCACGGCGGCATCCTCTCGACCTTCATGGCGAACTGGTCCGACATGCAGGTCAAGACCGTGCAGCACGGGGTGGGGACGCGCGGGGCCAGGAGCCGGGTGACGGGCGAGCTCGTCTGCGGGCCGGAGACGCTCCCCGAGGAGGAGCTCGTGCGCAATCGCGCGGACTTCGGCGCCGAGATTCGGTCGCACCCGCTCGACGACGACTATCACCGCGCGCGCTCGCCCGTGTGGGAGAAGGTGACGGCGCCTTTCCTCTCGGCGGCGAGCTGGGGCGGTCAGGGCCTGCATCCGCGCGGCAATTTCGAGGGCTTCATGCGCGCGGCCTCGAAAGAGAAGTGGCTCGAGGTGCACGGGCTCGAGCATTGGACGCATTTCTACACGGACTACGGTGTGGAGCTGCAGAAGCGCTTCTTCGGCCATTTCCTCAAGGGCGAGGACACCGGCTGGAAAAGCCAGCCTGCGGTCCAGCTCCAGCTGCGCCATCCCGGCGAGAGATTCGTCGAGCGTCACGAGGAGGCGTGGCCGATTGCGCGCACGCGCTGGACGAAGCTTTATCTCGATACCGGAAAGTCGGCGCTCGCCCGCGAGCCGGTCGCGTCGGAGGGCAGGCTCACCTATGCAGCACTCGGCGACGGCATCACTTTTGCGACTCCGGCACTTCCCGAAGCGATGGAGATCGCCGGTCCCGCCGCGGCAAAGCTTTTCGTCTCCTCGGCGACCATGGACGCCGATGTCTTCCTCGTGCTCCGCGTCTTTGCATCCGACGGCCGGGAGGTCGTCTTCTCGGGCACGGTCGATCCGCACACGCCGGTGGGCCAGGGCTGGCTGCGCGCCTCCCATCGCAAGCTCGAGCCGCGGCTCTCGCTGCCCTACCGCCCCTACCATAGTCACGACGAGGTCTTGCCCTTGCTCCCCGGCGAGCCCGTCGAATTGGACGTCGAGATCTGGCCGACCGGCATCGTCATTCCGCCCGGATATCGCCTGGCGCTTACGGTGCGCGGCAAGGACTATGAGTGGGACGGGCCGGGCGTGCGGCTCTCGAACTTCAAGAACGAGCTCAAGGGCTGCGGACCCTTCCTGCACGACGATCCAGAGAGCCGCCCGCCCGAGCTGTTCGGCGGGGCCGTGACGCTCCATTCCGGCCCCGGACGGCAAAGCTACCTGCTGCTTCCGGTCATCCCGCCGCAGCGCTGAGGGGAAGGCGCGGTGCTGAACTAGCTATCGCTGCGCCGGAGCCAAGGAATGCGGTGGAACTCGACCCCTTCCTCGGCAAGCGCCTCAGCCTCCTCGTCCTTCGCCTCGCCATAGATATCGCGCCGCTTCACCTCGCCGTAGTGGATCTTGCGCGCCTCCTCGGCGAAGCGCTCCCCGACATACTCGCAATTCGCCTCGATTTGCCGCACGAGAGCCTTGAGCGCCTTCTGCGCCATCAGCTGAGGGCCGCCCGGCGACTCCTTTGCTGCCGGCGCTGCGCTCGTCGCACCCTCCGCCGGACGCTCCGCCGGCTCACCCTCCGCGCGCGGCCCCCGCGCGAGGCGCGGCGCCATCGGCGCCTTGCTCACTTTGGTGCTGCCGCACTCCGGGCAAAGAACCGCACGGCGCGAGGCCTGGGTCTCGTAGGAGGCACTGTCGCGAAACCAGGCCTCGAACGTGTGATGCTTCGCGCATTTGAGGCTGTAGACGATCATGGATCAGACGTGCCATTCGTAAGGGCGCTCGAGCGAACCTTATATAGAGCAGCTTCGCGCGTTTTGAAACATGGTCATCCCTGAAGCGCACCCGCCCCACGATCCTCATGGCAAGAGCCCGCCCTCGGCCTGGGTGCGCCGCTTCGCGAGCCTGGTCAAACGCGAGGGCGCGGTGCTCGACATCGCTTGCGGCGCGGGGCGCCACACGCGGCTCTTCAGCGCCCTCGGGCACCCCGTGACCGCGGTTGACATCGATCTCGCGCGGCTCGAGGACTTGCGCGGGAGGAGCGGGATCGAGCTGGTCGAGGCCGATCTCGAAGCCCGGCCGTGGCCGTTTCCCGGCCGCCGCTTCGCCGCGGTGGTGGTAACGAACTATCTCTGGCGCCCGCTCTTCGCCGAGCTGCTCGCCGCCCTCGAGCCCGCCGGACTCCTCATCTACGAGACCTTCGCCCGCGGCAATGCCCGCTTCGGCAAGCCCGCCAGTCCCGCCCATTTGCTCGAGCCGGGCGAGCTGCTCGAGCGCGTGCGCGGCCGGCTCCATGTCGTTGCCTATGAGCATGGCATCGTGCGCGCGCCCCGCCCCGCCGCCATCGAGCGTCTTGCCGCCATCAGCCGTCCCGCCGACCCGGACGAGCTCAGCGAGCTCCCTGGGCCGGTCGCGGAGCGTGACGCCGAGCCTCTATAACGGTAATACCCTGTAGAATTTGGGGATTTCACACAAAGCACCTTGAGTTTTGTCCGGCGACGGCTTAAGTGAGGAGCGCGCTGCGGCAGCCACAGCACGATGAATGGGAGGATGAGACCATGACCCTTCGTCTTGGCGATACGGCCCCCGACTTCGAGGCGGATACCACGCAAGGGCGCATCCGCTTTCATGATTGGATCGGCGAGAGTTGGTGCATCCTGTTCTCGCATCCCAAGGATTTCACGCCGGTGTGCACGACCGAGCTCGGCTACGTTGGCAAGCTCGCCCCCGAGTTCGCGAAGCGGAACGTCAAGGTGATCGGCCTCTCGGTCGATCCGGTGAGCTCGCACGCAGGTTGGGTCAAGGACATCGAGGAGACCCAGCGTGCCAAGGTCGCCTATCCGATCGTTGCGGACCCGGACCGCAAGGTTGCGAATCTCTACGGCATGATGCACCCCGCCCACGACGAGGTGTACACCGTACGCACGGTCTTCGTGATCGATCCCAAGCGGAAGATCCGCCTGATGATCACCTATCCGCAGACCACGGGGCGGAACTTCGACGAGATCCTGCGCGTCGTCGACTCGCTTCAGCTCACCGACAAGTA
>DATNIJ010000353.1:0-3729 GCA_035604475.1 Alphaproteobacteria bacterium
CGCCGCGGGGCTGCTGCCTTAGCCATGATCGGACCTGATCCCTAAACTCTAGCTCACACGGCCTTCTTCTTGCCGGCGATGGGACGCGCCTTGCCCTTGCGGGTACGCGCGTTGGTGTGGGTGCGCTGGCCGCGCACCGGGAGCCCCTTGCGATGGCGCAGGCCGCGGTAGCAGCCGAGGTCGAGCAGGCGCTTGATGTTCATCGCCACCTCGCGCCTGAGGTCGCCCTCGACCTGGTATTCGCGGTCGATCACCTCGCGGATGCGGATGACTTCCTGCTCGGTCAGCTCGCTCACCCGGCGCTGGCTCGGGATGCCGACCTTCTCGCAGATCTCCGTCGCCTTGGTCGGGCCGATGCCGTAAATGTAGGTGAGGCCCACCTGGACCCGCTTCTGCGTCGGAATGTTCACGCCAGCAATTCGCGCCACTTAACCGCTCTCCTCAAGGCCGCTTTGCCCACGACGAAACGCCCCTCCCGGCCCGCTGCCGGGAGGGGGAACACCGATTATAGGTCGAAATCCGGCCCAGTCAACTCCTCATGCGCCCTTCACGCTCCGTCGAGGATGGCCTCGATCTCCTTGGTGACCTGGTCGATGGGCGCCATGCCGTCGACCCGCTTGAGCACCGATTTGCGCGCGTAATAAGGCAGGATCGGCGCCGTGCTTGCGCGGTAGGCGGCGAGGCGCGAGGCGACCGTCTCCGCGCTGTCGTCGGCGCGCCGGGTGAAGCTGGTGCCGCCGCACACGTCGCACACGCCGGGCGTCTTCGGCTTCTGGAACTCGTCGTGGTAGCCCGCACCGCAGTTGGCGCAGCTGTAGCGTCCGACGATGCGCTTGGCGATCGCCGCCTCGTCCACCTTGAGCTCGATCACGTGATCGAGGGTGAGGTGCTTTTGGGCCAGCATGCGGTCGAGCGCCTCGGCCTGTGCGGTGGTGCGCGGGAAGCCGTCGAGCACGAAGCCGCGCTTGCAGTCGGGCTGGTCGATGCGTTCGGCGATGATGGCGATCACCACCTCGTCGGGGACGAGTTTGCCCGTCTTCATGATCGCCTCGGCCTTCTTGCCGGTCTCGCTGCCCGCCTTGGCGGCCGCGCGCAACATCTCGCCGGTCGAAAGCTGGATCAGGCCGTATTTCTCCTCGAGCCTTTTCGCCTGCGTACCCTTGCCTGAGCCGGGCGGGCCCAACAGCAGCAGGTTCATCCGCGTCTTCCGCGCAGCTTGGACTTCTTGATCAGACCTTCATACTGGTGCGCGAGCAAATGCGCCTGGATCTGCGCGACCGTGTCCATGGTCACCGAGACCACGATCAGGAGGCTGGTGCCGCCGAAGTAGAACGGCACCGAGTATTGCGAGATGAGGATCTCCGGCAGGATGCAGACCACCGAGAGATAGATCGCCCCGATCACGGTGAGCCGGGTCAGGATATAGCTCAGGTAATCCGCGGTGTTCTTGCCGGGACGGATGCCGGGCACGTAGCCGCCGTACTTCTTGAGGTTGTCGGCCGTATCGTTCGGATTGAACACGATCGAGGAGTAGAAGAAGCAGAAGAAGACGATGAGGGCGACATAGGCCACCATGTAGAGCGGCCGGCCGTGGCCGAGATAGGCGGTGATCTCGGAGAGCCATTCGGGGCCTTGGGCGCCCGAGAAGCCCGCGATCGTCACGGGGAGGAGCAGGAGCGAGCTCGCGAAGATCGGCGGGATCACGCCGGAGGCATTGAGCTTCAAGGGGAGATGCGAGCTGTCGCCGCCGAAGACGCGGCTGCCCATCTGGCGCTTGGGATACTGCACGATGATGCGCCGCTGCGCGCGCTCCATGAACACGATGGCGCCGACCACTGCCACCGCCATGACGAGGACCGCTACGATGACGAAGCTCGAGATCGCTCCCGTGCGGCCGAGCTCGAGCGTGTTGGCGATCGCCGTCGGCAGCCGGGCGACGATGCCCGAGAAGATGATGAGCGAGACGCCGTTGCCCACCCCCCGCGCCGTCACCTGCTCGCCGAGCCACATGAGGAAAAGCGTGCCGCCGGTGAGCGAGAGCACGGTGGTGAGACGGAAGTAGAGGCCGGGCTCGAGCACCGCGGGCCCATGGCTGCCGGTCATGCCCTCGAGCCCGATGGCCAGGCCGTAGGCCTGAAAGGCGGCGAGGATCACCGTGCCGAAGCGGGTGTATTGGTTGATCTTCTTGCGGCCCTGCTCGCCTTCCTTCTTGAGCTGCTCGAGCGTGGGCGAGATCGAGGTCAAGAGCTGCATGATGATCGAGGCGGAGATGTACGGCATCACGTTGAGCGCGAACATGCTCATGCGGCTCAAGGCCCCGCCCGAGAACATGTCGAACATGCCGAGCAGACCGCGCGAGTTGGTGTTGAACACGTCGCTCAGCACCGCCGGATCGATGCCCGGCACCGGGATGTAGGTGCCGAGCCGGTAGACGATGAGCGCGCCGAGCGTGAACCAGAGGCGCTTCTTCAGCTCCGTCGCCTTGGAAAAGGCGCCGAAGTTGATGCTCGCAGCAAGTTGTTCAGCGGCAGAAGCCATGTTTTGCTCCCGGAGTGCTGCCGGGGGTCAAGCCCCCGCGGACGCTCCGGCCTTCGCGGCCTCGGCTTCCGACTTAGGCTGAGCGACGATCACCTTGCCGCCGGCCTTCTCGACCGCCGCGATCGCGGTCTTGGAGGCGCCGGCGACCTTGACGGTTATCTTGGCCTTGAAGTCGCCCTTTGCAAGGAGCCGCACGCCGTCTCGCGCGGACTTGATGATGCCGGCCGCCTGGAGGGCTGCCGCGTCGACCGGCTTCTCAGCATCGAGCTTGCCCGCCTCGATCGCCTGCTGGAGCCGGCCGAGATTGACGATGCTGTAGCGCTTGGCAAAGGGCTGGTAGAAGCCGCGCTTGGGCAGGCGCCGGTAAAGCGGCATCTGGCCGCCCTCGAAGCCGAGCAGCGACACCCCGCTACGCGCGGTCTGGCCCTTGCCGCCGCGGGCGGCCGTCTTGCCCTTGCCGGAGCCGATCCCGCGCCCCACCCGCTTGCTCGTTTTACGGGCGCCGGGATTGTCGGAAAGCTGGTTCAATTTCATGGACTTGTCCTGCCTTCAGGCCGCTTTGCACCGGGCTCTGCCGGCACCGCTTCAATGCTTGGAGTGCCGCCCCTCGCCCTCGACACGGAGGAGGTGGCGCACCCGGTCGATCATCCCGCGCACCGCCGCGGTGTCCTCGAGCTCGACCGTGCGATGCATCTTGTTGAGGCCGAGACCGATAAGCGTGGCACGCTGGTAGTCCGGGCGCCCGATCGGGCTGCCGACCTGCGTAAGCTTGACGGTCTTCTTCTTGTCCGCCATCGCCTACTCCTTCGCCGCCGCTTCGGCCCCGCTCGTGCGCCGGCCGATGACTTCGCTCACCTTCTTGCCGCGCTTGGCGGCGACCAGCCGCGGCGCCATGATATTGGCAAGGGCTACGAAGGTCGCCTTGATCATATTGTGCGGGTTGGTCGAGCCGACAGATTTGGCGACGACGTCCTGCACGCCGAGGCACTCGAAGATCGCGCGCATCGGACCGCCGGCGATGATACCGGTGCCGGGTGCTGCCGAGCGCACCACCACGCGTCCGGCCCCGTAGCGGCCGATCACGTCGTGATGCAGCGTGCGTCCCTCGCGCAGCGGCACGCGCACGAGCGAGCGCTTGGCCTGCTCGGTCGCCTTGCGGATCGCCTCCGGCACCTCGCGCGCCTTGCCCGC
>DATNIJ010000354.1:0-12649 GCA_035604475.1 Alphaproteobacteria bacterium
CCTCGCTCCGCGCGGATTCTTTTCGCCAACCCGCGAGAGGCGTAGATTGGATTGTGTTCGGGCTTATGCAACCCGGGAGTTGCGTCTAGGCAGAAACGCCTACCGCCAACCCCCAGCCAAAGGCGCCGCATACTATGAAAGGCGGGCCTCTACGTCAAGCGCCGGAATGGCCGGCTTCCGGCATTTTCCCGCAAGCGCACAAAGGGGGCCGCAAGCCGGCGCCGCGGCCCCCTCGGCGGCTTCGCGGACCGCTCACGCCACGTTGGGCTGCGCCTCGCCGGCAAGGGCTGCGCTCTCCTGCGCCTTGGCCTGAAGGGCCGCCTGGGCGCGGTCGCGCTCGGCGGCAAGCAGACGCATGCTGCTCACCACGGCACCGGTCCCGGCCGGGATGAGGCGGCCGACGATGACGTTCTCCTTGAGGCCGGTGAGCGAGTCGACCTTGCCTGACACGGCGGCCTCGGTGAGCACCCGGGTCGTCTCCTGGAAGGAGGCGGCCGAGATGAAGGAGCGCGTCTGCAGGCTCGCCTTGGTGATGCCCTGCAGCACCGGCTTGGAGGTGGCCGGGCGCCCGCCCTCCTTGGTCGTCTTCTCGTTGATCTCCTCGAACTCGCTCTTGTCGGCCTGCTCGCCCACCAGGAAGGTCGTGTCGCCCGGGTCCTCGATCTCGATCTTCTGCAGCATCTGGCGCACGATCACCTCGATGTGCTTGTCGTTGATCTTGACCCCCTGCAGGCGATAGACCTCCTGGATCTCGTTGATGAGATAGCTCGCCAGCGCCTCGACGCCGAGGATGCGCAGGATGTCGTGCGGCACCGGGTTGCCGTCCATGAGGAGGTCGCCCTTCAGCACGAAGTCGCCCTCCTGGACCGAGATGTGCTTGCCCTTGGGGATGAGGTACTCGAAGGGCTGCCCGCCCTCCTCCTCGGGAACCAGCACGATGCGGCGCTTGGTCTTGTAGTCCTTGCCGAACTCGACCCGGCCGGTCATCTCGCTGATGATGGCGAAGTCCTTGGGCTTGCGCGCCTCGAAGAGCTCCGCCACGCGCGGCAGCCCGCCCGTGATGTCGCGGGTCTTGGAGGATTCGCGGGGTATGCGCGCGAGCACGTCGCCCGCCTTGACCTTGACGCCGTTCTCGACCGAGAGCACGGCATCGACCGAGAGGAAGTAGCGCGCCTCGAGCCCGTTCGGCAGCTTGATCACGTTGCCCTTGGCGTCGCGCAGCGTGATACGCGGCCGCAACTCCGCACCCCGCGGCTGCTGCTTCCAGTCGATGACCACCTTGTTCGAGATGCCGGTCGCCTCGTCGACCACCTCGCGCATCGACACGCCCTCGACCAGGTCGAGGTACTGGGCAATGCCCTCCTTCTCGGTGATGATGGGGATGGTGTAGGGATCCCACTCGACGAGCTTCTGGCCCTTGACGACCTTCGCACCCTCATCGACGAAGAGGCGGGCGCCGTAAGGCACGCGATGACGCGCGCGCTCGCGCCCGCTCTGGTCGGAGAGCACGAGCTCGGTGTTGCGGTTCATGACGATGAAGCGGTCCTCGCCGGTCTTCACCAGGCCGCGGTTCTTGATGGCGATCGTGCCGTCGTAGGTCGCCTCCACGCTCGACTGCTCGCCGCCGTGCTGGACAGCACCCCCGATGTGGAAGGTGCGCATGGTGAGCTGGGTGCCGGGCTCGCCGATCGACTGCGCCGCGATCACGCCCACCGCCTCGCCCACGTTCACCATCGTGCCGCGCGCGAGGTCGCGCCCGTAGCACTTGGCGCACACGCCCTCCTTCGAGTCGCAGGTCAGCACCGAGCGGATGCGCACCGACTGAAGGCCGGCCTTCTCGATGATGTCGACCTCGCGCTCCTCGATCATCTCGCCGTTGCCGACCAAGAGCTTGCCGGTGAGCGGGTCGGTCACCTCCTCCGCCGCGACGCGGCCGAGGATGCGCTCCGTGAGCGGGGCGATGACTTCCCCGCCCTCGACCACCGACTTGACGGTGAGCCCGCCCGTGGTGCCGCAGTCGTCCTGGGTGATGATGGCGTCCTGCGCCACATCGACGAGGCGGCGCGTCAGATAGCCCGAATTGGCGGTCTTGAGTGCGGTGTCCGCCAGGCCCTTGCGCGCGCCGTGGGTCGAGTTGAAGTACTCGAGCACGGTCAGGCCTTCCTTGAAATTCGAGATGATCGGCGTCTCGATGATCTCGCCCGAGGGCTTGGCCATGAGGCCGCGCATGCCGGCGAGCTGCTTGATCTGCGCCGCCGAGCCGCGGGCACCCGAGTGCGCCATCATCCACACGGCATTGATCGGCTGGCCGGCCTTTGGGGTGGACATTTCCTTCATCATCTCGTCGGCCACGAGATCTGTGCAGCGCGACCAGGCGTCGACCACCTTGTTGTACTTCTCGCCCTGGGTGATGAGGCCGTCCTGGTACTGCTGCTCGAACTCCTTGACCCGCTCCCGGGTCTCGCCGACGAGGCGGCCCTTGGCGGCCGGGATGATGAGGTCGTCCTTGCCGAAGGAGATGCCGGCGCGCGTGGCGTAGCCGTAGCCGAGCGTCATCAGCCGGTCGGCAAAGATCACCGTCTCCTTCTGGCCGCAATGGCGGTAGACGGCATCGATGACGTTCGAGATCTCCTTCTTGGTGAGGAGGCGGTTGATGAGATCGAAGGGCACCTCCGGATGGCGCGGCAGGATCTCCGAGAGCAGCATGCGGCCCGGCGTGGTCTTGACGCGCACCGTGATCGGCTCGCCCTTGGGGTCGACCGTCTTGTAGCGGCAGGTGATGCGCGCGTGGATCGAGATCACGTCGGCGTCAAGGGCCTGGTGCACCTCGCCGATGCCGGCGAAATTCATGCCCTCGCCCCGCTCGCCCTCGCGCTCCATGGTGATGTAGTAGAGCCCGAGCACGATGTCCTGGGACGGCACGATGATCGGCTTGCCGTTCGCGGGCGAGAGGATGTTGTTGGTCGACATCATGAGCACGCGGGCCTCGAGCTGGGCCTCGAGCGAGAGCGGCACGTGCACGGCCATCTGGTCGCCGTCGAAGTCGGCGTTGAAGGCGGTGCAGACGAGCGGGTGCAGCTGGATCGCCTTGCCCTCGATCAGCACCGGCTCGAAGGCCTGGATGCCGAGGCGGTGAAGCGTCGGCGCCCGGTTCAAGAGCACCGGATGCTCGCGGATCACCTGCTCGAGAATGTCCCACACCTCGGGCCGCTCCTTCTCGACCATGCGCTTGGCCGCCTTGATCGTGGAGGCGTGGCCGTAGAGCTCGAGCTTCGAATAGATGAACGGCTTGAAGAGCTCGAGCGCCATCTTCTTCGGCAGGCCGCATTGATGGAGCTTGAGCTCGGGGCCGACCACGATCACCGAGCGGCCGGAATAGTCGACGCGCTTGCCGAGCAGGTTCTGGCGGAAGCGGCCCTGCTTGCCCTTGAGCATGTCCGAGAGCGACTTGAGCGGGCGCTTGTTGGCCCCCGTGATGACGCGGCCGCGCCGGCCGTTGTCGAAGAGGGCGTCGACGGCCTCCTGCAGCATGCGCTTCTCGTTGCGCACGATGATCTCGGGCGCGCGCAGCTCGATGAGGCGCTTCAAGCGGTTATTGCGGTTGATGACGCGCCGGTAGAGATCGTTCAGGTCGGAGGTGGCGAAGCGGCCGCCGTCAAGGGGTACGAGCGGGCGCAGCTCGGGCGGGATCACCGGGACCACGTCGAGAATCATCCATTCGGGCCGGCTCCCCGACTCGACGAAGGCCTCGACCAGCTTGAGCCGCTTCACGTACTTCTTGCGCTTGGCCTCGGAGGCCGTCTCCTTGAGCTCGGTGCGCAGGAAGGCCTGCTCCTTGTCGAGCTCGATGCGCGAGAGCATCTCCTTGATCGCCTCGGCGCCGATCATGGCCTCGAAGGCCTGCTCGCCGAACTCGTCGATCGCGTTCTGGTACTGGTCCTCGGAGAGCAGCTGGTGCCGCTTGAGCGGGGTGAGCCCCGGCTCGACCACCACGTGGGTCTCGAAATAGAGAATGCGCTCGAGGTCGCGCAGCGTCATGTCGACGAGGAGGCCGATGCGGCTCGGCAGCGACTTCAAGAACCAGATGTGGGCCACCGGCGAGGCGAGCTCGATGTGCCCCATGCGCTCGCGCCGCACCTTCGAGAGCGTCACCTCGACGCCGCACTTCTCGCAGATGATGCCGCGATACTTCATGCGCTTGTACTTGCCGCACAGGCACTCGTAGTCCTTGATCGGGCCGAAGATGCGGGCGCAGAACAGGCCGTCCCGCTCCGGCTTGAAGGTCCGGTAGTTGATGGTTTCCGGCTTCTTGATCTCGCCGAACGACCACGAGCGGATGCGCTCCGGGCTCGCGATCGAGATGCGAATCTGGTCGAAATTCTGCGGACTGGCGACCTGGCCGAAAATCTTCATCAACTCGTTCATGCCGTCTCTCCTGCTCTGCCGCGATGCTGCCGCCCGAAGGCGGCGGCGCTCACGGCTTTCATCCTAACCGATGCCGCGCGCCCGGGGCGCGCCGCCCGTCTCAAGCGATCCTCAGAGGCCCGACTGGGCGAGCTCGACGTTCAAGCCGAGCGAGCGGAGCTCCTTCACGAGCACGTTGAAGGATTCCGGAATGCCCGCCTCGAACACGTCGTCGCCCTTGACGATGGCCTCATACACGCGCGTGCGTCCCGCCACGTCGTCCGACTTGACGGTGAGCATCTCCTGGAGCGTGTAGGAGGCGCCGTACGCCTCGAGCGCCCACACCTCCATCTCGCCGAAGCGCTGGCCGCCGAACTGGGCCTTGCCGCCGAGCGGCTGCTGGGTGACCAGGCTGTAGGGGCCGATCGAGCGCGCGTGGATCTTGTCGTCCACGAGATGATGCAGCTTGAGCATGTAGATGTAGCCCACCGTCACCTTGCGCTCGAAGGTTTCCCCGGTGCGGCCGTCGACCAGGGTCACCTGGCCCGAGCGCTCGAGGCCCGCGGTCTCGAGTAGCTGCACGATGTCCTCCTCGCGCGCGCCGTCGAACACGGGCGAGGCGACCGGCAGACCGCCCTTGAGGTTGCTCGCGAGCTCCATCACCTCGTCGTTGCTGAGCTCGCCGAGCTCGTCCTTGTAGCCCCGGCCGTAGATGCGCTCGAGCCACTTGCGCAGATCGCCGAACTTGCCGCTGTGCTGCACCTTCTCGAGGAGCTGCCCCACCTGGAGGCCGAGGCCGTGGCAGGCCCAGCCGAGGTGCGTCTCGAGGATCTGCCCCACGTTCATGCGCGAGGGCACGCCCAAGGGATTGAGCACGATGTCGACCGAGGAGCCGTCCTCCAGATAGGGCATGTCCTCGACCGGCACGATCTTGGAGATGACGCCCTTGTTGCCGTGGCGCCCGGCCATCTTGTCGCCCGGCTGCAGCTTGCGCTTTACGGCGACGAAGACCTTGACCATCTTCATCACGCCCGGCGGCAGCTCGTCGCCGCGCTGGAGCTTCTCGACCTTGTTCTCGAAGCGCTGCTGGAGTGCCGTGATCGACTGGTCGAACTGGTGCGAGAGCTGCTCGATGGCCGTCATGATCTCGTCGTTCTTGACGATGATCTGGCGCCACTGGCCCTGGGTCAGCTCGGAGAGCAGCGATTCGCTGACCTTCGAGCCGGCCTTGATGCCCTTGGGCCCGCGCACGATGGTGCGGTTCATCAAGAGGCTCTTGAGCCGCGAGAAGAAGCTCTTCTCGAGGATGGCGCGCTCGTCGTCGCGGTCCTTGGCGAGGCGCTCGATCTCGGCGCGCTCGATCGCAAGCGCGCGCTCGTCCTTGTCCACGCCGCGGCGCGAGAAGACGCGCACCTCGACGACGGTTCCCTGCACGCCCGGCGGTACGCGGAGCGAGGTGTCGCGCACGTCCGAGGCCTTCTCGCCGAAGATGGCGCGGAGCAGCTTCTCCTCCGGCGTCATCGGCGATTCGCCCTTGGGCGTCACCTTGCCGACCAGAATGTCGCCCGGCTTCACGTCGGCGCCGATGTAGACGATGCCAGCCTCGTCCAGGTTCTTGAGCGCCTCCTCGCCCACGTTCGGGATGTCGCGGGTGATGTCCTCCTGGCCGAGCTTGGTATCGCGCGCCATGACCTCGAATTCCTCGATGTGGATCGAGGTGAAGACGTCGTCGCGCACGATGCGCTCGGAGATGAGGATCGAATCCTCGAAGTTGTAGCCGTGCCAGGGCATGAAGGCGACGAGCACGTTGTGGCCGAGTGCGAGCTCGCCGAGATCGGTCGAGGGGCCGTCGGCGATGATGTCGCCCCGCTCGACCCGGTCGCCCACCTTCACCAGCGGGCGCTGGGTGATGCAGGTGTTCTGGTTCGAGCGCTGGAACTTGAGGAGCCGGTAGATGTCGACCCCGGGGGCCGCGTGCGAGGTCTCCTCGGTCGCGTGCACCACGATGCGGGTGGCGTCCACCTGGCTCACCATGCCGGCGCGCCGGGCGATGATGGCGACACCCGAGTCGCGCGCCACGGTGCCCTCCATGCCGGTACCGACGAGCGGCGCCTCGGTCTTGATGAGGGGTACGGCCTGGCGCTGCATGTTCGAGCCCATGAGCGCGCGGTTCGCGTCGTCGTTCTCGAGGAAGGGGATGAGTGCCGCCGCGACGGAGACGAGCTGCTTCGGCGAGACGTCGATGAACTCGATGTCCTCGGGCTTGGCGAGCACGAAGTCGCCGCCCTTGCGGCAGCTGATGAGATCGGCCACGAACTTGTTGTGGCGGTCGACCTCGGCGTTCGCCTGGGCGATCGTGTACTTGCTCTCCTCCATGGCGGAGAGATAGACCACCTCGTCGCCCACCCGGCCGCCCGCCACGCGCCGGTAGGGGCTCTCGATGAAGCCGTACTGGTTGACCCGCGCGTAGGTGGCAAGCGAGTTGATGAGGCCGATGTTGGGGCCTTCCGGGGTCTCGATCGGACAGATGCGCCCGTAGTGCGTCGGGTGCACGTCGCGCACCTCGAAGCCGGCGCGCTCGCGCGTGAGCCCGCCGGGACCTAAGGCCGAGAGGCGCCGCTTGTGCGTGATCTCCGAGAGCGGGTTGGTCTGATCCATGAACTGGCTGAGCTGCGAGGAGCCGAAGAACTCGCGCACCGCCGCCGCCGCCGGCTTGGCGTTGATCAGGTCGTGCGGCATCACGGTGTCGATCTCGACCGTCGACATGCGCTCGCGGATCGCCCGCTCCATGCGCAAGAGCCCGACCCGGTACTGGTTCTCCATGAGCTCGCCGACTGAGCGGACGCGCCGGTTGCCGAGATGGTCGATGTCGTCGATCTCGCCGCGCCCGTCCTTCAAGTCGACCAGCACCTTGATGATGGCGAGGATGTCCTCCTTGCGCAGCACGCGCACGGTATCCGGGCAGTAGAGCTCGAGGCGCATGTTCATCTTGACGCGGCCGACGGCCGAGAGGTCGTAGCGCTCCGAATCGAAGAAGAGGCTCTGGAAGAGCGTCTCCGCCGTATCGAGCGTGGGCGGCTCGCCCGGGCGCATCACGCGGTAGATGTCGATGAGCGCCTCCTCGCGGGTCGAGTTCTTGTCGACCGCGAGCGTGTTGCGGATGTAGGGACCGACGTTGACGTGGTCGATCGCGAGGGTGGGCAGCTGCGTCAACTCGTTCTTCTCGAGCGTCTTGAGCGTATCCGCCGTCACTTCCTCGCCGGCCTCGACCAGCACGAGTCCGCTCTTCTCGTCGATCAGGTCCTCGGCCACGTAGCGGCCGTGGAGCTCCTCCGGCGGCACCAGCACTTCCTTGGTACCCCCCTCGACGATCTTGCGGCCGAGGCGTGCCGTCATCTTGGTGCCGGCCTCGGCGAGCACCTTCTTGCTCTTGGCGTCGATGAGGTCGGAATTGAGCTTGACGCCGCGCATGCGCTGCGCGTCGAAGGGCATCTGCCAGCCCTGCGCCGTCTTGCGGAACGGCACCTTGCGGTAGAAGTAGGAGAGGATCTCCTCGGCCGACATGCCGGCCACTTCGTGGGGCTCGACCCGCTTGCCCTCGGCCGCGCGCGCCGCGCGCAGCTTCTGCGTCTCGGCACTGTCGAGGCCCATGAAAAGGGTGGTCACCGGCAGCTTGCGCCGGCGGTCGATGCGCACGTAGACGAGGTCCTTGGCGTCGAACTCGAAATCGAGCCAGGAGCCGCGGTAGGGGATGACGCGCGCGGCGAAGAGATACTTGCCCGAGCTGTGCGTCTTGCCCTTGTCGTGGTCGAAGAACACGCCGGGCGAGCGGTGCATCTGGGAGACGATGACGCGCTCGGTGCCGTTGATGATGAAGGTGCCGTTCGCCGTCATGAGCGGCATGTCGCCCATATAGACGTCCTGCTCCTTGATGTCGCGGATGGAGCGCGAGCCGGTCTCCTCGTCGACGTCCCACACCACGAGGCGCAGCGTCACCTTGAGGGGGGCCGCGTAGGTCATGCCGCGCTGCTGGCACTCCTCGACGTCGTACTTCGGCTCCTCGAGCTCGTACTTGAGGAACTCGAGCTGGGCGCGCTCCGAGAAATCCCTGATCGGGAAGACCGACTTGAAGACCTCCTGGAGCCCGAAGGTGGGACGCCGCTCCGGCGCCCCGTCCTTCTGCAGAAACTGGTCGTAGGAGTTCTTCTGCACCTCGATCAGGTTCGGCATCGGGGCGACCTCGGATATGCGCCCGAAGTGCTTGCGAATGCGCTTGCGACCGGTGAATGACTTCGCCATCGCTGCTCCTTGTCCTCTTGTCGTCAAACGGGCATCGCCGGCTCGCGCCGAGACGGCAAGACCGGCGCCCACATGAGCCGGGCACCGGCCGTTCCTCCTAGATAGGCGGGCCTGCGCCCGCCGCAACCGGGCGAGTGCGCACGGCACCCACCCCTCTCGGCCACCTGGTCAGCTCCTTCGGCCGCATCCGGCCGCCTCACTTGACCTCGACCTTGGCGCCTGCGTCCTCGAGCTGCTTCTTGAGCTTCGCGGCCTCGTCCTTGTTGACCCCCTCCTTGACCGTCTTGGGAGCCCCCTCGACGAGGTCCTTGGCCTCCTTGAGGCCGAGGTTGGTGATCGCGCGAATCTCCTTGATCACGTTAATCTTCTTCTCGCCGGCGGCGGCCAGGACCACGGTGAACTCGGTCTTCTCCTCGGCGACCGCGGCAGCGCCCGCGCCTGCGGCGGGGGCTGCTGCCACCGCCACGGGGGCGGCGGCACTCACCCCCCACTTGTCCTCGAGCAACTTGGCGAGCTCGGCCGCCTCGAGCACGGTCAGCTTCGACAACTCCTCAACCAGACTCTCCAGATTCGCCATGATACGTGTCTCCTAAGCTTGAACTTCCGGGTTAAGCGTTCGTCCTACGCCGCTTCGCCTGGCCGGGCCTCGCCTTGTTGGGCGTAGGCCTGAAACAGGCGGGCGAGCATGCCCGCCGACGCCTGCAGCACGCCCGCGATCTTGGTGGGCGGTGCCTTCAGCAAGCCGGCGATCTTGCCGCGCAGCTCGTCGAGCGAGGGCAGCGTGGCAAGCGCCTTGACCCCTGCGGGATTGAGCACCCGGGCTCCCAGCGCTCCTCCGGCGATCACCAGCTTCTCGTTCGTCCTCGAGAAGTCGACGGCCACCTTGGCGACGGCCACCGGATCGCTCGAGAAAGCGATCGCGGTCGGCCCCGTGAGGAGATCCGCAAGCCCTTCGTACTTGGTCCCGGACAAGGCGCGGCGCGCGAGACGGTTCTTGGTCACCTTGAAGCGGCCGCCCACCGCGCGCACCTTCCGCCGCAGGTCCGATATCTCGGACACGCTGAGGCCGCTTTGGCGGGTGATGACCACCGCCGTGGCCTCCGTGAAGGCGCGGTTCAAGGAGGCGACCAGTTGCTCCTTCTCCGTGCGTTGCACCGTCTTCTCCGCTTCCATGGCCGTTGCGGCAACGAGCGAGCGCCGCGCCGGCCGTTGCGATCTGGACCCGCGGGTCGAGCCCGGGGTCCGGCTCACCCTGTCCCAGAAGTTCAAGCCCCTCCTTCGTCCCTCTCGGGCCGAAGGCTGGCTTCCAACTCCCGTCTATGCAGGCGGTGCTTCAGCCCCTTTATGCCGCAAGAAGCGCTGGCTTCGGCGGCACCTGCAGTCTCGGACAGGTCGGGGACCGGGCGGGAGGCGAGCCTCCCGCTGGTCCCCTATCTCCGCCGGGCCAAGGCTGGCCAAGCGGCGAATTCACACGATCCTCAGTCCTCTATCCGTTGTCCTCAATCCTTAGGCCTCGGGCCTCAGCCGGCCCCGGCAGTACCGCCCAAGCTGGCGACATCGAGCTTGAGCCCCGGCCCCATGGTCGAGCTCAGCGAAACCTTCTTGATGTAGTGTCCCTTCACTCCCGACGGCTTGGCCCGCGCGACCGCCTCGTAGAAGGCCTTGACGTTGTCCATGATGGCGTCTTCCGAGAAGCTCATCTTGCCGATGCCCGCGTGCACGATGCCGGCCTTCTCCGCGCGGTACTGCACCTGGCCGGCCTTGGTCTCCTTGACCGCCTTGGCCACGTCCATGGTCACGGTGCCGAGCTTCGGGTTCGGCATCAGCCCGCGGGGCCCGAGAATCTTGCCGAGCTTGCCCACCACCGCCATCATGTCGGGGGTTGCGATCACGCGCTCGAAATCGATCTCGCCCTTCTGCACCTTCTCGGCGAGGTCGTCGGCGCCCACGATATCGGCACCCGCCGCCTTGGCCTCGTTCGCCTTGTCGCCCTTGGCGAAGACGGCGACGCGCACGCCCTTGCCGGTGCCGTGCGGGAGGGACACCACGCCGCGCACCTGCTGGTCCGCGTGGCGCGTGTCGATGCCGAGATTCATCGAGACCTCGACCGTCTCGTCGATCTTCTTGGCCGCGAACTCCTTGAGGATCTTGACCGCCTCGGGGAGCGGATAGAAGCGCGCGCGGTCGATCTTCTCGTAGGCGCTCTTCAGGCGTTTGCCGTGTGCCATGGCTCACTCCACCACTTCGAGGCCCATCGAGCGGGCGGTGCCTGCGAGCATGCGCGAGGCGGCGTCCACGTCGTTGGCATTGAGGTCCGACATCTTCTTGGCGGCGATCTCGCGGATCTGCGCCATGGTCACCTTGCCCACGGCGGTGCGTCCCGCGGTCGAGCTGCCTTTCTCCAGCCCCGCCGCCTTCTTGAGGAAGTAGCTCGCCGGCGGCGACTTGATCTGGAAGGTGAAGGAGCGGTCCGAGTACACCGTGATGATCACGGGCAGCGGCATCTCCGGCTCCATCTTCTGGGTCGCCGCGTTGAACGACTTGCAGAACTCCATGATGTTGAGGCCGCGTTGGCCCAAGGCGGGGCCGATCGGCGGCGAGGGGTTCGCCTTCCCCGCCGGCACCTGCAGCTTGATATAGCCGTCGATCTTCTTTGCCATCGAACCAAACCCTCATACCCCGACCCCCCACCCATCGGCCGCTCCTCAACGGGCGGCCGATCCCCCTCAAGGGGGGCGGGAGGGGGTGACGCTCAGACTTCAGAGACCTGGCACCAACCGATCCTCATACCTTCTCGACCTGCGAGTACTCGAGCTCGACCGGCGTCGCGCGCCCGAAGATCGAGACCGAGACCTTGAGCCGGGCGCGCTCCTCGTCGATCTCCTCGACGAGCCCGTTGAAGGAGGTGAAGGGCCCGTCGCACACCCGCACCTGCTCGCCGATCTCGAAGGTGATCGAGGGCTTCGGCCGCTCCACGCCCTCCTGCATCTGGTGCAGGATGCGGTTCGCCTCCGACTCGCTGATCGGGATCGGCTTGCCCTTGTCGCCGAGGAAGCCGGTCACCTTCGGCGTATTCTTGACGAGATGCCAGGTCTCGTCGGTCATCTCCATCTTGAGCAGCACGTAACCCGGGAAGAACTTGCGCTCGCTCTGCACCTTGCTGCCGCGGCGCACCTCGATGACCTCCTCGACCGGGACCATGACCTGCTCGATCTCGTCCTCGAGGCCGTTCTGCTTGGCCTGCTCGCGGATCGACTGGGCCACCTTCTTCTCGAAGCCGGAATAGACGTGCAAGACGTACCAACGCGCCGCCATCACGAGCTCCCCACGCCGAGGATCGTGCGGATACCGAGCGATAACCCCTGGTCGACCACGAAGAAGAACATCGCGGCGAGGAATACCATCACAAACACCATGCCTGTCGTTACCAACGCTTCCTTGCGGCTCGGCCAGGTGACCTTCGCCATCTCCTGGCGGACCTGCTGAATGAACTCGGCGGGGTTGACCTTCGCCATCGCTCAGGAACCCAACGCAGAAAAGCCAAACGCAGAAACGAGGGTGCAGCCCGGTGCGATGCGCCCGAAGACGCGCCGCCGCCGCACGCAGCACCCTCCGCTCTCGGCCTGGCAGGAGTGGAGGGACTCGAACCCCCAACCCCCGGTTTTGGAGACCGGTGCTCTAGCCAATTGAGCTACACTCCTAACGGTCAGCGCCGTGCTCGTTGCCATCCCGGCCGGCGCGCGCCCCAGCCGGGAAAGAGCCCTATTGGATGATCTTGGCGACGACGCCGGCGCCGACGGTGCGGCCACCCTCGCGGATGGCGAAGCGCAGGCCCTCGTCCATCGCGATGGGGGCGATCAGCTCGACCTCCATCGCCACATTGTCCCCCGGCATCACCATCTCCACCCCGTCCGGCAGCTTGACCGACCCCGTCACGTCCGTGGTG
>DATNIJ010000355.1:0-8670 GCA_035604475.1 Alphaproteobacteria bacterium
GGCTCGCGAAGACCAGCGAGACGACCTTCTTGAACTCGGGATCGAACACGTCGCTGCCCTTGGCGTCGGCGTATTTCGCGCGCAGGGCTGCGAGCTTCTTCTGATCGTACACGGCGGCACCCGGTGATGGCGGCGCCATTATGGCCGTCTCGCGCAGGCTTGGAAAGCTGCGCCTCCGCAGGCAATGATCCGAGGTCGAAGTTTCGCACGGGGTGGAGAGCTGACTGTGGCTGTGCCGTTACGGAGCGCCGCCCATGACCCATTCCGGAAGTTGGGCGCCCGCTCATTCGATCACCTCGTCGGCGCGGGCAAGGAGCGGCGGCGATCGCGGCAGCATTCAGAGCCGCAGGATTCCGGAAGCTGCCACCACCGGGGTTCCTGCCGGCGCAATTAGATGCCCCCGAATGGGCAATGGTCGGCATTTAATCGATACCGCTTGCGATTCCGTGACAATATTGGAGGGGATTATGGCGTCGTCGTTGTCGTTAGAGCAGCCTGCGTCTCCGGAAGCGGCGATTCCGCGGCGGGCGTATCCATCACAGGAAGTCCGGCGTCGATGTACGCGAAGCTGGATCGTCCGGGGAATCTGCCCGCATCGACGAGCGCTTCGCGGCGCTGCAGATAGAGGCTGCGCAAAGAGGCATAATAGTCGACCGAGGTGCGCTCGATCGAATCGAGCGTGTCGAGATATTCGGCGCGCTGGTCCACGGCGGAGGTCGCCGACCTGCTGTAACCGGCTGCGGTGACGGCGACCCCCCCGCCCGCGAAGAAGAACGGGTTGGCGACGATGCCAATGACCAACCCGACCGCGTCCCTCAGGTCGGAGGGGCCGAAGAAGGGCAATTCGACGAAGGGCCCCTCGGGGATGCCCCATACCCCGAAAGTTTGGCCGAAGTCGGCGTCGTGGTGCTTGAGGCCCCAATTCGACGCCACATCCATGACGCCGAGCGCACCCGCCGTCGTATTCACCACGACGCGACACACCGCCGTCCAGGCGCGGTCGAAATTGCCCTGCAGCACGTCGTTCAGGCCGACGACGGGCTCATTCAGATTGCTCAGGACGTTGTGGATGCCGTGACGGACGTCCTCGGGCACCTCGTCGCGGTAGGTCTCGGCCACCGGCTTCATCACGTTGCGGTCGGCGAACTGGTTGGCGTCGAAGATGTCCCGGTTCGTCGTTTCGACGGGATCGTCGACCTCGCCCGTTTGAAGCTTGGCCCTGTCCGCGTTGGGACTTTCCGAGCATGCGGCCAGGCACAAAAGCGCCGCCGCAACCAGTGTTATCTGCGCGGTTGCCTTCATGCCATGCACATATTCGATGGCCGTGACGCCCTCGTTGGACCTTGATGCTAGGGCAGCGGCGAGCTTCTTAAGAACAACTCCCATCATTCGCCCCCCGAAGCTACGGCATGACGCGGGAAATTAGACCATGCAATTGTAAAAATGCCGTTAAAATTATGGTCTTAGGAGGCGCAATAACATCTGCGGCCCTTTTCTAGGGATGCCCTCCGAACCTTGGGTAGTGTCCTTATTCGAACGCCGCCCCGCCCAGCTCAAAAATCCGCTTACCGCCCTATTTCGAAGTTTTGCCCACCAGTTCCTCCGCGAGGTAACGTCAATTGTTGTGTGTCAGGAGGAAAGGGGTATGCGGATCGCATCCTGAAGGGCGACAGGCCGGGCGATCTGCCGGTCCACCAGCCGACCAAATTCGACTTAGTGATCAACCTGAAGACCGCGAAGGCTCTCGACATCACCATCCCACCGTCGCTCCTCGACACCGCCGACGAGGTGATCGAATGAAGCTGCTATTTGCCGCGGTGCATGAGTCGGGAATTGGCACTACGCGGATGTATGGCCCCGCTCGCTCAGGAGCCTCTATCGGTCGGATGCCGGGATTGCCGGCGGGGCGCCGCGCCCGCGCTACAGCCTTACGTATTCGTACTCGACCGGCAGGTTGTTGATGCCGCGCTCGGGGGGTGCGATCCAGCCGGCCATCTTGCCGGGCTCGGTCACCGGCCGCATCAGGCTCTGGACGAAGGCCCTGTCCGCCTCGGTCGGGATCCATTCATGCACATGCGCGTCCCATTCGGCCGCCGTGACGGGCTTGCCCGACGGATCGAAGTGGTGGCCCGCCCACAGGCCGACCGCGCGGCGGAAGCGCTCGCTCGGCAGCTTGAGCTCGAAGGCGACCCCGGCCTTCTTGATGACGCGGTTCCAGCGCTGCACGCCGATGTCGCAGTCCCGCAAGTAGGCCTTGCGCACGATCTCGTTCATGGCGTTGCGCATCGGCACCTCCTCGCTCTCGATGCCGTCGCCCTCGCGCGGCTTCTCGATCGCGTAGGTGGTGCCGAGGCAGCGGTGCTCCTCGTAGCCGGCCTCGTCGGGGCGGCCCTTGAGGCCGTTGGCGAAATAGCTCGCCGCGTTGGTCGAGACCTCGGAGCCGAAAAGATCGACGGAGGACGAGCACCAGAAGTTGATGTAGCGCTGCACCGTCGCGAGATCGATCGCACCATGCGCGCGGATCTTTTCCGCGTCCTCGCTGCCGAGCTCCTTCATCACCTCGAGTGCGCGGCGGATGACGCGGCCGATGCCGGTCTCGCCCACGAACATGTGGTGCGCCTCTTCGGTCAGCATGAATTGGCAGGTGCGCGCCAGCGGGTCGAAGCCGCTCTCGGCCAGGCTCTTGAGCTGGAACTTGCCGTCGCGGTCGGTGAAGTAGGTGAAGCAGAAGAACGACATCCAATCCTGGATCGGCTCGTTGAAGGTGCCGAGGATGCGGGGATTGTCGGCGTCTCCAGAGTGGCGCGCCAGGAGTGCTTCGGCCTCCTCCCGCCCGTCGCGGCCGAAATAGGCGTGGAGGAGATAGACCATGGCCCAGAGATGGCGGCCCTCCTCGACATTCACCTGGAAGAGATTGCGCATGTCGTAAAGCGAGGGGCAGCTCTGGCCGAGCCTCCTCTGCTGCTCGACCGAGGCCGGCTCCGTGTCGCCCTGGGTCACGATGAGCCGGCGCAAGGTGGCGCGGAACTCGCCCGGTATCTCCTGCCAGGCGGGCTGGCCGTAGAAGTCGCCGAAGCCGATCTTGCGCTCGGGTGCCGCGTCGGCGAGGAAAATGCCCCAGCGGTAGTCGGGCATCTTGACCATGCCGTAGCTGGCCCAGCCCTTGGCGTCGACGGAGACGGCCGTGCGCAGGTAGACATCCTTGGCCTGGAAGCCCTCGGGGCCGAGCGTCTTCCACCACTCGAGGAAATGCGGCTGCCACGCCTCGAGCGCGCGCTGGAGCCGGCGGTCCTCGGCGAGATGGACGTTGTTCGGGATGCGCTCGGCATAGTCGATCGACATGGCACCGCACTCCTTCGTTACAAGGATTCCAAGCAAGCTTTCAGCGCGGAGGACGCCGAGGGTTCGCAGAGGACGCGGAGGATTTGGATAAATATTTCTCTGCGTCCTCCGCGCATCCTTTGCGCGCTCTGCGCTAGATCTTCCCTTCCCATTCTTTCACACTCGTCGCTTGTCGAATTCGCCGCGCTGGCCGGTGCCGTAGCGCTTGAGCGCCCCCGCCTCGCCCGTGGCGTTGGGGCGCTGGAAGATCCAATTCTGCCAGGCCGAGAGCCGGCCGAAGATCTTGCTCTCCATCGTCTCGGGGCCGGCGAAGCGCAAGGATGCCTCCATGCCGCTCAAGGCATCGGGCGAGAAGCTCGCGCGCTCCTCGAGCACCAGGCGGATCTCGTCCGCCCAGTCGATGTCGTCGGGGATGAAGGTGACCAGGCCGGCCCCCTCGGCCGCTGCCGCATCGAGCGGCTCGCCGATGAGATCGCGCGCCAGCTCGAGCGCCTTGGGCTCGCCCAGGAAGCGGCTCGAGAGGCGGGTGAGCCCGTTGGGCATGGGATAGGTGCCGAAGTTGACCTCGCCCAAGCGCATGCTCGCGGGCGCGCGATTGTCGCCCTCGAGCCGGCCCTCGAGCATGTAGCTGCGGTCGGCCGCCAGCACCAGCTCGAGAAGCGTGCCGGCGAAGCAGCTGCCCGGCTCGATCAGCGTCAAGATCGTGCGGGAGCTCACGTCGAGGCGCTTGAAGACGCGTTTCAGGAAAAGCGTGGTCTCCCGCACGAGCCAGTCGTTGCGGTGCGCCAAAAGCACGGCGTCCATCGCGTCCACGAGTGCCGCATCGCCCTCGCTCTTGAACACCCAGGTGCCGATCTCGGGCTCGTTCGTGCGCAAATGGAGGATGGCGTCGTCGAGCGCGCGCGCGAGCGCGAGCGGCCAGAATTCGGCACCCGCGGCGTGGATGGCCTCCAAGCTCTCCGGTACGGCTGTTGCGGGTCCGAGCACCATGAATTCCGCCGTGCGCAGAGCGCGGTCGAGGCTCACGCGCAAAGCGGGATAGCTGATGCGCTCGCTCTCGCGCGTGACCGCAAGGGGGGCGAGGCGGATGCCCCTGGCCCCTGCCGGCCGCGACGAGCCTTCGGCCAGCGCTCGGGCGCGGGCCTTCGCCGTCTCCTCGAGCTTCGAGCGCGGCACGAGCTCGTCGACGAGGCGCCAGTCGAGCGCGCGCTTGCCCCTCACCCCTTCCTCGGTGGTGCAAAAGAAGTCGGCGCGGTCGCGGCGCACCTTGCGCTTGTCGACGAGGCGCGTGAGGCCGCCGGTACCGGGCAGGACGGCCAGGAGCGGCACCTCGGGCAGCGACACCGAGGTGTTGCCGTCATCCGCCATGACGATAAAGTCGCAGGCGAGTGCCAGCTCGTAGCCGCCGCCGGCGCACGGCCCGTTGACCGCGCAGACGAAGGCAAGCCCGCCGTGCCGGCTCGCATCCTCCATGCCGTTGCGCGTCTCGTTGGTGAATTTGCAGAAATTGACCTTCTCGTTGTGGCTCGCCTGGCTCAGCATGCGGATGTTGGCACCGGCCGAGAAGACGCGCTCCTTGCCCGAGGTGAGCAGCACGGCGCCCACCTCCGGGTGCTCGAAGCGGATGCGCTGAAGCGCGTCGTGGAGCTCGATGTCGACGCCCAAGTCGTAGGAGTTGAGCTTGAGCTCGTAGCCCGGCTTGAGGCCGCCGTCCTCCTTCACGTCGAGGACGAGGATGGCGAGCCGCCCGTCTATGGCGAGCTTCCAATGCTGGTAGCGCTCCGGCTCGGTCTCGAAACTGATCATGGCAAGTCCCGCCTTGGTTCAGCCCGCAGGCTTGCAGGCATTATATTGCATAAAGCGAGGGGCGCAAGCATTATTTTGCGCAAGGACAGCGCTTAGGCGCGCAAGCGAGCGGCGCGCTCGGGGGAGATGCCGGCGGCGCGCAAGAGCTCGTTCAGGCTTTCCTCCTCGCTTTGTCCGGTGGTGTCCACCACGGCGTCCGCCTTGGCGTAGAGCGGATCGCGCTCGGCGAGGATGCTGCGCAGGTCCGCCATCGCCTCGGCATTGCCGGCCATCGGGCGATAGTCGCCCTGGGCGATGACGCGGCTCATGTGCTCCCCGGCCGCCGCCTTGATCCAGACGGTGTAGCAGGCGCGCAGCAGGAGCTCGTAAGTGCCCGGCTCGGAGACGATGCTGCCGCCGGCCTCGATGACTGCGCGCTCGTGACTCTGCAGCACGCGCTCGAGCGCGCGCCGCTCGAGGCGGCGGTAGGCGGCTTGGCCCGAGAGCGAGAAGATCTCACTGAGGCTCATGCCGGAATCGCGCTCGATCTCGGCCCCCAAATCGAGGAAAGGCGCGCCGAGACGCTCGGCAAGGCGGCGCCCAAGCGTGGTTTTGCCGGCTCCGCGCAAACCGATGAGGGCGAGGCGGCTGCCGCGCTCGCCGCCCAATGCCTGACCGAAGTGCGTGCGCAGGAGGCCGTGCGCCTGGGCGAGCTCCTCGGGCGAGAGCCGCTCGAGGAGCTGGCGCACAAGGGTGAATTCGACGGCACGATCAGGCCCCTCGCGCGTGAGATCGGCGAGCGGCAGGCCCATGGCGCGGGCAATCTGGCGCAGCAAGAGAATCGAGACATTGCCTTGTCCGCTCTCGAGCTGGGCGAGATAACGCTCCGAGACGCCCGAATCGCGTGCCAGGATTTTGCGCGTCATGCCGCGCCGGGCGCGCGCATTGCGCACGCGCTCCCCGATCTGCCTGAGATAGGCTTCGCTGCCGTCGAGGGCTACGGCGTTATGCCTCTCGAGCGTTCGCGACGGCGCCATCGCCTGGTCTCCGTTGCCGCTGAAACCGCAAGGAGAAGCCTACACTGGATTTGGGCTATATGCAATATAATGCTTGTCACTTGCTCGGGAATGCACTATGGTCGGGCATCTGTCGCCGCGCTTGCCGCTGCCCGGCGTGGGGGGAGAAGTCGTGAGCACGTCCTTTACCATTCTGGTCGGAACCATGACCGGCACGGCCGAGCTCGTGGCCGAGGAGATCAAGGATGCGCTCGAGCCCAAGGGCCATGCCATCGACATCCGGGCGATGGATGGCCTCGATGCGCAGGTATTCGAGCCCGGCCGCACCTATCTCATCTGCACCTCGACCTACGGCCAGGGCGACGTGCCCGACAATGCGATGCGGCTCTACGACGATCTCAAAGAGCGCCGGCCCGATCTTTCCGGCGTGCGCTATGGCGTGCTCGCGCTGGGCGACCACACCTACGCGCAGACCTTTTGCCATGGCGGCCAGCGTTTCGACGAGCTCCTCGACACGCTTAACGCCGAGCGGATCGGCGCTATGATGAAGCACGACGCGAGTGCCGGCACCGTGCCGGAGGAGGCAGGGGTTGCCTGGGCCGAGGCATGGGTCGCAGCCCTTGCCGCCCGCCTGAGCGAAGCGGCCTGAGATCGACAACGGGGATTGCGATGGAACGAGAAACCTTCGAGAAGCTGGTGTCAGAAGTCACCCGCGCGCTCGCCGGCAAGCCGCTCGACGCAGCGCTTGCGGCCGAGCTCAACGCCAAGTTCCCGCCGGCAGGGGCCGCCTTCAAGGCGATCGAGGCCGCCTGCCACGAGGCGATCAAGGACGGCTGGATGTGCAATCGTGCGGCGGGCGGCATCAAGTTCGGCCGCGTCGCCAAGCCCTCCGCGGCACTTGCCGGCTTCAGCATCGACGTGGTGGACATGGCCGACGTCAAGGGGCCGCACCATCGCCATCCACAAGGCGAGATCGACATGATCATGCCGATCACTCCGGGTGCGGCGTTCGACGGCCACGGCGCGGGCTGGTGCGTCTACGCGCCCGACACCGCCCATCATCCGACCGTGCGCGGCGGCCGCGCCCTCGTCCTTTATCTCCTGCCCGCGGGCGCCATCGAATTCACCGGGGCCTCGTGAGGCTTCGGCCGCAATGAGCGCCCCAAAGCCCTTCACCGTCGTCGACCGCTCCACCTCGCCGCCGCGCGTGCAGCTCCCGCGCCTCTACAACGCGGCGGTCGATTTCATCGATCGCCATCTCGCGGAAGGACGCGGAGAGAAGATCGCGGTGCGCGACGACCGCGGCAGCACCAGCTACCGCGAGCTCGCCGAGCGCGTGAACCGCTGCGGCAACATGATGCGCGAGCTCGGCATCCGGCCCGAGGACCGGGTCCTCATGCTGATGCTCGACAGCGTCGCTTTTCCGGCACTCTTCTTCGGGGCGATCAAGCTCGGCGCCGTGCCGGTGCCGCTCAACACCCTACTCACCCCCGACGACTACGACTTCATGCTGCGCCACAGCCGCGCGCGCCTGCTTGTGGTGTCAGCACCCCTCTACGACAAGGTGGCACCCGTCCTCGCGCGGTACCCCTCCCTCGAGCGCGTGGTGGTCGACGGCCCAGGCGCGCACGGCAAGCCCGTCCTCGCCGAGCTCGTCGCCAAGGCCTCGCCCCGGCTCGAGGCAGCACCCACGCTGGCGGACGACATCGCCTTCTGGCTCTACACCTCGGGCTCGACCGGCCAGCCCAAGGCCGCCGTCCACCTGCAAAGCGACATGGTCTACGCCTCCGAGCTCTACGCGCTGCCCGTCCTCGGCATTCGCGAGGACGACGTGGTGTTCTCGGCGGCGAAGCTGTTCTTTGCCTATGGCCTCGGCAACGGCATGTATTTTCCCTTCCGCGTGGGGGCGACGGCGCTCCTCATGGCCGAGCGGCCGACCCCGCAGTCGGTGGCGAAGCGGCTCGTCGAGCAGCGCCCGACGCTCTTCTTCGGCGTGCCGACGCTCTACGCGGCACTCCTTGCCGACCCGGCCCTTCCGGGCAAGGGCAAGCATGCCTTGCGCGCCTGCGTCTCTGCGGGCGAGGCGCTGCCCGAGCCGATCGCGCGGCACTGGAAGGAGCATGTCGGGGTCGAGATCCTGGACGGCATCGGCTCGACCGAGATGACCCATATCTTCATCTCCAATCGCCCGGACGAGCTGCGTTACGGCAGCACGGGGAAAGCCGTGCCGGGCTACGAACTCAAGCTCGTGGGAGACGACGGCGCCCTGGCTGGGCCCGGCGAGATCGGCGATCTCTATGTGAGCGGGCCGTCGAGCGCCATCATGTATTGGAGCGACCGGGCGAGGAGCCTCGAGTCCTTCCATGGGCGGTGGACCAAGACCGGCGACAAGTATTTGGTCGACGCCGACGGCTTCTACCTCTACCAGGGCCGCTCGGACGACATGCTCAAGGTCGGCGGCATCTTCGTCTCGCCCTTCGAGGTCGAGGCGGCGCTTGCCAGCCACGAGGCCGTGCTCGAGGCGGCG
>DATNIJ010000356.1:0-24132 GCA_035604475.1 Alphaproteobacteria bacterium
GACCGCGCCGACGTTCGCTCTCGCCGTTGCCACCGCAATGAGTTGGTCGAGCCAACCAGGGATCAAGACCAAGTCGGAGTCGAGCGTAACCAGAAATTCGCTCTTGCACATTTCCATGGCGAAGCTGATACACCGGCCCCAGCCCTTGGGGTGTCTGTTGACGAATATCTTGGCAGCAGTGGCTTTGCTGGAGAGCGCCGCGGTCCAGCCGACCAATGCGTCCACAGTCGCCGTGCAGCCTCCATCGACGACAAAGATCACGTGGCAGCCCGAAGCCTCGGTGGCTGCGAGGGACTGGAGAAACAGATCCAGGATCGCTTGGTCTTGATTGATGGGCACCGCCAAGGTGGTGATGCCGGGAGGACTGTCGCAAGGGATTGTAGCAACTTCCTCGAAGTCACCCACGTCAGCGCCCATGATTCGCGTCATAATTCCTAGTTATCGTCGCTCCCCCTCCTTCCCCCACACCCGCTCCCGCGCGTGCGCGGCCGTGATCGCGCTTTTGAGGCTGCCGTCGCTCACCTGGGTGTAGCGCTCGGTGGTGGCGATGCTGTGGTGCCCGAGGAGGCGTTGGACGTGGCGGATGTCGACGCCGGCCTCGAGCAGGTGGGTGGCGGCCGAGTGGCGCAGCATGTGGGGCGTTACGCGCCGCGCGAGGCCGGCGCGGGCGGCAAGTGCTGCGATCAGCTTGCGGATGAGCTGGGTCGAGGCGGCATTCCCTTGCGAATTGACGAGGAGGGGCTGCTTGCCCGCGGCCGCCGCAGCGGGGCCGAGCCGCGCGCGCGCCGCGAGGTAGGCGGCGAGCAGCTTCTGCAGTGCGGGCTCGGCCACGAAGACGCGGCGCTCGCGGTCGCCCTTGCCGAGGATGGCGACGACCCCTTCCTCGAGGTCGAGGCGCTCGCGGGTGATCGAGACGAGCTCGCCGACCCGCATGCCGGTGGCGAAAAGGAGCTCGAGCGCCACGAGCGCCGTGAGGTCGTTGAAGCGCCTGCGGCCGATGCGCCGCGTCATCCGCTCGAGCGCAGCCGGGCCGCTGCCGAGGCCGAGCGCGCGATGCGCAGCGCCGAGGAGTGCCTGCAGCTCGCCGCGCGTCAAGCTCCTCGGCAGGCGCTTGGGCAGGCGGATGTTGAGCTCGAGGCGGTGGAAGGGGTTCACCGCAAGCGTCCCCTCGCGCTCGAGCCAGCGGTACATCGCCTTGAGGCAGGCCATGCGCCGTTTGACGCTCGCCTCTTTCAGCCGGCGCACCTCGAAGAGGTGCCGCAGGTAGGCGCGCAAACAGGCGCGGTCGCAGGCTGCGATCTCGGTATCGCTGCCGGCGAAGCGGCAGAACTCGCGGAGGTCGCTGCCGTAGGCGCGCAGCGTATGCCCCGAGAGATTGCGCGCGAGGCGGCAGTGGAGGAGAAACTGCTCGCCGGCACGGGCGAGCGACGGTTGCGGCTCGGTCGTGGGGGACAGCATGCGCTGGTTGCCTCCAGTGTCTTTATGGTTGCGGCCCAGAGTTACAGGAGGCGAGCCCGCTGGGCCACGTACCCCCGGTAGCAAGAGCCGGGCGGGGCTGCGCCTCTCACTGAAGCCTCGTGCGCGTGCGCGAGTTCGTGTATGGTCCCGCCCCGCTTTCGGAGCCCCGCTTTTGGACCCTGGCGTAGGATGAGCGACGGCCGCAGCAGCGAGGCGAACGCCGAAGCGCCTCTGCCGATCGAGGCCTTCGACTTTGTCCTTCCCCCCGAGCGCATCGCGCAAGCCCCGGCGCGGCCGCGCGATGCGGCGCGGCTGCTTTACATTGGCCGCCGGGAGCTCGCGGACCGCGCCGTGCGCGAGCTGCCGGAGCTTCTCCGCCCGGGCGATCTCCTCGTGCTCAACGACACCAAGGTCATTCCGGCCCGGCTGAGCGCCACGCGGCGCGGGGCCAAGGTCGAGCTCACGCTCCACCGCCAGCTCGGCGCCGGGACGTGGCGCGCCTTCGCGCGCCCGGCGCGCAAGCTCAGCGTGGGCGACCGCATTGAGATCGCCCCCGACTTCGCGGCCGAAGTCACGGAGAAGGGAAGCGAGGGCGAGGTGACGCTGCGCTTTGCGTGCGGCGGCTCAGCACTCCTTGCCGCCCTCGATCGCTACGGCATGGCCCCGCTGCCGCCCTATATCAAGCGCCGCGCGGGCGCCTTGCCTGCGGACCGAGCCGACTACCAGACCATCTATGCGCGCGAGGCGGGTGCCGTCGCGGCACCCACCGCGGGCCTGCATTTCACCGAGGCCCTCTTGGCCGCCCTCGAGGCGCGCGGGATCGGGCGGACGATGTTGACGCTCCATGTCGGGGCCGGCACCTTCCTTCCGGTCAAGGTCGCCGACGTGCGGCGCCATCCCATGCAAGGCGAGTACGGCGTCATCCCGGAGGAGACCGCGGCATGCGTGAATGCGGCGCGCGCGCGGGGCGGGCGCATCGTCGCCGTGGGCTCGACCAGCCTGCGCCTCCTCGAGAGTGCGGCCGACGCGAGCGGACGCCTCCATCCCTTCGCCGGCGAGACGCGGCTCTTCATCCTTCCCGGCTACCGCTTCAAGGCGGTCGACCTCATGCTCACCAACTTCCACTTGCCGCGCTCGACCCTCTTCGTGCTGGTGGCCGCCTTTGCCGGGCTCGAGCGCATGCGCGCGGCCTACGCCCATGCGATCGCCGCCGGATACCGCTTCTTTTCCTACGGCGACTGCTGCCTCATCGAGCGCGCGGACGATCGTGCCGCCGAGGCGGCCCCATGAGCCGGCCCTTCGCTTTCGAGCTCGTGAAGTGCGCGGGTGCTGCGCGTCGCGGCCGGCTCCATACCGCGCACGGTGTCGTCGACACGCCGGCCTTCATGCCCGTAGGTACCGCCGGCACGGTCAAGGCGATGACGCCCGCGGCGCTGCGCGCGACGGGGGCTGAGATCATCCTCGCCAACACCTATCACCTGATGCTGCGCCCGGGTGCCGAACGCATCGCCAGGCTCGGCGGTCTCCACCGCTTCATGGACTGGCCGGGACCGATCCTCACGGACTCGGGCGGCTATCAGGTCATGTCGCTCGCCCAGCTGCGCACCATCAGCGAGGAGGGAGTCGCCTTCCAGTCGCACCTCGACGGCGCGCGACACATGCTGACGCCTGAGCGTGCCATCGAGGTCCAACGTCTGCTCGACACCACCATTGCCATGGCGCTCGACGAATGCACCGAGTGGCCGTGCGAGGAGGGTCTGGCGGCGCAATCGATGCGCTTGTCGATGCGCTGGGCCGAACGCTCCAAGGCGGCGTTCAGGGAGCGCCCGGGCTACGGACTCTTCGGCATCGTGCAAGGCAGCGTCTATCCCGGCTTGCGCGAGGAATCGGCCAAGGGGCTGAGGCGCATCGGCTTCGAGGGCTACGCCATCGGCGGGCTCGCGGTGGGCGAGGGGCAGGCGCTCATGTGCGCGACCCTCGAGGCGACGGTGCCGCAGCTTCCGGCCGAGCATCCGCGCTATCTCATGGGTGTGGGCAAGCCCGCTGACATCATCCAGGCCGTGGTGCGCGGGATCGACCTCTTCGACTGCGTGATCCCGACGCGCTCCGGCCGCACCGGCCAAGCCTTCACCCGGCGTGCCGCCATCAACCTGCGCAACGGGCGCCACGCCGAGGACCCCCGGCCGCTCGATGCGGCCTGCCCGTGTCCCGCCTGCCGAGGCTTCAGCCGCGCCTATCTTCACCATCTCGTGAAGGCCGGCGAAATCCTGGGGGCGATGCTGCTCACCTGGCACAATCTCACCTATTACCAGGAGCTGATGACGGGCTTGCGGCGCGCGATCGAGGAGGATCGCTTCCTCGCAGCGGTCGCCGAGCTCTCAGCCGAGCTCGCCTTGGGAGACATCGAAGCGCTGCGATGACGCCGGCTATTGCTGCCGCAACCCATCGACCGAGCCGGGCCGGCCGTGTATGATTCCACGTTTTCAAGGGGCTGGCGGTTATGGCTAAGACAACATACCAGGAGCTGACGATCCTCGGCGGCAAGGCGAGGCTGCCCCGCTCGCCCGGCGAGGCGCGCCTCGAGAGCGTCGTCAACCCGCACCCGGGGGAGGTGTTTCTCGTGCGCGTCACCTGCCCGGAGTTCACTTGCCTTTGCCCGCTTACCGGGCAGCCCGACTTCGCGCACCTGGTCATCGATTACGTGCCGCGGCGCCGTCTCGTCGAAAGCAAGTCGCTCAAGCTCTACCTCGCTGCCTTCCGCAACCACGGCGGCTTCCACGAGGATACGACGCTCATGATCGCCAAGCGGCTCATGCGCGAGCTCAAGCCGCGCTGGCTCAGGATCGGGGGATATTGGTATCCGCGCGGCGGCATGCCGATCGACGTCTTTTACCAATCGGGCCTGCCGCCAAAGGGGCTTTGGCTCCCCGAGCAAGGGGTGGCGGCCTATCGCGGGCGCGGCTAAGGGGAACATGAACGAGGTACTCAGCCAAAAGATTCGCGACAAGGCCATGGGGCTCGGCTTCGATGTCGTGGCCATCACGGCAGCAACCCTTGACGAGAGTGCCAAGCGCAACCTCGCCGAATATGTAGCGCGCGGCTATCATGGCGACATGGCGTGGCTGGCCCGCACGCTCGAGCGGCGCGGCGACCCGCGCGCTTTGTGGCCCGAGGCAAAGAGTGCGATCGTGCTCGGGATGAGCTATGCAGCCGAGGGCGATCCGCTCGAGCTCACCCGGCGGCCCGCGCACGCAAGCGTCTCGATCTATGCGCGCGGCCGGGACTACCACGACATGATGAAGAAACGGCTCAAGTCGCTGGCGCGTTGGCTCGCCGAGAGCGAGCCTTGCTCGGTGAAGCTCTTCGTCGACACGGCACCGCTGATGGAGAAGCCGCTCGCCGCGGCCGCCGGCCTCGGCTGGCAAGGCAAGCACACCAATCTCGTCTCGCGCCGTCACGGCTCCTGGCTCTTCCTCGCCTCGCTTCTCACCACCCTCGAGCTCGCCGCCGGTCTTCCGGAGACCGACCATTGTGGTCGCTGCCGGCGTTGCCTCGACATCTGTCCGACCAAGGCCTTTCCGGCACCCTATCGGCTCGATGCGCGGCGTTGCATCTCCTATCTCACCATCGAGCACAAAGGACATATCCCGCGCGAATTCCGCGTTGCCATCGGCAACCGCATCTACGGCTGCGACGACTGCCTCGCGGTCTGCCCGTGGAACAAGTTCGCCACCCGCGCGCGCGAGCATGCCTTCCATCAGCACAGCCACCTCACCGCGCCCAAGCTCGCAGATCTGGTCCTGCTCGACGACGCGAGCTTCCGCCAAGTCTTCGCGGGCTCGGCCATCAAGCGGATCGGGCGCGAGCGCTTCGTGCGCAACGTGCTGATCGCGATCGGCAACAGCGGCGAGCCGGCACTCGCCGCAGCGGCCGAGCGGCTCCTCGATGATGCGTCCCCCTTGGTGCGCGCCATGGCCGTTTGGGCCCTCGAGCGACTCCTCGCCCCGGCCGCACTCGATCGCCTCCGTGCCGCGTACTTGCCGCACGAGAAGGATGCGGCCGTGCGCGCCGAATGGGACGGACGCCCGCGTAAGCAAGCGGCCGAATGACGGGCGCTCTGCTCGCGCCTGCCCCCGATGAAGCTTCCACCTCTGCCGGATGAAAGCGATTTCGCTCGCTGATCGCGGGCCGTTTTTGCCTTGCCATCGGACTGAAACGCTTTGGCGAACCAAGGAAAACCGTCACAAAACTAGTCTAAACTTTCACAAAATCAGTCGAAACTCGTGTTGTTTTGTTCGTCGGAAATCAAGGCAAAATGAACACAAGTTGACTGGCTTGGCGCCAAGGCCGTCCGTCCTTACCCATAAGGCGTATAGATCGGCAGGCTGCGGTTTCCGCAATGCAACCTTGTTGTGCCGACGCTTGTCGGTATCACATCCAAGGATTGCAATACTCGGCGCCGCCGGCTAGGCTTTCGTTCTTCACGAGCACGCGTTCAAAGACCCGAAAGGCGCCAAGGGCTGGCGCGGCTTCCCAAGGGGGCTGGGAACAGGGTACAGGGCATGCTTACCGCCATCGATGATTTCATCCGACGGTCGGAAGCGACCGAAGAGCTCGATGGTCTCTTCGAGCTTTTCGCCGAGACGATCCGTCCCTTCGGCTTTCCCGCCGTCGCCTACCTCGGCTACCAGTTCGGCGAGGAGGTCGATCATCCGCCGATCGTCAAGTCGAACTATCCGCCTGCTTGGGTCGCGCGCTACACGGCGAAGGAGCACGGTCGCATCGACCCCGTGCTGATCGGCGCCGTGCGGGGCGTGCTGCCATTCACTTGGAGCATGGCGCGCAATTCGCGCCCACCCCTCCCGCACAAGCAGCGCTGCATATTCGATGAGGCCGGTGCATTCGGATTGCGCGGCGGTGCCGTCGTGCCGATCCATGGCTTCGCCGGCGAGTTCGCCATCGTCTGCTTTGCCTCTACGGACGAGGAGGCGCACTTCGATGCGCTCTGGCAGAGACACCGGCACGTGGCCCATGTCATGTCGATGCACCTTCATTCGCGCATCGCGCAAGCCTTGGCGTCTCACCGGGCCCTGCCCGAACCGGTCACGCTAAGCGAACGGGAGGCCGAATGCCTGATTTGGATGGCACGCGGCAAGACGAACTGGGAGATCTCGGAGATCCTGTCTCTCTCCGAAAAGACCATCCAGACTTATCTGGAGAACATCAAACGGAAGCTCGGCGTCTATACGAAAACGCAGGCTGTCGTGAAGGCGATCATGCGCGGCCTGATCAAGCCCTGAAGAGGCGGATGATCGCCGTAGGCAAGGCGTCACCAAGATTCGGAGAATCTCGTTTTCTACACTCTCAAGGATACAAAAGCAATACCGGAATAATCCGGGAATGCGCTTTTACGCTTTGCTTGGTATTTCCAGAATACGAGGTAGGGGAAGAAAATGGCACAATATCAGGCACCGGCGCTGCCGGACGGCGAGGGCAGGTACCAGGCGGAGAAGGAAACGCAGCGCGTCGCCCTGCTCAAGAGCCTCGAGTATCTCTACATAGAGGCCTGCTATGCCAAGATGTCGTTGGTCGCGACCCTTATCGGTGCGGCCATCGAAGCGCTCAGGGACGAGCTTGGCGGCGTCACCGGCGCGACGCGCATGGCGAACGCCTCGGTCACCGTCTCGATCCGCAACGTCTCCGCCAATCGGCTGCTGACCGACGACGACGATCTCGACGACGAGGATTATTTCAAGGGATAGCCTGAGGACCAGTTTGCGGAAACAGGCTCAGGCGAAGGCCGCGCTCGAGGCATCGAGCGCGGCCGCTTGATTCCGTGGCGGCGGCGGGGGCGCATCGAGCCCCTCCCTCGGCAGGCGCTCGGCAGCGCGGGCGATCGTCTCGCCGCCGGCATCGGGCCGGTGGGCCTCGACGCTGAGGGTACGGCGCCATGATTTGGCGCCGGGGATGCCTTGGAAGAGGCCGAGGATGTGGCGCGTGATGGCATGGAGCGAAACACCCCGCGCGCGCATGCGCTCGACGTAGGGCAACAGGCGCTCGATCACAAGGCGTCGCGTCGGCGCCGAGTGCCTGGCGGCGAAGATGCGCCCATCGGCCTCCGCCAGCATGTAGGGATCGTGGTACGCGGCGCGGCCGATCATGACCCCGTCCACGCGGGCGAGGTGCATCTCGGCCCGCTCTAGGCTGTCGATGCCGCCGTTGATCACGATCTCGAGCGCGGGATTGTCCGCCTTGAGCCGGTGCACGACCTCCCACGAGAGCGGTGGGACCTCGCGGTTCTGCTTCGGGCTCAGGCCATGGAGCCAGGCCTTGCGCGCGTGAACGGCAAAGCTGCAGCAGCCTGCGTCCGCGAGCCGGCGCACGAGCGCGTTCAGCTCCTCATAGCTGTCCCGGCCGTCGATGCCGATGCGCGTCTTGACCGTGACCGGCAGCCGCTGGGCACGCGCCATCGCGGCAACGCCGCGCGCGACGAGGTCGGGGTCCGCCATCAGGCAAGCGCCGAGGCGGGCATGTTGCACCCGCCCGCTCGGGCAGCCGAGGTTGAGATTGACCTCGTCGTAGCCGAACGCTTCGGCGATGCGCGCGCATTCGGCGAGCTCGGCGGCATCCGAGCCGCCGAGCTGGAGGGCGAGGGGATGCTCGGCGGCATCGAAGCCGATCAGCCGCTCGCGGTCGCCGCGCAGAATGGCGGCCGTCGTCACCATCTCGGTATAGAGCAGCACATGGCGGCTCAAGAGCCGCAGGAAGTAGCGGCAATGCCGGTCCGTGCGGTCCATCATCGGCGCGACGGAGAGCCGCCGGCTGGGCGGGTGCGCTGGGATCCTGCTGCTCATGGTGTCCCTGTTACACCGGGAATGGGGTGCCAAGCAAATGGCGGGCCGCGAGGTGCACCGTGCTGGTCTCCGCCTGGGATGCCCGCTGTCGCTCCATCGTGCGGGGATTGACCCTCTTCTCGGTACGGGAGAAAATTCCTCGAGAATGCCCACGTCGGGCCATGGGGGAGGGACGCATGAAGAGGCTGATCGTCGGTTCAATCCGGGCGCTGAGCACCATTATCATAGTGCTTCTGCTCATCTCCGGCTTGATTATCGGTGCCGCTGCCGGATACCAGCACGGCGCCGTTGCGGCCGTGATCGGGGCCCTGCTCGGGCTGATCTCGAGCTACGTCTCGGCATGCCTGATCTTCGGTGCGCTTTTCATCTTGCTCGACATCGATGACAGTCTGCGCGCCATCCGCGGGCTGCTCGAGCGCCAAGGGGCGGCGAAAGCGTAGCTTCGCTTGAGCGGCGGCCCCTCGGCATCAGGAAAACACGTCATTGCGAGGCGTCCGAAGGGCGCCGAAGCAATCCAGAAAGGGCATCGCACCTTGCGCCCTGGATTGCTTCGCTGCGCTCGCAATGACGGTCATTTCCGGGGTAAGACGAACTTCCGAACCGGGGCGCTAGATTTGCATCCTTCGGTCATAGGAGAGGCTGCCATGGCCCGTGACGCCGTTTCCGTCGCCAACCGCATCGAGATCCATGACCGCGAGGCGCTGGCAGCGGCCCGCGCCATACTCGATAGTGCTGCCGATGCGCGCGCGATGGGGGAGGCGGTCAAGGCGGCGGTCGAGCGCAACGCCCGCTGGCGGGGCGAGCAATGCATCAACCTCCTGGCCCCCGAGGCGCCGACCAGTCCGGGCGTGCGGGCGCTCTTGGCAAGCGAGGTCGGCACGCGCGCGGCCGAAGGCCACATCGGACCCATGCAGCGTTGGTTCGCCGGCACGCGGCATATCGACGAGCTCGAGGCGCTCTGCGTCGAGCTCTTGAAGCGCTACTTCCGCTGCAACTACGCCGACCATCGCCTGTGCGCGTCCATGATCGGCAATGCCGTGGTCTTGACAGCGCTCACGGCACCCGGCGACATCGTGATGTCGGCGGCGCAGCCGATGGGCGGTCACTCCTCCAACCGCCTCGACGGGCCCGCGGGGGCGATGGGCCGCAAGATCGTCGATATCCCCTTCGATCCGCGCGAGCTCGTCGTCGACATCGAGGCCTTCCGCCGCCTTGGCCCGCTCGTCCGTCCCAAGCTCATCGCCCTCGGCCTCTCGATGACGCTCTTTCCCCAGCCGGTCGCCGAGATGAAGCGCATCAGCGCCGAGTGGGGCGGGCGCCTCTTCTTCGATGCAGCACACCAGCTCGGCCTCATCGGCGGCCGCCAGTTTCAGGACCCGCTTTCGGAGGGCGCCGACATCATGACGGGCTCGGCCGGGAAAACCTTCTCCGGCCCCCAATCCGGCATCATCCTGTGGGACGACCCCGAGATCGCCGAAAGGGTGGCGACGGCCATCTTTCCGGTGTGGGCGGCGACGCACCAGGTGAACCGGGTGGCGGCCTTGGCACTCGCCACGGCCGAGGCGATCGCCTACGGCGAGGCCTTCATGGCCGAGATCGTCGCCAACGCCAAGGCGCTCGCCAAGGCCCTCGATGCGCGCGGCCTGCCCATGCTCTGCGCCCACAAGGGCTACACCGAGACCCAACAGGCGATCGCCGATGCGCGCCGCTTCGGCCGCGGCCTCGAGGCGGCTGGCCGCCTCGAGCGGGCGAACATCATCGTCAATAAGAACCTCATCCCGGATGACAAGCCGGAGGACTGGGACTTCCCCGGGGGCCTGCGCATGGGCACGATCGAGGTGACCCGCCTCGGCATGAAGGCCCGCGAGATGGAGGCGATCGCCGAGCTCATCGCGCGCGTGCTGGTCCGCGGCGAGGCGCCCGAGGCCGTGCGCAAGGATGCCCTTGCGCTGAGGAGCGCCTTCCAAACGCTCTACTACAGTTTCGAGGCCGGTCTGCCGCCGGGCTGAGGGCCGCTTCCCTCGCCCTATTGCAAGAGCGGCGAGCTGCTCTTGGCGAGCTCGATCCCCTCAATCTCGGCCGCATCGACCAATAATTGGATGAACTGGTGGGTGGCACGCCGCCAGGCCCGTTCCTTGAGCTCGCGGGCGACCCCTGCCTTGACCGCGTCGAAGGGAAGCTGTCGTCCGTCGATCCGTCGCCTGAGATAGAGGACGTGGTAGCCGTATCGGGTCGGCACGGGCACCGGACATAAGGTTCCCGGGGCCACGTTATAGAGGAAGGTCTCGAACTCGGGCGCGGTCTGGCCGCGCGTGAGCTGGCCAAGATCGCCGCCGTGCGCGGCCGAGGAGCACGCCGAGCGCTCGCGCGCGAGTGCTGCGAAGCGGGCGAGCTCGCCGTCGAGCTCGGCGATCGTCGCCTCCGCACGGCGCTTCGCCTCGGCGCGGGCCGTCTCGTCCTCCGCGGCTGCCGGAAACAGGATGTGCGAGGCCTCGAAGATGTCGGCGCTGCGATATTTGGCAACGTTGTTCTCATAATAGCGCCGGCAGGTCGACTGATCGGGCTCCGGTGTGGTCACGGCGTCCTCGAGCAAGGCGGCGATCAAGGCCTCCTCCTCGGCGATACCGTCGCTCTGCTGTCCGGACGCATCGAGCCCGCGGCGGCGCGCCTCTTGCAGCAGCAGCTCCCGCACGACAAGGGCATGCGCCGCGATCGCCCGCGCCGCCGCGAAGCTCTCAGCGGGATGGTATTGCGCCTCGCGCGCGATCTCTTCCTCGACGATGGAGGTACCGTTGATGCGGATCATAGGGGACGGCTCGTCTCCAGCCGCTTCGTGCGCACGATTTGGTAGCGGCGGCCCACGTACCAGACCGGGGCACTCCAGATATGGACGAGGCGGCTGAAGGGGAAGAGCAGGAAGATCGTCATGCCGAGGACGAGATGGAGCTTGAAAATCCACGGCGTGCCGGCGACGAGCTCGGCAGCACCCGCGCGGAACGTCACGATATGCTGGGCCCATTCCATGAAGCGGATCATGTTCGTGCCATCGAGGTGCTCGAGCGAGACCGGAAGCGTAACCATGCCAAGGACAAGCTGGAAGTAGAGCAGCAGCAGGATGGCGATGTCCATGGTGCTGCTGGTCTTGCGGATGCGCTCGTCGAAGAGCCGGCGGTACACGAGCATCGTCAATCCGAGGAAGCACATGGCGCCGAAAATGCCGCCTGCCACGATCGCGATCATCTGCTTCGCCGAGTGGCCGATGCCGAGCCATTCGAACACCGCGATAGGCGTGAGGAGTCCGCCGAAATGGCCGAGGAACAGCCCGAGAATGCCGGCGTGGAAGAGATTGCTGCCCCAGACGAGCTGGCGGCGGCGCAAGAGCTGGCTCGAGCCGCTGCGCCAGGTATATTGTTGGTACTCGAAGCGCACCAGGCAGCCAAGCGCGAATACGCTCAGCACGACATAGGGGTAATAGCCGAAGAGAAGCTGTTGCAGGTAGCTCATGGCCGTTCTCGTCCCTCATCGGGTATCGCTGAAGCCGTGGCGGCGCCGGCGCCGCTGCATCCGCCTGGATCGGCGTCGGGCCCGAAGGTGACAGGGGCCTCGGCCCATGCCGCGTCGATCGCCTCGAGACTGCTCTCGTTGACCGCAACTGCCTTGGCGAGCTCGGCGAGCAGCTCGGTGTCGACCGCTTGATCGGCCAGCGTGGCAAGTGCGGCGAGCGCTGCCGCGTAGGGAGAGTTGCGCCGGGCGAGACGCTCGCGCAGCGCTTCGATGACCGTAACGGCATCGGCGAGAACGGCCCGGGCGGGCTTGAGAGCGATGAGGGAGAGGAACTCGCAAACAAGCGGCAGATGGTCGGGCAGCTCCCGCGCGTCGATCTCGAAGCCGTTGAGCCGATAGACCATGGCGAGCTCGGCCATGGCCTGGCCGCGCTCGCGGGACTCCGCATAGAGGTGCTCGTAGAGATTGAGGGAGAGGCTGCGCGTGCGGTCGAAGAGCGCCACGTAATCCTCTTGCAGTACCAAGAGGTCCGTCCCCCGCAAGTGGGCAAGGAGGCCGTCCAGCCCGCGCCGCTCGCGTCCGCGGAGCAGTCCTTCCTCGTCGATCGCTAGGGCGATCTCGTCGATGGCGTCGACGAGCTCGCTCTCCGGATAGCTCAGCAGCGCGCCGAGTGCCTTGAAAGTGCGCATGTCACATCGCCTCGCTGGGCGTCTTTAGGCGCGTCTTCCGGCTGCCGAAGAGCCCGACGTCGCTCGTGCCGCCCGAGCAGCCGCTGCCGAAGGTGAAGCCGCAGCTCCCGCGCAAGCCGTAGGCATCCTCGGCCTCCTCGCGATGCGCGGTCGGAATGACAAAGCGGTCCTCGTAGTTCGCAATCGCCATCAGCCGGTACATCGCTTCGATGTCCTCGGCGCCGAGCCCGACTTGGTCGAGCACGCGGTTGTTGAGCCGGCCCTCGACGTGTTTCTCGCGCATATAGATGCGCATCGCGAACATGCGCTCGATCGCGCGGACGATCGGCTTCTCGTCTCCGGCGGTGAGCATGTTCGCCATGTATTTCGCCGGGATGCGCAGGCTGGCCACGTCCGGGATCTCGTTCTTGAAGCCCACGTATCCCGCCTCGGCCGCGGTCTGGATCGGCGACAGCGGCGGCACGTACCAGACCATCGGCAAGGTGCGGAACTCGGGATGAAGCGGGAAGGCGACGCGCCAATCCATCGCCATCTTGTAGACCGGCGAACGACGCGCAGCCTCGAGCCAGGCCTCGGGGATGCCGTCGGCGCGCGCCTGCTTGATCACGGCCTGATCGTCGGGATCGAGGAAGATGGCGAGCTGCGCCTCGTAGAGGCCCTTGGTGTCGGGGACCGACGCGGCCTCGGAGATGCGGTCCGCGTCGTAGAGGATCACGCCCAGATAGCGGATGCGGCCGACGCAGGTTTCCGAGCACACGGTCGGCTGCCCCGCCTCGATGCGCGGATAGCAGAAAGTGCATTTCTCGGCCTTCCCGGACTGCCAATTGTAATAGACCTTCTTGTACGGGCAGCCGCTCACGCACATGCGCCAGCCCCGGCACTTGTCCTGGTCCACGAGCACGATGCCGTCCTCCTCGCGCTTGTAGATCGAGCCGGAGGGGCAGGCCGCGACGCAGGTCGGGTTGAGGCAGTGCTCGCAGAGGCGCGGCAGGTAGAGCATGAAGGTGCGCTCGAAAGCGCTGTAGATCTCCTTTTCGATGCCGTCGAAGTTCTTGTCCCGCGAGCGCTTCGAGAACTCGCCGCCGAGGATCTCCTCCCAGTTCGGCCCCCAATGGATCTTCTCCATGCGCTCGCCGGTCAAGAGCGAGATCGGCTCCGCCGTGGGAACCGTGGGCGATTCCGGTGCCGTCTGCAGGTGCTCGTAGTCGAAAGTGAACGGCTCGTAATAGTCGTCGATCTCCGGCAGGTCGGGGTTCGCGAAAATCTTGGCGAGGAGACGAAACTTGCCGCCGAGGAGCGGCTTGAGCTTGCCGTTGCGGTCGAGCATCCAGCCGCCGTGCCAGCGCTCCTGGTTCTCCCACTCCTTGGGGTAGCCGATGCCGGGCTTGGTCTCGACGTTATTGAACCAGACGTATTCGACGCCCTCGCGCGAGGTCCACACGTTCTTGCAGGTCACCGAGCAGGTATGGCAGCCGATGCACTTGTCGAGGTTGAGAACCATACCGATCTGGGCGCGTACCTTCATGGCGATATCCTCCCGTGCCCCGCTCGCGTCACTCGGCCACGGCGGCGAGCGGCGACGGCCCCGCGCGCCGCGGCGCCTTCAGCCAGTCGACCGTCTTCATCTTCCGGCAAATCACGAACTCGTCGCGATTGGAGCCGACCGTGCCGTAGTAGTTGAAGCCGTAGCTGAGCTGGGCATAGCCGCCGATCATGTGGGTCGGCTTGACGACTGCGCGCGTGACCGAATTGTGGATGCCGCCGCGCAGGCCGGTGACCTCGCTGCCGGGCACGTTCACGATCTTCTCCTGGGCATGATACATGAGGCACATGCCCTCCTTGACGCGCTGGCTGACGACGGCGCGCGCGGTGAGCGCGCCGTTGAGATTGAAGAGCTCGATCCAGTCGTTGTCCTCGATGCCGGCCTTCCGCGCGTCGGTCTCGCTGATCCACACGATCGGACCGCCGCGCGACAGCGTCAGCATGATCAGATTGTCGGTGTAGGTACTGTGGATGCCCCATTTCTGGTGCGGCGTGATGAAATTCAGCACGATCTCCTGGTTGCCGTTGCCGCGCTTGCCGATGAGCTCCTTGACGGTCCGGGTGTCGATCGGCGGCCGGTAGGCGCAGAAGCCTTCGCCGAAGGCGCGCATCCAGGGATGATCCTGGTAAAGCTGCTGGCGTCCGGTGAGCGTGCGCCACGGGATGAGCTCGTGGACGTTGGTATAGCCGGCGGTGTAGCTCACTTTATCCGACTCGATTCCGCTCCAGATCGGCGAGGAGATGATCTTGCGCGGCTGCGCCACGAGATCGGCGAAGCGGATTTTGTCGTCCTCCCGCGGCAGGCCCAAATGGGCGTGCTCGCGCCCCGTGGCTACCGAGAGTGCGGTCCAGGATTTGACCGCGACATGTCCATTGGTCTCGGGTGCCAGTGCCAAGATGGTCTCGGCGGCATGGATGTCGGTCTCGATCCGCGGCCGGCCTAGGGTGGCACCCGGCTCCGTGACCGCGCCGTTCAGCTCACGCAGCAGTGCGACCTCCTCGCCGGTCTTCCAGGCAATGCCCTTGCCGCCGTTGCCGAGCTGATCCATGAGCGGCCCGAGTGCCGTAAAGCGCTTGTAGGTGTTGGGGAAATCGCGCTCCACGACCGTGATGGCGGGCATGGTCCTGCCGGGCACGGCGTCGCACTCGCCTCGCTTCCAGTCCTTCACCGTGATCGCCTGGCCGAGCTCGGCCGGGCTGTCGTGGAGGAGGGGAGTGAGGACCACGTCTTGCTCGACGCCGAGATGACCGACCGCCAGCTCGGAGAACTTGCGCGCGATGCCCTTGAATATCTCCCAGTCCGAGCGCGATTCCCACACCGGGTCGACCGCCTTGGTGAGGGGATGGATGAAGGGATGCATGTCGGAGGTGTTGAGATCGTGCTTCTCGTACCATGTGGCGGTGGGCAGCACGATGTCCGAGTACATCCCACTCGTCGACATGCGGAAGTCGATCGTGACCATGAGGTCGAGCTTGCCCTCGGGTGCGGTCTCGTGCCAGGCGACCTCGCGCGGCTTCAAGCCGCCCTCGGCGCCGAGATCCTTGCCCTGCACGCCGTGCTGCGCGCCGACCAGGTGCTTGAGGAAATACTCGTGGCCCTTGGCGCTCGCGCCGAGCAGGTTGGAGCGCCAAATGAAGAGATTGCGCGGAAAATTGCGCGGCTCGTCTGGGTCCTCGCACGAGAGGCGCAGCCGCCCGTCCTTGAGCGCGCCGACGACGAAGTCCTTGACCTCCATGTCGGCCGCCGTCGCCTGCCGCGATATGTCCAAGGGATTGGTCTCGAGCTGCGGCGAGCTCGGCAGCCATCCCATGCGCTCGGCGCGCACGTTGCAGTCGATGAGGGCGCCTTGCCAGTCCGCGCTGTCCGCGAGCGGAGAGAGGATCTCCTCGACCCCGAGCTTCTCGTAGCGCCATTGGTCGGTGTGGGCGTAGAAGAACGACGTGCCGTTCATCTGGCGCGGCGGGCGCGACCAGTCGAGCGCGAATGCGAGCACCGTCCAGCCGGTCTGCGGCCGCAGCTTCTCCTGCCCCACGTAGTGCGCCCAGCCGCCGCCCGACTGGCCCACGCAGCCGCACAGCACCAGCATGTTGATGATGGCGCGGTAGGCCATGTCCGCGTGGTACCAGTGATTGACGCCGGCGCCGAGGATGACCATCGAGCGGCCCTTGGTCTTGGCGGCGTTCTCGGCGAATTCGCGCGCCGTGGCGATTACGTAGCCGCGCTTGACGCCGGTGATGCGCTCCTGCCAGGCCGGCGTGTAGGGCACGTCGTCGTCGTAGCTCGAGGCCACGTCGGCGCCGCCGAGGCCGCGATCGATCCCGTAATGCGCGGCGAGAAGATCGAACACGGTCGCGACCAGCGTCTCGCCCTCGGGGAGCTGCAGCTTCTTGACGGGGAGCGAGCGCAGAAGGATGTCGGCATGTCCGGTCGAGGTGAAATGCTCGTGCTTCCCGCCGCCGAAATAGGGGAACGCCACCGGCACGACGGCGTCGCGCTCGGCGATGAGCGAGAGCAGCGGGTCGATGTCTTTCCCCTCGGCGTCCTTGAGCTCGAGATTCCATTTGCCCTTCTCGCCCCACCGGAAACCGACGCTGCCGCGCGGCAGTGCTGCTTTGCGCGAGTTGGCGTCGAACAGCACGGGCTTCCATTCCGGGTTGTTGGACTGGCCGAGCGCACCGGCGAAATCGGAGGCGCGCAGGAAACGGCCGGGCACGTAGCTCTCGCCTCGGCGCTCGAGGCGCACGAGAAACGGGGTGTCGGAGTAGCGCTTCAAGTAGTCGGCGAAATAGGGATCGGGTCGCTCGAGATGGAACTCCTTGAAGATCACGTGGCCGATCGCCATCGCGAGCGCTGCGTCGGTGCCTTGCTTGGGAGAGAGCCAGAGGTCGGCGAACTTCGAGGCCTCGCTGTAATCGGGGCTGATGACGACGCTCTTGGTGCCCTTGTAGCGCGCCTCGGTGTAGAAGTGGGCATCGGGCGTGCGCGTCTGCGGCACGTTCGAGCCCCAGAGAATGAGGAACGTCGAGTTGTACCAGTCCGCACTCTCGGGCACGTCCGTCTGCTCGCCCCAGGTTTGCGGGCTCGAGGGCGGCAGGTCGCAGTACCAGTCGTAGAAGCTGAGGCAGGTGCCGCCGATGAGCGAGAGGTAGCGGCTGCCGGCGGCGTACGACACCATCGACATGGCGGGAATCGGCGAGAAGCCGACGACGCGGTCCGGCCCGTAGGTCTTGACCGTGTGGACATTGGCCGCCGCGATGATCTCGTTCACGAGCTCCCAGCTCGCGCGGACGAAGCCGCCGCGCCCGCGGGTCGCCTTGAGCGCCTTGGCCTTCGCCGGGTCTTCGACGATCGACGCCCAGGCCTCGACCGGCTCGAGCGTGCTCCGCGCCTCGCGCCAAAGCGTAAGCAGACGCGAGCGCAGCAGCGGATATTTCAGCCGATTGCCGCTGTAGAGATACCAAGAGTAGCTGGCACCTCGGGAGCAGCCGCGCGGCTCATGGTTGGGCAGGTCCGGCCGCGTGCGCGGATAATCGGTCTGCTGCGTCTCCCAGGTGACGATGCCGCCCTTGACGTAGATCTTCCAGCTGCATGAGCCGGTGCAGTTGGTTCCGTGCGTCGAGCGCACGATCTTGTCGTGCTGCCAGCGCTGTCGGTAAGCGTCCTCCCAGCCGCGGTCCTCGCGCGTCACGACACCATGGCGCCCGGAGAATCCGCCGGCGACGTTGCGGAAGTACATCAGCCTGTCGAGGAAGTGACTCATGACTCTGCCCTCTGGCTACGCAGGAGCGACGCGAACATTATCGCACCCATGCGTCATGCTCAATCGATCGCACGAGCCGCGACCGGATAAACGCTGCGAATTGACACCTCGCAACGGTCGACCAATCGAAACGCGGCAATTGGCATTGCATGAGGCGGCCGGCTCTTGTCGAAAGCCAAACCGCCTGCGCATTCGATCGTCGATCGCATCGTACGTGCTGCATCACGAACGCGTTGCTTTGACATCCAGCAGCATGAAGTGCACCGAGACGCCGACGGCGGCGGCGGCAAGCACCACGTAGGCGAAGAACCCGCCGGCATAGCCGCGCTGGCCCATGGCATCGACAATCGCGCCGAGGAAGGGCGGCAGGAGGAAGCCGCCGAGCGCACCGAGGCCGCCCACGAGACCCGACGCACCACCGACCGCCTCGGGGACGTATTTCGGCAGCATCTTGAACACCCCGGCGTTGGCGAGGCCCATGCCGACGGCAATGAGCAGCTCGCCGGCGACGTCTTGGCCGAATCCTTCCATGAAGGTGAGGACGAGGGCGCCTATGAGGACGCCGATAAAGGCGAGGATGGCGGTGCGCTCGCCGCCGATGCGCTCCGAGAGCACCCCACCGAAGACTCGCGTGACGGCGGCGAGCAGCGAGAAGCCGAGCCCGCCGAGAAGCCCGGCCGTGCGCGCATCGACATGGTGCAGGTTGATCCAGTAGCTGGGGAACCATGCGGTGAGTGCCAGGAAGCCGCCGAAGGAGACGAAGTAGAGGCTCACCAGGCCCCAGGTCCGCGGCTCCTCGGCAGCCGTGATGATCGCCTGCCATACGGTCAAGCTTGGGAACAATTCCTGGCCCTTCTCGCGGGCGATGCTGCGGCATTGCTCCGGGTCGAGCCCCTGGCTGCGCAATTGGAACGAATACGCATCGCGCGCGAAGATCGCGTAAACCGCGGCTCCCACGAGGAGGAAGAGCAGCCAGGCAAGATACGAACCGGCCAGCCCCCATGCCGCGATCGCAAAGGGCAGCAGGAGCGTGAAGAGTCCCGGTGCGAGATTGCCGATCCCTCCATAGGCCCCCAGCACGGTCCCTTGGCGCCGCTGCGGGTACCAGTACGATACCTGCGGAATCCCGACCGAGAATGTCGCCACTCCGCATCCGCTGAGGAAGCCGAACATCACGATGACCGGATACATGGCGAAGGTGAGGGATTTGGCGGTGACCAGGATGAAGACGAGGCCCCACATGCCGATCAGCGACAAGCCGAAGAGCGTCAGCATGGGAAGCCGTCCGCCGACGCGGTCGACCCAGGCGCCGAAGGGGATGCGGAAGAGCGAGCCGGTGAGCTGAGGTGCCGCCACGAGCAGGCCGAGGGCCAAGCCGCTGAGCTGCATCTGCTCCTGAAAGTACTTCGCCGCGGGTCCGTAGAGCGCCACGGCCGCGAAGCCCACGAAGAATCCCCACGTGCCCATCGTCAGCCCGAGCGCGGGGCTGCCCGAGAGGCGGTAGGGGAGCGGCGGCGACGGTCTGGCGGCAGGCGCATCGTTCATGTTGTCCCTCCTGGGCATTCGCGCCGAAGGCGCCGAATTCGGCCGCCTTGCGTTGCGGGCCTTCGAGGCCAAATCGCCAGGATGAAGCACGCGACACCCCGAATCCGGAATGACCTAGATCAAAGATCTCGCGGGGACTGGGGCGGGTAGGGATCAAGCACCCCGGAGGGCGGCCAGGAGCGGCAAGAAGGAAAGGGCGGGCGGGTTGGGCGGAGGGGTCGCCTTTCGGTGACCCGCGAACGCGCGAAATCGCTCCTACCGGCTGCCGAGCCGCATGGAGCGCATGAGGAAGGCGGGGACGTGATCGCCCATGCCGACGACCCTCTCGTCCGGCTCCTCTCGCTCGTGGCGATGGCGCGGGCCGCGGCCGGGCTCGCGCCGCGGCTCCGGGCGCAGGGTGGGGGCGGTGGGGGCGGGGGTGGGCAAATCGGCGGTCGCGGGAGCCGGATGCGCTGCCTCGGCGACGCCAGGCGCCGCTTGGCTCTCCGCCACGAGGGAAGGGGCGGGTGCGGCCGGCTCGCGGACGACGTGCTCCCGGCGCCTGCCGCGATGGCGCTGGGGTCGTGCGTCCTCGCGGGCGGCCATGGGGGCCACCTCGGCGAGCTCGGGCAGACTCTCGCGCGAAATCTGGCGCTTGATGAGATGCTCGATGGCGGCGACCGCCTTGCTCTCGTCGGGTGTGGCGAGCGTGATGGCGCGGCCTCGGCGCCCCGCGCGGCCCGTGCGCCCGATGCGGTGGACATAGGCTTCCGCATGGTGGGGCACGTCGAAGTTGAACACGTGCGACATGAACTGGATGTCGAGACCGCGGGCGGCTACGTCGCTGCAGACGAGCAGCCGCACCTCGCCCCGTTTGAAGCGCTCGAGCGTCTCGGTGCGCACCTCCTGCGCCATGTCGCCGTGAAGCGCCGCCGCATCGAGGCCGTACTTCTGAAGCGAGCGGTTGAGAATATCGACGTCGCGCTTGCGGTTGCAGAAGATGAGCGCGTTCTTCACGTTCTCGCGCTTGATGAGGAGACGGAGCGCTTCGCGCTTGCTGCGCGCGTCGGTCCACAGCACGCTCTGTTCGACCATCTCGGCCGGCGAGGCGGGCGGAGCGACCGAGATCTCCTTGGGATTGATGAGGAAGGCGTCGGCCAGCCGGCGGATTTCGGGCATCATGGTCGCCGAGAAGAACAGGGTCTGGCGCATGCGCGGGATGAGCGAGACGATGCGCTCGACGTCGGGGATGAAGCCCATGTCGAGCATGCGGTCCGCCTCGTCGATGACCAGGATCTTGATGTCGCTCAGCAGCACCTTGCCGCGCTCGACGTGGTCGAGCAGGCGCCCTGGCGTGGCAATCAGCACGTTGACGCCGCGGTCGATCAGCTTCTCCTGCTCGTCGAACGAGACGCCGCCGATGACGAGCGCCTTCGAGAGCTTGCTGTACTTGCCGTAGACCTCGAAGCTCTCTCCCACCTGGGTCGCGAGCTCGCGCGTCGGCTCGAGGATGAGCGAGCGCGGCATGCGCGCCCGCGCGCGGCCCAAGGAAAGGATCTCGCACATCGGGAGCGTGAAGGCGGCCGTCTTGCCCGTGCCCGTCTGGGCGCAGCCGAGCACGTCGCGCCCCTGCAGCACGATGGGAATGGCCTGCTCCTGGATCGGCGTCGGCGTCACGTAGCCGGCGTCCGCGACCGCGCGCAGGATATCCTCGCCGAGACCGAGATCGGAAAAGTTCATGGAGACTTCAATGCCGTGCCGAAGAAGACCAGCCCACGTGCGCTCGTGCTTGGGGGAACCAGTAGGAAGATGTGGCCGCGATCATAGTTTTTCCAGTCCCCCTGTCAATCTTTGTCAAGTGCGACAAAAGGCCTTGAAAGCGTTGCGCTCTTTCGGCCCGGTGGGGCGTCTTGGCGGGTCCCGGGGCTTGCTCTAGGGTGTGGGCCGGCTTGAAGCGCAGCCCGCCCTCGACCCGCGAAAGGACCGGCCATGGCAAAACGCGTAGCGCTCGTCCTCGTTCCGGGGCTGCTGTGCGATGCCGCCCTTTGGCGTCATCAGATCGACCATCTCGCGGAGGTGGCAGAGGTGACGGTCGCCGACGTGGCGGCCTGCGACTCGATGTCTGCCATGGCGGCGGCCGTCCTCAAGCAGGCGCCGGCCGGGCGTTTCGCGCTTGCCGGCCTTTCCATGGGCGGCTACGTCGCACTCGAGATCATGCGCGTGGCACCTGAGCGCGTGCTGCGGCTGGCCCTTCTCGACACTTCGGCGCGGCCCGACCTGGAGGAGCAGCGCCAGCGCCGCCTCTCCATGATCGCGCAAGCCGAGGGCGGCGACTTCCAGGGCGTCACCGGCCGGCTGCTGCCGCTCTTCATCCATCCGGACCGCCTCAAGGATGCCACGCTCACCGGTGCGGTGACGGCGATGACCCGGCGCGTGGGCAAGGACGCCTTCCTCGGCTGCCAGAAGGCGATCATGGGCCGGCCGGACAGCCGCGCGCGACTCGGCGAGATCCTCGCGCACACGCTCGTGCTGGTCGGCCGCCAGGACGCGCTCACCCCGCTCGAGGTCCACGAGGAGCTGGCCGAGCGCATCGCGCGCGCGAGGCTCGTGGTGATCGAGAGCTGCGGCCATCTCTCGACGATGGAGCGGCCGGAAGCGGTCACCGCCGTCATGCGCTATTGGCTGCAGGATTAGGGGGGACCCTAGGACGCGGGGCCGGCCAAGCCTGCCGCGTCTGCGAGGTGCGGTGACGGTGCGAGAGGCGAGGCGCCCGAGCGCGTCGTAGGCATAGGCGATCGTGCTGCTTGCGAGCGGGCTGCTCTCCTGCTGGAGCCGCAGCGCCCCGAGCGCGCCGACCGCGACGTAGGCATAGCTCGTGGTGCCGTTGCCGTCGGTCATCGACACTACGCGCGGGAAAATAGGGCGGGTGGTGTCCAGAATCTTTCGCACCTTTGGGCGGCGTCCTCATGAGCCACAAACTTCGAGTCTGACGATTGCAGTCCCTATATAGCGGATACGAACCATTAAACCTTCGTGCAATGGACTACCAAGGTCACGCGTCTTCCGAAATCCTGGAGAAACTGCATAGCGCGAGTATGAAAATGTGATTTTGCCCACAGAGAATCGTACAGTTCCGGGTTGGAGCCCCGGACCCGTGTCGGCAAAATGCTCGATTTCACCGGATACCTGTTGGTATGCACCGCCCTCATAGGCTTTGCGCAAATTGGAGTATTCAGAATAGGTCCAGATAAAAGCCAACAGCGCCAATATTAAAGAAAAGAATATAGCTCTGCGCGCGCTCTTTTTCGCGGCGGTAGGGACGATGTTTTTGAACAGGGACCGAAATAGACCATAAATGGTCCCGGCAAAACCAGCGGCGAGTAAGCCAGTTGCAGGGAACCACCATTCATCATATCCTTGGTTCGCCAGATCATAGATTATTGAGCAGTCTGCCATTCTACGAGTCTGTCCTACTTAGGCCAACCAAATGTCGTCGTTTGTGTAGTGTACGAGGAGACCGACGCACCGAAACCCCCACCGCCAAGAGACAACGTGTAAACCGACTGGCCGGAGCTCCCGGTGCCGACAGCGAACTGGAGCGAAAACCACGGTGTATTTAGGTTATAAACCGACCCAAGCCCCTCTAAATCTGTAATGCTGTTGGCGGTGGTTAGGGCGAGCGATTGGCCTCGACCGGCGAATGCTCCGTCAACAAGCGGGTTAGCCTGAGCTGGATATCCGACATTGAGGGCTGCCTGACCCGTCGCGCCCGCACCGAATGGCACTATTCCTGCGAACGCTGCGACTGCTCTGTATATTCCGCTGCTGATTGATCCGAAACTCGAAGAACACCAACTCGTGTTGATGAAGCCGCCGACGCCAAAATTGGCCGTCGCTGCAGCCTGCAACCCGAGCGGCCCTCCTGCTTCTGCCGTTGCTCCGCGACTGTAAAGAATGCCGAAAAGGCCGTCGGGGTCGACGGCATTCAATGGATCGTTGCCGACATAGGCATATAAATTATCAGCCGGATCGCTCCCTTCGCCAACCGGATCCCGCGACAGCCATCTCCCTATGGCGGGGTTGTAGGCTCGGTACTGGGTCAGGTACAGCCCGCTGTCGGCGTTATAGAACATCCCGGCATAGACGAAGTCCGTCACCGGCGCCGTGGCTTGCAGCGGGTTGCCGTAGGGGTCGTAGCTGAAGGCCGGAGCACTGCTCGTGCTCTCGAAGGCGCGGCGCACCGAGCCGAGCTGGTCGGGCCCGTAATAGTAAGGCTGCGCCGGCGAACCGGGGACGAGCTCGCCCTCGGCGTAATGCTCTCGCGTGACCGCATTGCTCGAATTGCGCGCCTGGCAGATGCGCACGCCGCACCAGATGTAGGAGGTCGTGACCGCACTGCCGCCGCCGGTCGGAGTGCTGGTGATCGCGGTGCGCCGGCCGAGGTCGTCATAGGTGAAGGCGGTGGCCTTGCCCGTTTGCCCCGGGTAGGTCATACCGACCAGGCGATTTTCGGCGTCCCAGGTGTAAACCCGCGCGCCGTCGGACAAGAGGTTCCCATTGGCGTCGTAGGTGAACGCCTGGCCCGAGAGATTGGTGAGCGCGTTCACGTTGTTGTAGCTCGCGGTCTGCGTCCCCGTGACCGGATAGACGGTCGAGCTGTCGCTGGTCTCGGCGATGGCGGCGATGAAGTTCTCGGGTGTCGTGGTGTAGCTGTAAGTCGAGAACTGGCCGTTCGACAGCCCGACGTTCCCGATGCCCGCGAGGCGGCGGTCGCCGTAAGCGGTGAGGTAGCTCCAGGTG
>DATNIJ010000357.1:0-2949 GCA_035604475.1 Alphaproteobacteria bacterium
CTCAACCGCCGCCAAGCCGCTCGAGCGCCGTCGAGCGCTGGGCATGCTGGAGATGCAGCCCCATCTGGCGCTCGCGTTGCTCCTCCACCACCTCTTCGGGCGCCTTGGCGACGAAGTCGGGATTTGAGAGCTTGCTCTCGAGCTTCTTGATCTCGCTCTCGAGCTTTTGCAGCTCTCGCTCGAGCCGCAAGCGCTCCTTCTCGAGGTCGATCACCCCGCCGAGTTGAAGCAGAAACGTCGCCTCGTCGATCAGCACTTGCACACTGCCTTTGGGCGGTGCTGCGAAACCTCGCCGCTCGAAGGAAACCTGGGCAAGGCGCTCGATGAGGCCATGGTTGCGCTCCAGGCGTTTCAGCGTCCCGTCATCGGCTCCGCGCATCTCGACCGGAAGCTCCGCCTTGGGCGGCACGTTCATCTCCGCGCGCACGGAGCGCAGCTCGGCGATCACGCGCACCACCCAATTGATCTCGTCCCGCGCCTCGGGGTTGACGAGCTCGTCGCCGGGCGCGGGCCAGGGCGCAGTGATGAGCCGCGCGCCGGGCTGGCTCCCGAGCTGCTCATGGAGCTCCTCGGTGATGAAAGGCATGAGCGGGTGGAGATAGTGGAGAAGCTGGTCGAGCACCCACGCGGCCGTGGCCTGCGTCTCGCGCCTGGCTCCCTCGTCCGCACCCGTCAGGATGGGCTTGGCGAACTCGATATACCAATCGCAGAAGAGATTCCAGGTGAAGCGGTAAAGCGCCTGTGCTGCGTCGTTGTATTTGTACTCTTCGAGTGCTAGCGCCACCTTGCGCCCTGCGTCGGCGAGCTCGCTCACGATCCAGAGGTTGATCGTCTCCTTCGCCGCGGCCGGGGCGAAGCCGGGCGCGGGCCGGCATCCGTTCATCTCGCAAAAGCGCGCCGCGTTCCAAAGCTTGGTGCAGAAATTGCGGTAGCCCTCGATGCGGCTCTCCGAGAGCTTGAGATCGCGGCCCTCGGCGACGGTGGCGGCGAGCGTGAAGCGCAGCGCGTCGCAGCCGTAGGAGTCGATGAGGTCGACCGGATCCAGGATGTTGCCCTTCGACTTCGACATCTTCTGCCCGTGCTCGTCGCGCACGAGGCCGTGGATATAGACGTCGCGGAACGGCACATCGTCCATGAAGTGGATGCCCATCATCATCATGCGCGCGACCCAGAAGAAGAGGATGTCGAATCCCGTGACCAGCACGTCGCCCGGATAGTAGCGCGCGAGCTCCGCCGTCTTCTCCGGCCAGCCGAGGGTAGAGAACGGCCACAGCGCCGAGGAGAACCAGGTGTCGAGCACGTCCTCGTCGCGCTTGAGCTCGACCTCGTGCCCATAATGGAGTGCTGCGGCCCGCTTGGCCGCGTCCTCCGTCATCTCGACAAAGGTCTTTCCGTCGGGCCCGTACCACGCCGGCACCTGATGTCCCCACCAGATCTGGCGCGAGACGCACCACGGCTGGATGTTGTTCATCCATTCGAAATAAACCGCCTCCCACTGGCGCGGCACGATGCGGGTGCGTCCGCTCCTGACCGCCTCGATCGCCGGTGCCGCGAGCGTCTTGGCATCCACGTACCATTGGTCGGTGAGCCACGGCTCGATGACCACGCCGGAGCGATCGCCGTAGGGCAGCGTCAAAAGGTGATCCTCGACCCTGTCGACGAGGCCGAGGGCCGTCAACTCCGCGACGACCTTGGCACGGGCCGCTTCGCGCGAAAGGCCGCGGTAGGCGGGGGGCACGTTGTAGTTGAGCCGGGCGTCGCGGTCGAAGATGTTGATCAGCTCGAGGCCGTGGCGCCGGCCGACCTCGAAATCGTTGACATCGTGCGCCGGCGTGATCTTGACGGCACCGCTGCCCTGCTCCGGGTCGGCGTGGAGGTCAGCCACGATCTTGAGCCGCCGCCCGACCAGCGGCAGCACGGCATGGCGGCCGACGAGCTCCTTGTAGCGCGCATCGTCGGGATGCACCGCCACACCGCTGTCGCCGAGCATGGTCTCCGGCCGCGTGGTCGCGACCGCGATCGTGCGGCCGCTGTCGCCCTCGATCGGATACTTGAGATACCAAATCTTGCCCTTGACCTCGCGCGACTGCACCTCGAGGTCGGAGATGGCCGTATGCAGCTTGGGATCCCAGTTGACGAGGCGCTTGTCGCGGTAGATGAGGCCCTCTTTGTAGAGCTCCACGAAGACCTTGCGCACGGCGAGCGAGAGACCCTCGTCCATGGTGAAGCGCTCGCGCGACCAATCGGCGGAGGCACCCAAGCGCCGCAGCTGGCGCAGAATGGTGCCGCCCGACTGCCCCTTCCATTCCCACACGCGCTTGAGGAAGGCCTCGCGGCCGAGCTTGTCGCGCGTCATACCCTCGGCTTCGAGCTGGCGCTCGACCACCATCTGGGTGGCGATCCCGGCATGGTCCGTGCCCGGCTGCCACAAGGCGTCGCGGCCGCGCATGCGATGGAAGCGGATGAGGATATCCTGGAGCGTGAAAGTGAAGGCGTGGCCCACGTGCAGGCTGCCCGTCACGTTGGCCGGCGGCATCATGATCACGTAGGGCCGCTTGCTCGACGTCACCTCGGCGCGGAAGGCGTGCGATGCCTCCCACGCCCGGTAATGTTTCTTCTCGACTTCACTCGGCCGATAGGTCTTGTCCAGCATGGCTTCTGCTGCATCGTCGCAAAGAGAGCGTCACGGATGAATGCCGAGGGTGGAACGCGAGGGTCCCGAGTGCCATAGGATTTCGGGAGGCGAGCTCCGACGGCGCGCAACCGGGCCGGACTTTAGCGGTCCTGGGCGCGGCGTACCAGCTTTTCGATTTCCTTGCGGACGAGCCGCTCGATGAGGCCCGGCAGGTTCTGATCGAGCCATTCGCGCAGCATCGGACGCAAGAGCTCGGTGACGATCTCCGCAAGCGTATGCGACGAGGTGCCGAGCGGCACATCGACCCCCTTGCT
>DATNIJ010000358.1:0-13515 GCA_035604475.1 Alphaproteobacteria bacterium
CGCCGCCGGACCCGGCCGATGGGAACCTTCCAGGACAGAACCTCCATGGACCGAATCCTCTTCGCCGTCTTCAACCATGAAAACAAGTCCCAGGGCTCAGCTACCCCTTTCCTCCTGACACACAACAATTGACGTTACCCGCAACGAGGTCGGCGCAATAATTGGCCTCCGAGCCTCGACGCGATAACATCAAATGGCCTTTTCTGGCTGCTATGACGATGCCGAGGACCGTTTGGCCATGCACGTGAACCAACGCCACGCGAGGGCCCTGCTGACGGTTGCCGAGATGGCGCGCGCCGATCAGGCGGCCCTCGCTCAAGGCATTGCCGGCGAACGGCTCATGGAGGCGGCCGGGCGCGCGGTTGCCGACGCCGTGCGGGCGCGAATGCCGCGGGGTACAGCACTCGTCCTCTGCGGGCCGGGCAACAATGGCGGCGACGGCTTCGTGGCCGCGCGCTGTTTGCGCGAGGCCGGTTGGCCGGTGCGCCTGGCGCTGCTCGGCGACAAGGCGCAGCTCAAGGGCGATGCCGCCCTCAATGCCGGCCGCTGGGGCGATGCCATCGAGCCGCTCGGCGTGGAGGGGCTCGCGGGCGTTGCGGTCGCCGTCGATGCACTCTTCGGCGCCGGCCTCGCGCGTCCGCTCGAGGGGGCTGCCCGGGCGGTGGTCGAGGCCATGGAGGCGCGCGGCATCCCCGTCGTCGCGGTGGACGTCCCGAGCGGGCTCCATGGCGATACCGGCGAGGTGCTGGGTGCCGCACCGCGGGCGGCCGTGACGGTCACCTTCTTCCGCATGAAGCCGGGCCATCTTCTCTTGCCCGGCCGGCTCTTCTGCGGCGAGACGCTCGTCGCCGACATCGGCATTCCGGCGACCGTTCTCGCTGCCATCAACCCCGGCACCTTCGTCAACGATCCAGCACTTTGGCTGCAGCACTATCCTTGGCCGACGCTGCGAGACCATAAATACCGGCGCGGTCACGCCCTCGTGGTCGGGGGTGCGCGCATGACGGGGGCGGGCAGGCTCGCGGCGCGTGCGGCGCTGCGCGCGGGTGCCGGCCTCGTCACCGTGACGAGTCCGCCTGCCGCCGAGCCGATCTATCAAGCGGCCATGGCCGGTCTCTTGACCGAGCCTTTCGAGGATCTCGCCTCCTTCAAGCGCGTGCTCGAAAGTCGGCGCAAGACCGTCTATCTTCTCGGCCCTGGCAACGAGGCGACGCCGGAAACGCGCGCGCGCGTGCTGGCGGCGCTGTCGACCGGCCGGCCGTGCGTGCTTGATGCCGACGCGCTCAGCTGCTTTGCGGGAGAGCCAAGCGCCTTGTTTTCTGCGATCAAGGGCCCCTGCATCATGACCCCGCACGAGGGCGAGTTTGCGCGCGTCTTTGCCGCGTCCGGCGACAAACTGACCCGAGCCCGGCGCGCCGCCAACGAGAGCGGTGCGGTGGTGCTTCTCAAGGGCGGCGATACGGTCATCGCAAGCCCGGACGGCCGTAGCGCGATTTGCAACAATGCGCCGCCCGAATTGGGCACGGCCGGTACGGGAGACGTGCTTGCCGGTCTCGTCCTCGGCCTGCTGGCACAGGGCATGCCCCCCTTCGAGGCCGCGGCCGCGGCCGCCTGGCTGCACGGCGAGGCCGGCTCGGCGATTGGTCCCGGCCTCATCGCCGAAGATCTTTCCGAGGCGCTGCCAAGCCTGCTGCGGCGCTTGAAGGCCAGCGCCGGCGCGTTGAAAGAGAGCGGGCCCGGAGCGCTGTTGGACAAGCCATGAAAGCGGCCGAGAAGATCGGTCTCGTCGATCGCACGCTGCGCAACCTGCGGAGCGCGTGGAGCGATATCGCCCAGGCAATGGCGGGAGCCTGGTCGGGGGCACCCGACGCCTCGCTGCCGGAGGAGGATGCGGTACGGCTCAGAGAGCAGATGCGCGTGTGCCTCGAGGGTCGCGGCGGCGAGGTGTCGGCGCGCGCGCGCGCCGCAGCGCTGGGCAGGAGCTATCTCGCCCTCAACTCCGAAGGACGCCGGCGCTTCCTCGCCATTCTGGCCAACGATTTCGACATCGACCGCGCCGCGGTCGACCGCGCCGCCAAGGCCTTGCCCCAGGGCGGCGGGGTCAATGCGACCCGCCGCAAGGCGGAGCGCGCCCTGCGCGCTGCCCTGGACGCTCCTCGTATAAAGTTACTTCGACAATTCAATGAATTACCAGACGGTGTTAAATTTCTCGTTGAGCTGCGCGTCGAGCTTCTCCGCTTCACCAATGGCGACCCCGCGCTTGAAGCGCTCGAGGCTGATCTCAAAGCCCTTCTGGCGGCCTGGTTCGACATCGGTTTTCTCGAGCTTCGCCGTATCGGCTGGGAGTCGCCGGCTGCCCTCCTCGAGAAGCTCATGGCCTATGAGGCCGTGCATGAGATCGAGGGGTGGAGCGACCTCAAGGACCGCCTGGACTCGGACCGCCGCTGCTTTGCCTACTTCCATCCCCGCATGCGCGACGAGCCGCTCATCTTCGTCGAGGTGGCGCTTCACCACGGCTTAGCCGAAAACATCCAGCGCCTTCTCGATCCCGCGGCGCCCGTGCAGGACCCGCATACTGCGGATACCGCGATCTTTTATTCCATTTCGAATGCCCAGCGGGGGCTCGTGGGCATCAGCTTCGGCGGCTTCCTGATCAAGCGGGTGGTCGATGAGCTGGCCGCCGAGTTCCACAACCTCAAGGACTTCGCCACGCTCTCGCCGATGCCGGGCTTCCGGCCTTGGCTCGAGGACCAACTCAAGACGGCGGAGGCGGCGCTACTCTTGCCGGCCGAGCGCAAGGCGCTCGCGGCGTTTCCGGCCGGGGCCGGCGGTGCGGGCACCTTCGCCACCCTTCTCTCGCTTCCCGGCTGGTACGACAACCCTGCTATGGCCAAGGCGTTGCGGGGGCCCCTTACGCGGCTTGCGGCACGCTACCTGGCCGAGGAGCGACGCGAGAGCGGCCGTGCGCGCGATCCCGTCGCCCACTTCCACCTCTCGAACGGCGCGCGCATCGAGCAGATCGATTGGCTCGCTGACCGCTCGGAAAAGGGCTTGGCCCAGGCTTACGGCATGATGGTCAACTACCGTTATCGCCAGAGCGAGATCGAAGCCAACCACGAGGCCTATACCGGCGAGGGAAAGGTGGCGGCGGCAGCGGCCGTCAAGACACTGCTCAGGAGCTAGGCTGCGGCCGATCGCCCGAAAGGGAGACGTTAGATTGAAAAATGCTCGAATTACGAGTACGGCAAGACACTGCAGCGATGTTTTAGCTACGAGTTCATAAAAGTCGTTCCAGCTCTGTGATTTGCGCTTGTGCTTTCAAAAGTCGCATAATAAAAATACCAAAGGCGAGGACACTCCGCTGAGAAGGGTGTCCGGGTGCGGGCGAGGCGGGCGATGGGCGAGCGGGCGCAACGGCTCAGCAGCGTCTTCTTCAGACGCGGGAACCTCTTGGAATTCATCAAGGCAGGGGCGAGCTTTCGCCGTGAGCTCGCGGACGATACGGTCGAGATCGCCGAAGTGCTCGACGTGTTCGTCGATCTTCACAGCATCCCGCACGTCCGCTTCGAGTTCACTGTCTCGCGGCCCGGCCGCGAGCCCTATGGCAGCGGACCGCGCACCATGGCGCTCAAGAAATTCTGCCAGAATTACGTGGAGCGGCTGCCGCGCTGAGGGCTAAGCGGCTCGCGGTCCTAGCTTCTCCGGCCAAGTGCGGCTTGCTATGATGCCGCCATGCCCGATACCGCCTCCCTCGCTACGGCTGGCAAAGAGATCGCGCCCGGCACCGTCCTTTGCTTGAGCGCACTCGAGCGCAAGGTGCTGTGGCTTTCTTCATGGATGATCCATAACGCCAATCACCTCCGCGCGAGCCGCGACGGGCTCAAGGTCGGCGGCCATCAGGCCTCCTCGGCCTCGGTGGTAACGCTCATGACCGCGCTTTATTTCCACACCTTGAGGCCCGAGGATCGGGTTGCGGTCAAGCCGCACGCCAGCCCGGTATTCCACGCCATCCAATATCTCTTGGGCCACCAAAGCAGGGACAAGCTCGCGGCCTTCCGCGCGCTCGGCGGCGCCCAGTCCTATCCCTCGCGCAGCAAAGACAGCGACGACGTCGACTTCTCGACGGGATCGGTCGGGCTCGGCGTGGCGATGACGAGTTTCGCCTCGCTCGTGCAGGACTACGTCCATCTCAAGAGCATGGCGCCCAGAGGGCTTGCGCCCGGTCGCATGGTCGCGGTGGTGGGCGACGCGGAGCTCGACGAGGGCAATGTCTATGAGGCGCTGCTCGAGGGCTGGAAGCACGACATCCGCAATCTCTGGTGGATCATCGACTACAACCGCCAGAGCCTCGACAACGTCATCACCGACCGCCTCTACAGCCGCTTCGACAGCTTGTTCCTTGCCATGAAATGGCGCGTCGTGACGCTCAAGTACGGCAAGCGCCTGGAGGCCGCTTTCGCGCAGCCGGGCGGAGAGGCGCTGCGCGACTGGATCGACGACTGCCCGAACTCGCTTTACTCCGCGCTCTGCTTCAAGGGCGGTGCGGGTTGGCGCAGACATCTCGAGAGCGAGCTCGGCAAGAACCGTGCGATACGGGCCATCCTCGACGGCCACGACGATGACCAGCTTCACGCCCTCATGACGAATCTCGCGGGCCACGATATGGCGTCGGTGCTCGAGGCCTTCGACGCCGCGGCGGGCGATGAGCCGACCTGCTTCATCGCTTACACCATCAAGGGCTACGGGCTGCCGTTCGCGGGCCACAAGGATAACCATGCGGGACTCATGAACCGCGAGCAGTTGGGGCGCTTCAAGGCGATGATGCGCATTCCCGACGGTCATGAATGGGACCGCTTCGCCGGCCTCGACATCCCGGCGGACGAGTTGCAGCGCTTCCTCGACCAAGTGCCCTTCGCGCGGCAATACCCGCGCCGGCACGAGACCGCGCCGGTCGCGGTTCCGCCCTCTCTCGCGGCCCCGCGCGAGGCGCAGGCCTCCACCCAGGAAGGCTTCGGGCGTATCCTCAACGAGATCGCGCGCGGCCAAAGCGAGCTCGCGCGGCGCATCGTCACCCTGTCGCCGGACGTGACGGTGTCGACCAACCTCGGGCCGTGGGTGAACCGCCGCGGCGTATTCTCGCGCATCCGCCAAGAAGACGTGTTCAAGGAAGAGGACGTTGTCTCGAGCCAGCGCTGGCTGCAGTCGCCCGAGGGCCAGCACATCGAACTCGGCATCGCCGAGAACAATCTCTTCATCCTACTTTCGGCCCTCGGTCTCTCCGGACCCCTCTTCGGCGTGCGCCTCTTGCCCATTGGCACGCTTTATGACCCCTTCATCATGCGTGGGCTGGATGCCTTCAACTACGCGCTATACCAGGATGCACGCTTCATGTTGGTGGCAACGCCCTCGGGGCTTACGTTGGCGCCCGAAGGCGGGGCGCACCAATCGATTGCGACGCCGCTCATCGGCCTGGGCCTGCCCAATCTCGACTTTTTCGAGCCGGCTTACGTCGACGAGCTCGCCGAGATCATGCGTTGGGGTTTCGAGTTCATGCAGGCGCCCGACGGCCGCTCGCTCTATCTCCGTCTATCGACGCGGGCGCTCGCCCAGCCGGCGCGGATAATCGGGCCGGAGTTGCAGGGCGCCCTCATCGCGGGCGCCTATTGGACGGTACCGCCGGCACCTGATGCCGAGCTCGCCATCGTCTATAGCGGTGCGGTGGCGCCCGAGGCGGCGGAGGCCCATCGCCAGCTGCTCGAGGATGTTCCAGGGGCAGGGCTGCTCGCCGTCACCTCTGCGAGCCGGCTGCATGTCGACTGGCTCGCGCGCCGGGAGACGAGCCACATTCGGCGTCTCCTCGCCCAGCTCTCGCCGGACGGCCTGCTCGTCACGGTGGTAGATGGGCATGCGGCGACGCTATCCTGGCTGGGTGCCGTTGGTCATCACTCCGTGCATCCGCTCGGCGTCGAGCATTTCGGCCAGTCAGGCGATATTCCAGACCTCTACCGCACCTACAGGCTCGACACGGACGCCATTCTTGACGCGGCTGCCGCGGCACTCGTCGAGCGGCGCGGGCGCCAGCCCACCGGTTCCTCTTGAACCCCGAGTGCGGAGGGCTTAATAGAACCCCCCGGCGCGTTTGACGTTGACGCTGCCGCCAGGAGCAGGTAGCCAACGAGGTTCGCGCAGCGGGCGTGGCGAAACTGGTAGACGCGCCAGGTTTAGGTCCTGGTGACCGCGAGGTCGTGGGGGTTCAAATCCCTCCGCCCGCACCAGGGGCGGGAGCGGGTCAGCCCGCTCGGGCGGAGCAGGCACCCGATCGCCATGCGGGGCATCCAGCCGGTAATTGTCGGGATTCTCTATGCAAGTAACGCAAACGGCGGTCGACGGCCTGAAGCATGAGTTCAAGGTCGTGCTCTCCGCCCAGGATATCGAGGCGAAGGTCACTGACCGATTGACCGAGCTCGGCAGCCAGGTTCGCGTGCCGGGCTTCCGTCCCGGCAAGGTGCCGCTCGCCATTCTCAAGAAGCGTTACGCCGAGTCCGTGCTCGGCGAGGTGGTCGAGCGTGCGCTCGCCGACAGCTCGCAACAGGCCATCACGTCGCAGGGGCTGCGGCCCGCCTTGCGCCCCAAGATCGAGATTACCTCGTTCGAGAAGGGAAGCGACCTCGAGTACAAGCTCGCCATCGAGGTGCTGCCCAAGATCGAGCCGATGGATTTCTCCACCCTCGTGCTCGAGCGGCTGGTGGCCGAGGTGACCGGGAAGGAGGAGGAGGAGGCGCTTCTGCGCCTCGCCGGCCAATACAAGAGGAGCGAGCCGGCTCCCGCCGGTCATAAGGCCGGGAAAGGCGACATCGCGGTGATCGATTTCAAGGGTACGATCGAGGACAAGGAATTCCCCGGCGGCTCGGGCGAGGGCCACTACCTCGAGCTCGGCTCGGGCCAATTCGTTCCCGGCTTCGAGGAGCAGCTCGAGGGCTTGGAGGCGGGGGCGACGAAGGCGGTCACGGTGAGCTTCCCCGCGGACTATGGCGCCGAGGCCTTGCGGGGCAAGCAGGCGAGCTTCGCGGTCACCCTCAAGGAGGTGCGCCGCCCGGCCGAGAGCAAGGTGGACGAGCAGCTCGCCAAGGATCTGGGCTTCGAGAGCCTTGAGGCGTTGCGCAAGAGCGTGCGCGAGCGACTCGAGCGGGAGTATGGCGAGCTCTCGAAGGCGCGGCTCAAGCGCGCCCTCCTCGATGCTCTCGCCGAGGCCCATCACTTTGCCGTTCCCGAGGGCATGGTCGAAGTGGAGTTCGCGCAGATTTGGCAGCAGGTCGAAGAGAGCAAGAAGCGCGGCGAGCTCGATCCCGACGAGGCGGCGAAGAGCGAGGACGAGCTCAAAGCCGATTACCGCTCGATCGCCGAGCGCCGGGTGCGGCTCGGGCTGCTACTTTCCGAAGTGGGGCAGGGACACAATATAACGATCGCGGCCGAGGAGCTGAACCGCGCGATGTTCGAGGAGGCACGGCGCTTCCCCGGACAGGAGCGAAAGGTGCTCGAGTATTTCAAGAATTCGCCGGAAGCCGTAGCACAACTGCGCGCGCCGCTCTTCGAAGGTAAGGTGGTGGACTTCATCCTGGAGCTCGCCAAGCCCAAGGAGCGCAAGGTGTCGGTGGCCGAGCTCGTTCGCGAGCCCGAGGATGAGGCGGCTGAAGCCCGGGCCGCGGCCGGCAAGGCCGGGAAGAAGGCTTCCGCGCGCAAGAAGCCGGCGGGCAAGGATGCCAAGACGGCGGACTAAGGACTAGGGCGGGAGAGGCCCCGCAACAAGGAACTTGGAAGGACGTGATGCCCGATGGTTGAACGCAGCGACCCCCAAATGAACTACCTCGTCCCGATGGTGGTCGAGCAGACCAGCCGCGGGGAGCGCTCCTACGATATCTATTCGCGCCTCTTGAAGGAGCGCATCATCTTTATGACCGGGCCGATCAATGATGCTGTCGCGAGCCTGATCTGCGCCCAGCTGCTCTTTCTCGAGTCGGAGAACCCCAGCAAGGACATTGCCTTCTACATCAATTCGCCCGGCGGGGTCGTAACTTCCGGGCTCGCGATTTACGACACCATGCAATACGTGCGGCCGCAGATCATGACGGTATGCATCGGGCAGGCGGCGAGCATGGGCTCGCTGCTGCTTGCTTCCGGCACCAAGGGCAAGCGTTATGCGCTTCCCAACGCGCGGATCATGATCCATCAGCCGTCGGGGGGGGCCCAGGGCCAGGCCACCGACATCGAGATCCAGGCGCGCGAGATCTTGAACCTGCGCTCGCGGCTCAATCAGATCTACGTGAAGCACACCGGCCAGCCGCTTGCCGTGATCGAGCAGGCGGTCGAGCGCGACAAGTTCCTCTCGCCCGACGAGGCCAAAGAGTTCGGCCTGGTCGACCAGGTGGTGGTGAGCCGCCCGGTGCCGGCGGATGCCGACAGCACCGCACCCGCAAAATCCTGAGCCCCGCCTCCCGCCACCGCTTCAAGGCGGGCGTTGATTCGCCGGCAAGCTGGTATAATTCTTGCTACGGAAGGGCCGATCGCGCGGAACCCGTGGCCGCGGCCGGCTCAAGCGAATCGACCATTTTTAGCCATTGTCCCGGGGTAGCGGCCGCGGTTAACATGAAGACGGTGCAGACGGGCGCACCCCCTTGACGGTGTTGGCATGAACAAGTCCTCCGGTGGCGATTCCAAGAATACCTTGTACTGCTCCTTCTGCGGGAAGAGTCAGCACGAGGTGCGCAAGCTCATTGCCGGGCCGACGGTCTTCATCTGCGATGAATGCGTCGAGCTCTGCATGGACATCATCCGGGAGGAGCACAAGACCACGCTGGTCCGCTCGCGCGACGGGGTGCCTACGCCGCGTGATATCCGCCTCGTGCTCGACGACTATGTGATCGGGCAGACCCACGCCAAGAAAGTGCTGTCGGTCGCCGTGCACAATCACTACAAGCGCCTCGCCCACGGCGCCAAGAACAACGACGTCGAGCTCGCCAAATCGAACATTCTGCTGGTCGGCCCCACGGGCTCGGGCAAGACGCTCTTGGCTCAGACGCTCGCCCGCATCATCGACGTTCCCTTCACCATGGCGGACGCCACGACGCTGACCGAGGCGGGGTATGTCGGCGAGGACGTCGAGAACATCATCCTCAAGCTCCTGCAGGCGGCGGACTACAACGTCGAGCGCGCCCAGCGCGGCATCGTTTACATCGACGAGGTCGACAAGATCAGCCGCAAGTCGGACAATCCTTCGATCACCCGCGATGTCTCGGGCGAAGGCGTTCAGCAGGCGCTCCTCAAGATCATGGAAGGCACCATCGCGAGCGTGCCGCCCCAGGGCGGGCGCAAGCACCCGCAGCAGGAGTTCCTCCAGGTCGACACCACCAACATCCTTTTCATCTGCGGCGGCGCCTTTGCCGGGCTCGAGAAGATCATCGCCCAGCGCCAGCGTGGCTCCTCGATCGGCTTCGGCGCCGACGTACGTGGGCCGGAAGAGCGCCAGACCGGCGAGGTCCTGCGCGACGTCGAGCCCGAGGATCTCCTCAAGTTCGGCCTCATCCCCGAGTTCATCGGCCGGCTCCCCGTGGTTGCTACGCTTGACGATCTCGATGAGGAGTCGCTCGTCGAGATCCTGATCAAGCCGAAGAATGCGCTCATCAAGCAGTATCAGCGGCTCTTCGAGATGGAAGGCGTCAAGCTCGGCTTCACCGAGGAGGCCATGCGCTCGATTGCCAAGAAGGCGATTCTGCGCAAGACGGGCGCGCGCGGCCTGCGCTCGATCATGGAGGGCATCCTGCTCGATACCATGTTCGATCTGCCGAGCCTCGACGGCGTGGAGGAGGTCATCATCAACCGCGAGGTGGTGGACGGGCGCGCCAAGCCGCTCCACATCTACGCCGACCGGCAAAGCGATCTGGGTACAAGCGCCTAGACATTCGCGCGTTCGCGGTTCGCCGCCGGCGAATCACGAGCCGCGAAATCGGCCCATTGGCCAATGGCTTATACCCGCGCTCGCCGGCCGGCGGCTGGAGCGGGGATCGGCGCCGCCGGCAACAAGGCCGGCCGCTCGTGGCAGGGCGGGCGCGAGGGCGGGGTGGACCACTTGATCGCCGCACCCGCCGACGCCACTTAATGGGTCGCTTGCCACGACCTTCCGAGGTCACCAGCCAGGACCGGTCTTGAACGCCGGCCGATGAGGAAGAATGCTAGAGGCCCAGCGAGGCGCTGTTTATCCCGTCCTGCCGTTGCGGGACATCGTCGTCTTCCCGCACATGATCGTGCCGCTCTTCGTGGGCCGGGAAAAGTCCGTGCGAGCCCTCGAGGACGTGATGAAGGACGACAAGCAGATATTGCTTGTCGCCCAGAAGAACGCGGCGCAGGACGATCCCACGACCGCTGATATTTTCTCCGTCGGCACGGTCGGAACCGTGCTGCAGCTGCTCAAGCTGCCCGACGGCACGGTCAAGGTTCTGGTCGAGGGCACCCATCGCGCGCGCATCGTCCGCTTCACGGAGAACGAGGAGTTCTTCCAGTGCCATGCGGAGATGCTGCCCGACGCCGACAGCGAGAACAAGGAGATCGAGGCGCTCTCGCGCTCCGTGGTCACGCAGTTCGAGCAATACATCAAGCTCAACCGCAAGATCCCGCCCGAGGTCCTCGTCTCGATCAATCAGATCGACAATCCGAGCAAGCTCGCCGACACGGTCGCCTCCCACCTCTCGCTGAGGATTCCCGAAAAGCAGGAGCTCCTTGAGGCGCCGACCGTGGCGGTGCGCCTCGAGAAGATCTACGCCTTCATGGAGGGCGAGATCGGCGTGCTCCAGGTCGAGAAGCGCATCCGCAACCGGGTCAAGCGCCAGATGGAGAAGACCCAGCGGGAGTATTACCTCAACGAGCAGCTCAAGGCGATCCAGAAGGAGCTCGGCGAGATCGAGGAGGGCAGAGATGAGGCCTCCGAGCTCGAGGAGCGCATCAAGAAGACCAGGTTCTCGAAGGAGGCGCGCGAGAAGGCGCTCGGCGAGCTCAAGAAGCTCCGCACCATGAGTCCGATGTCGGCGGAAGCCACTGTCGTGCGCAATTACCTCGACTGGCTGCTCTCGATCCCGTGGAAGAAGCCGACCAAGATCAAGAAGGATCTCAAGCTCGCCGAGAAAATCCTGAACGAGGACCATTACGGCCTCGAGAAGGTGAAGGAGCGCATCGTCGAGTACCTCGCGGTCCAGGCGCGCATGAACAAGGTCAAGGGCCCGATCCTCTGCCTCGTGGGTGCGCCCGGCGTGGGCAAGACCTCGCTCGGCCGCTCGATCGCGCGCGCGACGGGCCGCAACTTCGTGCGCATGTCCTTGGGCGGCGTGCGCGACGAGGCCGAGATCCGCGGTCACCGGCGCACCTACATCGGCTCCATGCCCGGCAAGATCATCCAGGGCATGAAGAAGGCGAAGTTCTCGAACCCGCTCTTCCTGCTCGACGAGGTCGACAAGCTGGGTGCGGACTGGCGCGGCGATCCCTCCTCTGCACTTCTCGAGGTGCTGGACCCCGAGCAGAACCACACCTTCAACGACCATTATCTCGAGGTCGATTACGATCTCTCGGATGTGATGTTCGTGACGACCGCGAACACGCTGCGCATGCCGCAGCCGCTGCTGGACCGCATGGAGCTCATCCGCCTCCCCGGCTACACCGAGGACGAGAAGGTGGCGATCGCCCAGCGGCACCTCATCCCGAAGCAGTTGAAGGAGCACGGGCTCAAGACCGAGGAATGGTCGATCTCGGAGACCGCGCTGCGCGACATCATCCGCTACTACACGCGCGAGGCGGGCGTGCGCAATCTCGAGCGCGAGATCGCCAATCTTGCGCGCAAGGCGATCAAGAAGATCCTCTCCAACGAGTGCAAGACGGTCGCGATCACGGCGCGCAACATCGGGAAGTTCGCGGGCGTGCGCCGCTTCCGCTACGGCGAGGTGGAGACCGAGGATCTCGTCGGCATCACCACGGGCCTTGCCTGGACCGAGGTCGGCGGCGAGCTGCTCTCGATCGAGGCGGTCATGCTGCCCGGCAAGGGCAAGATGCTGACGACCGGCAAGCTCGGCGACGTGATGCAGGAATCGGTGCAGGCGGCTTCCTCATTCGTGCGCGCCCGCGCGACCCACTTCGGCATCAAGCCGAACGCCTTCGAGAAGAAGGACATTCACATCCACGTGCCCGAGGGAGCAACGCCCAAGGACGGGCCGTCGGCCGGAGTTGCGATGCTCACCTCGATCGTCTCGGTGTTGACCGGCATCCCGGTGCGCCGCGACGTGGCGATGACCGGCGAGATCACCTTGCGGGGCCGCGTGCTGCCGATCGGCGGGCTCAAGGAGAAGCTGCTCGCGGCTCTGCGCGGGGGGATCAAGACCGTGATCATCCCCAAGGAAAACGAGAAGGACCTTGCCGAGATTCCGGACAACGTCAAACGCGGCATGAGCATCATCCCCGCCGCGAGCGTCGACGACGTCCTCAAGGTGGCACTCGTGCGCGAGCCCATCCCGATCAAGTGGGAGGAGGAGGCCGAACCGCAGCCGATCGCGCCGCCGCCCAAGCCCGATGAGATCGGCGGCGTGGTGACGCATTAGCAGCACTCGGAGGTCGCCTCGCGCCGATATGGGGAGGTGCGCCAACTCGCGCTGAAAGGCGCGGAAATCCGCGGAAATTTCGCCCTCTTCAATTGACGCCCGTAGCGGCGACGACTAAGATGGCGCGAGTTGCGAGCCCGCGGCTTTTATTGCTTTTTCAAATCTTTCACTCCAAAAGGGAGACCCCAGGTGAACAAGAACGATCTCGTTGCAGCCGTCGCGGAGAAGACGGGCTTGTCGAAGGGCGAGGCCGAGAAGTCGGTCGATGCGGTCTTCGGGTCGATCACCCAATCTCTCAAGGGCGGTCAGGAGGTTCGTCTGGTCGGCTTCGGCACCTTCGTGGTGACGAATCGTGCCGCCTCCGAGGGCCGCAATCCGCGCACCGGCGAGAAGATCGCCATCCCGGCCTCCAAGCAGCCGAAGTTCAAGGCGGGCAAGGGCTTGAAGGACGCCGTCAACTGACGGCCGCCCGCAGAACGAAAATTCAGGCAGGCTCAGCCTGAGGCGCGATCCCGCGCATTGCGCCCTAAGAGGGCGAAAAGCCCTGATCCCCCGAGCATCGTCCTTCCGAGGAGGTGCCATGTGTCGTCTCGCAGGATGGGGCGCGGGTGTGTCTGCATTTGCAATTTGCGTCCCCTTTTGCATGCTGCAAAAGAAGCGGGCTCGCGCGAATCGGCCGCTGGTCCTGGACGACTTGCCCGATGCGCCCCGGCACCCCTATAAGAAAGGGGCGCTCCTTGGGCGCGGGCGATTAGCTCGGCTGGCAGAGCATCTCGTTTCCACCGAGTTTTGATGTTAAATATTTCAATGACTTGCGGCCGACTGCCGGCTTGGGGTTACACCAGGGGTAACATCGGAGGGCGGTTAGCTCAGCGGTAGAGCG
>DATNIJ010000359.1:0-5122 GCA_035604475.1 Alphaproteobacteria bacterium
AGCCACACGACCATGGTGAACGCGCTCGCCGTGCTCGGCTGGGGCGTGGGCGGGATCGAGGCCGAGGCCGCCATGCTCGGCCAGCCCATCTCCATGCTCATCCCGGAAGTGGTGGGCTGCAAGCTCACCGGCCGGCTCAAGGAGGGCGCCACCGCGACCGATCTCGTCCTCACCGTGACGCAGATGCTGCGCAAGAAAGGGGTGGTGAGCAAGTTCGTCGAGTATTACGGAGCCGGCCTCGACGGCCTCACCCTCGCCGACCGCGCCACGATCGGCAACATGTCCCCGGAATATGGCGCCACCTGCGGCTTCTTCCCGATCGACCGCGAGACCATCCGCTATCTGCGCTTCACCGGCCGCAACGAGGAGCGCGTCAAGCTCGTCGAGGCCTACGCCAAGACCCAGGGCATGTGGCGCGACGGAAGCACACCCGATCCCGTCTTCAGCGACACGGTCCAGCTCGATCTTGCCACGGTCGAGCCCTCGATCGCCGGGCCCAAGCGCCCGCAGGACAAGGTGGCGCTCTCAAGCGCCGCCAAGAGCTTCGATGCCAGCCTCAAGGACTTCGTGGGCGAGGCGGGGCGCAAGAAGTCGGTCAAGGTCAAGGATGCCAACTACGAGCTCAAGGACGGCGACGTGGTGATCGCCGCGATCACGAGCTGCACCAATACCTCGAACCCGCACGTGCTGGTGGCGGCCGGCCTCTTGGCCAGGAACGCCAATCGCAAGGGCCTCAAGGTCAAGCCCTGGGTCAAGACTTCGCTTGCTCCCGGGAGCCAGGTGGTGAGCGACTATCTCGCCGCAGCGGGCCTGGCACCCGAGCTCGACAAGCTCGGTTTCAACCTGGTGGGTTACGGCTGCACCACCTGCATCGGCAACTCGGGTCCGCTGCCCGATCAAATCGTGGCGGCGATCGAGGAGGGCGACCTCGTCTGCGCGGCCGTGCTCTCGGGCAACCGCAACTTCGAGGGCCGCATCAATCCGCAGACGCGCGCCAACTACCTCGCCTCCCCACCCCTTGTGGTCGCTTACGCACTCGCCGGCTCGATGAAGCTCGATCTCGCGCGCGAAGCCCTCGGCGAGGACGCGCAGGGTGCTCCCGTCTATCTCAAGGACATCTGGCCCGCGAACAGCGAGATCCAGGCGACGATCGGGGAGGTTCTCTCGCCCGAGATGTTCCGCAAGCGCTACGCCAACGTGTTCGAAGGGCCGCCCGAATGGCGTGCCATCAAGGTCAAGCCCAGCATGACCTACGCCTGGGGTACGGGCAGCACCTATGTGAAGAACCCGCCCTATTTCGAGGGCATGCCGCGCGAGCCCGTGAAGGGATTGAAGGACGTGAAGGGTGCGCGGCCGATCGCGCTCCTCGGCGATTCGGTCACCACCGATCACATCTCGCCCGCGGGCTCGATCAAGAAGGACAGCCCCGCCGGCGAATATCTGCTCGAGCATCAAGTGCGGCCGCTCGACTTCAACTCCTATGGCGCGCGGCGCGGCAATCACGAGGTGATGATGCGCGGCACCTTCGCCAACATCCGCATCAGGAACGAGATGGTCCCGGGGGTGGAGGGCGGGGTCACCAAGCACGTGCCCGACGGCCAAGTCCTGCCGATCTACGCGGCCGCGATGAAGTACCAGGGGGAGGGGACACCGCTCGTCGTCGTTGCCGGCAAGGAATACGGCACCGGCTCCTCGCGCGATTGGGCCGCCAAGGGCACGCTCCTCCTCGGCATCAAGGCCGTGGTGGTGGAGAGCTTCGAGCGCATTCACCGCTCGAACCTTGTCGGAATGGGTGTTCTGCCACTCCAGCTCCCGGAGGGCGTCACGCGCAAGACGCTCAAGCTCGACGGTAGCGAGACCTTCGATGTTATTGGCCTAGCGGGCGGCATCAAGCCGCGCATGACGTTGACGCTGGTGATCCACAGACAGAATGGGCAGTCTGAAAACGTGCCGGTTCTTTGCCGCATCGAGACGCAGGACGAAGTCGATTATTTTCGTCACGGTGGAATCTTGCAGTATGTGCTGCGAGGTCTCGCGCGATCCGCATAACCGATAATTATATACCATACAGTCCATTACGAGAACGATGGCGCGACGCCTGGACACCCCCCTCCCTACCCTCCCCCTCAAGGGGGGAGGGAAAAGTTTCTTGACTTCAATAGCTTCCCCCTCCCCCTTGAAGGGGGAGGGTTGGGGTGGGGGTGACGCTCGAACTTGCGACAGTTGGCGCCAGCTGGCATTGACACCTGGACTCAGAAGATATATTCCAAAATCATCAACAGTAACGAGCCGCCATGGCGCGTAGTAAAGCCTTTGATCCGGACGTAGCTCTGCGCAAGGCCATGCAGCTGTTCTGGCGTCAAGGCTACGAGGCGACCTCGGTGGACGATCTGGTGCACGCCATGGGGGTCAACCGGGCAAGTCTCTATGCCACCTTCGGCGACAAGAGGACCCTCTTCCGCCTGGCACTCGAGCGCTATATCGCGACGGTGTTGGCCCCTAGGCTCGATGCCACCGAAATCGCCTCCTCGGCACTCGCCGGGCTGCGTGGGCTCTTGGGCGAGCTCATCGCCTTCGCCGCGGGCGACCCTCAGCGCCGCGGCTGCCTTGCCGTGAATGCCGCCTGCGAGCTCGCCGGCCGCGACCCCGAGGTGACCGCCCTCCTCAAGGGGCAAGCCGAGACGCTCGAGACGCGGCTCGCCCGCGTGATCGCGCGGGCCCAGGCGAATGGCGAGCTCCCCCGCGGGCGCGATCCCACGGCACTCGCCCGCTTGCTTGCCAGCGTCATCGACGGCTTGCGCGTCCGCTCCAAGCTCGCCCCCGACCGCGCCGCACTGGAGAGCATTGCCGAGACCGCGATGGCAGCGCTCGGCTGAGTGCGGCTTGCAGCACTCTCAATTTCGGCGCGCGCCGCCGCCGGCTCGTCATCACGAAGGCTCACCATTAATTGACTCGGCGCCGCGCGCGGGCCGGCTTATGGTCGCGACGATGATGAGATTGACAGCTTTAGCACTCGCCGCCGGCTTGCTCGGCGCCGCGGCACTCCCCGCCGCGGCGGCTAGCAAGACGCCCGTCGTCGTCGAGCTCTTCACCTCGGAAGGCTGCTCGAGCTGCCCGCCCGCCGACGCCTATCTCGGCGAGCTCACCAAGAAGCCGGACATCGTGGCACTCGCCTACCACGTCGACTATTGGGACTACATCGGCTGGAAGGACCCCTATGCGCTGCACGAGGCGACCGAGCGTCAGCGCCGCTACACCGCAGCGCTTGGCAGCCGCTTTCTCTACACGCCCGAGATAGTGGTCGACGGCGGGCAGGATGCCACCGGCTCGGACCGCGACGCGGTCGGAGAGCTCATCCGCGCGCAGGAGAAGAGTGCGGACAAGCTCGCCCTTTCGGTGAGCGAGCAAAGCGACGACAAATACACGGTCGGCATCCCGGCCTCGAGCCTCCATGGCGCCGCCACGGTATGGATGGCCGTCTTCGACCGCGAGCATTCGACCCCCGTCGCGCGCGGCGAGAACGAGGGCCGCACGCTCAAGGAGTTCAACATCGTGCGCGAGCTGCGCAAGATCGGGCGCTACGAGGGCAAGGAGATGCAGATCCCCGTCGAGATGGCGCTCACGCGGGAGAGCGGCTGCGCCATCCTGGTGCAGGCGGACTTCATGCCTGGCGACGGGCAGGGCGCCATCTTAGGCGCCGCCCTCGTCAAGGAGGACTGAGCTCCCGCAGGAGCCGCGCGCCTCGCCACTCGCGTCATTCCTCGGACTCCGCCGCCTCCGTCTTGGCCACGTCGCGCAAGCCGCCCAGCACCGTCTGGAAGAGCGGCTCCTGCGCAGAGGCCTGGGGATAGACCGCATAGACGGGACGGCGGAACTCGGGCGCCTCGGCCACCAGATAGAGCCGCTTCTTCTCGAGGTGCGGGCGCACCACGCGGATGGGGAAATACGCCGTGCCGCCGTTCTCCAAAACATAGGCGAGCCCGAGCACGCCGATCGAGACGCTCACCGCCGGTGTCGCGAAATCGGGGAAGGCCTGGCTGTGGCCGGCCAAGAAGGCCGGACCCCAATCGACGAGGACATAGCGCTTGCCGATGGTGGGCTTCTCGTCCTTCTCGCTCGACACCATGACGAGGCGGTCGTTGAAAAGAGGCTCGATCACGAAGCCGGTGCGGCTCTGCGGCGCATACATCACCGCGATGTCGAGCAGGCCCTCGCTGAGCTGGCGAATGAGGCTCTCGGCCGTGCCCACCTCCGCGCGCACGGCAACGTCGGGTACCGCCTTGCGGATCCACAGCAACCAAGTGATGAGGAGGCGGTCCCACAGGCTGTACTGGCCGCCGATGCCGAGCACCGCCTGGAAGCCCGGCGGCAGTGCGATGTCCTGCCGTGCCTGCTGCCAGGCGCGCACGAGGGTGGTGGCGTAGCGGCGGAACTGCTGACCCGCCGCGGTGAGCTGGGCGCCCGCCTTGCTGCGCACGAAAAGCGGGCGGCCGAGGCTGTCCTCGAGCGCCTTGATGCGCATGCTGGCGGTCGATTGGGTGATGTGGAGCCGCTCGGCGGCCTTCACGAAGGTGCCAGTCTCGGCGATCTCGAGGAAGGTTCGTGCCTGCTCGATGTCCATGGCAAGTCGGGAAAATAGCCCCTTTCCGGGGCGGGAGGGTCGGTTTTATTTATCGAAATTCATGAATTTGTATATCTATAAAATTCATTTGTCCAATGGAAGGGCGCGCCGTAGCTTGCCTGCGCCGAACGTGTCGGCACGGCTGCATCGATGGAGCAGCCCAAGCGTCTAAGACGACGTCACCGCTTACCGCAGTCGAGCGCTTTTCCTACAAGCGCTCAAATCGCGGCCGCCTCCCGCCCCGGAGTCGGCCGCATTTTTTTGGCGGGCTAGGGCGGAGTCCAATCACGTTGAATCGTCCCTTCGCATCGTCATTCCCGCGAAAAGCGGGAATCCAGGCAGCTTCTGGACCCCCGCTTGCGCGCTAGGGTATGCACACATGTCTCCTCGCATGGTCTCGTCATTCCCGCGAAAAGCGGGAATCCATTCGCTGAAATGGCGGGATTCTGTCGTTCTGGATGCCCGCTTTCGCGGGCATGACGAGCGTGCTGTTGAGCGAGA
>DATNIJ010000360.1:0-21221 GCA_035604475.1 Alphaproteobacteria bacterium
GGTGAGGCCGTGCGCGCGCTGCAGCTCGGCCAGGAGGTTGAGCACCTCGGCCTGCACCGAGACGTCGAGGGCACTCGTGGGCTCGTCGAGCAGCAGCACCTCCGGCTCCGCCATCAGCGCGCGCGCGATCGCCACGCGCTGGCGCTGGCCGCCCGAGAGCTGATGCGGGAAACGGAAGCGCACCGCGGGTGCTAAGGCCACCTCGGCGAGCGCGCGGCGGATGCGCGCGTCGATGTCACCCATGCCGTGCACCAACAAGGGCTCAGAGAGCATGCGGTCGACGGTCTGGCGCGGATGGAGCGAGCCGTAGGGGTCCTGGAACACCATCTGCACGCGGCGGAAGAAGTCCTTGCTGCGCTGGGGCTTCTGCCGCACGCCCGCGATCGCGATCTCGCCCTCCCACTCGCGGTTGAGGCCGGCGAGTGCGCGCAGCACCGTGGATTTGCCCGACCCACTCTCGCCCACGAGCCCGAAGCTCGCCCCGGTTGCCACGCGGAAGCTGATCCCTTTCACCGCCTTGATACTGCCGAAGCGGACGCGGAGGCCGCTCACCTCGATCATGGGGCGAGCCATGACGGATCGCGCCTGAGGACCGCGAGCTGCCGCTTGGGCCGCGCCAGGCTGGGAAGGCAATCGAGGAGCCCGCGCGTATAGGGATGCTTGGCGCGCGCGAGGGACGCGGCGTTGCACTCCTCGAGCACGCGGCCGCCGTACATCACCAGCACGCGGTCGCAGAAATGGGAAACCAGCGGCAGGTCGTGGCTGATCAGGATGAGGGCCATGCCCCGGCGCGACACCAACGTCTCGATGAGGCGCAGGATCTCCGCCTGCACCGTGGCATCGAGCGCACTCGTCGGCTCGTCGGCGATGAGGAGCTCGGGGTCGGGGGCGAGCATCATCGCGATCATCACGCGCTGGCCCATGCCGCCGGAGAGCTCGTGGGGATAGGCGCCGGCGACGCGCTTGGGGTCGCGGATCTGCACCTGGGCCAGGAGCTCGACCGCGGCCTCCTGTGCCGCGCGGCTCGTGCCGCCGCGATGGGCGCGCCAGGCCTCGGCGATCTGGGCACCCGCCGTCATCACCGGGTTCAACGAGAACTTCGGATCCTGGAGGATGAGGCCCGCGCGCTTGCCGCGGATGCGGCGGAGCGTGCGCTCGTCCGCCTTCAAGAGGTCGATGCCGTCGAATTCCAGCCGGTCGGCCTCGAGCTTGGCCTGGCGCGGCAGGAGGCGCAGGAGCGCGCGCGCGGTCAGCGTCTTGCCTGAGCCGGATTCGCCGACGATGCCGAGCTTCTCCTGGCCCAAGGTGAAGGAGACGCCGCGCACCGCCTCGACCGTCCCCTGGTGCGAGGGGAAGGCGATGCGCAGGTTGCGGACGATCACTTCCACCGCACTCAGCCCTGCTTGGGATCGAGCACGTCGCGCAATCCGTCGCCCAAAAGATTGAAGGCGAGGGAGGCGACGAAGATGGCGATGCCGGGCGCTATCGGCACCCACCAGGCATCGAGAATCTCGCCGCGCGTGGTGGCGATCATGGTGCCCCATTCCGGCATCGGCGGCTGCGCGCCCATGCCGAGAAAGCCGAGCCCCGCCGCGGTCAGGATGATGCCGCTCATGTCGAGGGTGACGCGCACGATGAGGGAGGAGACGCACAAGGGTGCGATATGGCGGAGCACGATGCGCGCCGCCGAGGCGCCGCTCAAGCGCACCGCGGCGATGAAATCGCTGTTGCGGATGGTGAGCGTCTCGGCGCGCGCGAGCCGGGCATAGGGCGGCCAGGCGGTGAGCGCGATCGCGATGATGGCGCTGGCGATCCCGGGCTTGAGCGCCGCCACGAAGGCGAGTGCCAGGATGAGCCGCGGAAAGGCGAGAAAGATGTCGGTGAGCCGCATGAGCGCGCGGTCGGCGAAGCCGCCGGCATAGCCCGCGACCGTGCCGACCGCGAGGCCGAGCGGCGCCACCAGCACCATGATCGCCACCACCATGCCGAGCGTGATGCGGCCGCCGTAAAGCAGGCGCGAGTAGAGATCGCGCCCGACCTCGTCGGTGCCGAGCCAATGCTCGGCCGAAGGTGCGGCGAAACGCTCGGTGAGATTCTGGGCGGCCGGTTCGTGCGTCGCAAGGAGGGGGGCGAAGAGAGAGACGAGGATCAAAACGAGTGCTGCTGCCAGCCCCGCGATCGCGAGATGATTGCGGCGGAGCTGGAGCCAGCCGCGAAAGAAGCGCCCGAGCGAGGCCTGACGGCGCGATTGGGGCGCTTCACTCAGGAGCCAGGCGGCGAGGGCGCTCATGGTTCCGCTCACCTTACGCGCGGATCGAGGAGACGATAGGCGAGATCGGCGAGGAGATTGAGCCCGACATAGACCGAGCCGATGACGAGGGTGGCGCCGAGCACGGCGTTCATGTCCGCGTTCAAGAGCGAGCCCGTGAGATAGAGCCCGATCCCCGGCCAGCTGAACACCGTCTCGGTGAGCACCGCACCCTCGAGCAGTCCGGCATAGGCAAGGGCGATCACGGTGATGAGCGGTACCATGATGTTGCCGAAGGCGTGGCGCCAGAGGATGCGCGCGTCCGAGAGCCCCTTGGCCCGCGCGGCGACGATGTATTCGCCGGCGAGCGCCTCGAGCATGAAGGCGCGCGTCATGCGCGTGATGATCGAGAGGCTGAAATAAGCGAGCACGAGGGCCGGCTGGGCGAGATGGGCGAGCGCGTCCCAGAAGGCGTCCCAATCGCCGGCGAGGGCCGCATCGAGGACGCGCATGCCGGTCACCTCCCTGACCATGCCCTCGAAGAGCACGTCCTGCTGGCCGGTGCCGGGAGCGATGCCGAGCTTGACGTAGAAGAAGAGGAGGCAGAGCAGGCCGAGCACGAAGATCGGCACCGACTGGCCGGCGAGGCTCACCACCCGCACGGCATGGTCGAAGCGCGAGCCCTGGTAGCGCGCGGCGAAGACGCCGAGCGGCAGGCCGAGGAGGATCGCGATGAGGATCGCGGTGGTGGCGAGCTCGAGGGTAGCCGGGAAGAAGGTCGCGATGTCCGTGGTCACGGACCGCGAGGTCATCACCGAGTTGCCGAGGTCGCCGCGGGCGAGATGCTCGAGATAGATCCAGAACTGGACGGGGAGCGGCTTGTCGAGTGCCAGCTCCGCGCGCACGCGGGCGATCACGTCGGGCGGGGCGTGATCGCCCACGATGGCGATCACCGGATCGATCGGCATGGCGCGGCCGATCAGGAAGGTCACCAGGATGAGCCCGAACAGCGTGATCGGGACGCTGGCGAGGCTCGACAGCGAGGCACGGAAGCGGGCCGGCAGGCGGCCCGCATCGCTCGTGCCGCTCACGCCTTCGTAATCGGCGCGTAGCGGGTGTAGTCCGGCAGCACGCCCAGCGCCAGGCCGGAGACGCCCTTGCGCATCACCGCGACCTCGACGTTCTGCAGCATGAAGGCGAAGGGCGCGCGCTGGAAGAAGTCGCGCTGCAGCTTGGCGTACATCTCCATGCGCTTCTTGGTGTCGAGCTCCTTGACCGCGGCGTCCACGAGGTCGGTCATCTCCTTGTCGAAGAAGTGATAGCGCCAGGCGACGCTCTTCAGCTTGGTCGCGTCCGAATCGTCCGTGTTCTGGCAGAAGGCCTGGGCGTTGGAATGCGCATCGAGGAAATCCGGGAACCAGGTGATGAGCGCCATCTGCTGCTGGCGCGCGCGGGTCTTGCTGATCACCTGCTTCTGCTCGCCGGCGAGGAGCTGCACCTTGACGCCGATCGCCCCAAGATCCGCCTGCACGGCCTGCGCGATCTCGGGATAGGGCGTCTTGGCGAAGTGATCGAGCGTGACGGAGAAGCCGTCGGGATAGCCCGACTTGGCCAAGAGCGCCTTGGCCTTGGCCACGTCCTTCTTGAAGGGATTGTCGGCGACCGCCCCTGGGATGCCCTTGGGCAGGAAGGATTGCCAGACGCCCCAGAGATTGGGCGTGATGTTCTTGGCGATCGCCTCGTAGTCGATCGCCGTCTTGAGCGCCTGGCGCGCCTCCACCTTCTGGAGCTGCGGCACGCTGCTGTTCATCCCGATATACATCGAGGTGAGCTGGGCGATCCTTGCCACGTTGTAGTCCGGCTTGTTGAGCACCAGCTTGAGCTGGTCGGAGCCGAGGTCGCGCGCGATATCCACGTCGCCCTTCTGCAGCGAGAGCAGCTGGGCCGAGGGGTCCGCCACGTGGCGGATCACCGCCCGCGGAATGCGCGGCTTGGTTGCCGCGTGGGGGTTGGTCTCGAGGATGATGTGGTCGCTCGCCTTCCACTCCACCAGGCGGTAGGGACCGGCGCCGGCGCTGTGCATCTTGAGCCAGGCGTTGCCGAGGTCGCCGTTCGCCTGGTTGGCGAGCACGGTGGCCTTCTCCACGATGCAGCCGACCGTCGCCGAGAGGCAATAGAGCACGAAGCTCGTCGCCTGCACGATCGGCAGCTTGAGCTCGAGCGTATAGTCGCTCGTGGCGCGCACCATCTGCTCGACATTGTCGGCGGTGAGGCCGAACTGGGTGATGATGAAGCCGGGCGTCTTGTTCATCTTCACCACGCGCTGGAGGCTGAAGGCGACGTCCTCGGCGGTAAGCGGCTTGCCGGACTCGAACAGCACGCCGTGCTTGATGTGGAAGGTGAAGACGGCGCCGTCCTTGGACACCTCCCACTTCTCGGCCAGATCGCCGACCAGCCGGTCGCCGCCCGCGGGATCGGGAATCACCAGCTTGCGGTAAAGGTTGCCGCAGACCTCGTTGTTGGAGAACTCGTAGGATTCCCCGGGATCGAAGGCGCCGACGATGTCGTCGATCTGCTTCGCCATCGCCACGATGTTGCGCGGCGTGGCGGCGCGGGCGCCGGTGAAGATGGCGGGGGCTGCCAACGGCACCGCCGCAGCGGCGGCCGAAGCCAGAAGCGTGCGTCGAGTCAGCATGATGGGCTCCCTGTATTGCTTTACCGCCATTATAGCCAAGGTTGTGCGCCGCACCAATGGCCTCGCCGCCTGCTGCCGTGCGCCCGCCGCGCGCCAAGGCGCTGCGGCCCTCCTCATCGAGGTGGCGACGCCTGCCTCCCTGTGCGAGTAAAGTCCTTTCCGTCTCGAGGGAAGACGGGGTGGGTTGAGAGCGAGCGCAAGCACCATGGGTCCGTCCGGCAAGATGCCATCAGAGCGTCCAGAGCACGCGGGTGCATTCCTCACCATCGACCTCGCCGCCATCCGCGCCAATTATCGCCTCTTGCAGGGCCGGCTCGGGAAAGCGAGCTGCGCCGCCGTGGTCAAGGCGGATGCCTACGGGTTGGGGGCGGCCCGCGTGGCCCCTGCGCTGGCCGCAGAAGGCTGCGTCCATTTCTTCGTGGCCCATCTCGACGAGGCGTTGGCGCTGCGCCCGCATCTCCCGGAGAGGGCCGAGCTTTACGTGCTGCATGGTCCACCCGTGGGTGCGGAGGCGGAGCTCTTGGCGCACCGTCTCGTCCCCGTGCTCAACAGCCTCGCCCAGTTGGACGGCTGGAGCGGCCTTGCGCGCGCCCGCGGCCGGCCGCTCCCGGCGATCCTCCAGGTGGATACCGGGATGTCCCGGCTCGGTCTCTCCGCGGACGAGCTCAAGGCGGTGATCGACGACCGAGCGCGGCTCGACGGGCTCGAGCTCCGCTATCTCATGAGCCACCTCGCTTGCGCCGAAATGGAGGATCATCCCATGAACGCGCGCCAGCTTGCCCGCTTCCGCGAGGTGCGTCAGGCCCTACCCCCCGCCGCGGCAAGCTTCGCCAATTCCTCCGGGATCTTCCTCGGACCCGATTACCACTTCGATCTCGCTCGTCCGGGTGCCGCGCTTTACGGCATCGCCCCGCTCGCCGGCCGGGCGAACCCGATGCGACAGGTGGTGCGTCTCGAGGGCAAGGTGATCCAGGTGCGCACCATCCCGGCCGGCGCGAGCGTGGGCTATGGCGCGCGCTGGCACGCCCCCTCGGCCCGGCGCATCGCCACCGTGTCCGTCGGCTATGCCGACGGTTACCTGCGCAGTCTGAGCAACCGCGCGGTGGCGCGTTTCGGCGACGCGGCGCTGCCGCTCGTGGGTGGGGTGTCGATGGACACCGTGACCTTCGACGCGAGCGCGCTGGCGGCCGATGCACTGGCACCGGGCGGTCTCGTCGAGCTGATTGGAGAGCACCATCCGGTCGATGCGCTCGCAGAGGAGGCGGGCACCATCGGCTACGAAATCCTCACCAGCCTGGGCAGGCGCTACTTCCGCCGCTATGTAGGCGAGGACTCGGCCTAATCCACCCCCCACCCCAACCCTTCCCCTCAAGGGGGAAGGGAGCGCATATCGTATGACGGTAAAATTTTCCCTCCCCCCTTGAGGGGGAGGGCAGGGAGGGGGGCATCTCGGCGCCGACGATTTCGCACGCTCGCGCGAGGTTAAGGGCAGCTCGAGAGGGCCACGTCGAGGGCGGCGCGGCGGTCGCCTTGCTTGAAGCAGCCCTTCACCCAGGTGCCCGCGAAGACGTCGCCGTCGGAATCCTTGCGCGTGCCCTGGCCGTCCGGCCGGTCGCCCTGCCACTCGCCGTCGTAGCTGCCGCCGACCCAGCTCAGGACGCCATGGCCGTTGCGCGCGTCGCCCTTCCAATCGCCCTCGTAGCGTGCGCCATTCGCCCATACGAAGGCGCCGTGGCCGTCCCGCTGGCCGGCCTTGAAGTCGCCGTCGTAGCGGTCGCCGTTCGGCCAGCTGAGCCTGCCGTGGCCGTGCGGTCGCCCGTCCTGCCACTCGCCGTCGTAACGCAGGCCCGCCGCGGAGAGCGAGACGCCGCGGCCATTCTGGCGCCCGGCCCGGAAGTCGCCCTCGTAGCGGTCGCCGTTGGCGAAGACGTAGGTGCCGCGGCCGTTCTCGATGCCGTCGCGGAACTCGCCCTCGTAGCGGCCGCCGTTGGCTTTCGTCCTGGCCCCGCGTCCGCTTATGACGCCTGCCTTGAACTCGCCCTCATAGCGGTCGCCCTGCGCCCATGAATAGACGCCGTAGCCGTTGCTGTGCCCATTCGCGTACTCGCCCTCGTAGCGGTCGCTGGGCTGGCCTCCTTCGAACCATTGGGCCGCGCCGTTGCCGTTGGCATAGCCGTCCTTGCAGGCGCCGCTCCAGCTGATGCTTTCATCGGGCTGCGGGTACGGATCCCATAGGCGGCAGCCGTTCTTGTCGGCGATCCAGCCCGCCTGAGGCGGTTGCGATTGCGCCTCGGCCTCGCCGGGCAAGAGCAAGGCCAGGAGGAGGCCCAATGCGATGCGCCGCATATCCATCTCCGTCGAATTGGCCGTCCATTGGCGCCGCAGTATAGCCAATGAGCGATGTGACTTTCGAGATCAACTGGTCGAGGAGACGGGCGCTCGGCAAAGGGTGAATGGCACCTCGGCTCGAGCATGAGGCGAGGCTGCGGCAAGCGGTACCGCTCGGCGCGCCCTCGGGCCGGCACGCGGGCGCAAGCTATTGACGCCATGCCGATTTCGCGGCCGCGGGCGGCACTCAGGGGGGCTCAAGGGCAGGCGAGATGCTGCCCTGACGCAAGAGCTCGGCCGCGCGCGCGGCGCTCACCGGCCTGCTGAAATAATAGCCCTGGGCCGCGGTGCAGCCGAAGGCGAGAAGAAAGCTTACCTGATCCCGGGTCTCCACCCCTTCCGCGATGACATCGAGGCCGAACTCGCGCGCGAGGCTGATGGTGGCGCGGATGATCGCGGCATGGCCCAGGTGCCGCGGCGCATCGATCATGAACTGCTGGGCGATCTTGAGGCGGCTCACCGGGAGGGCTTTGAGATATTCGAGCGAGGAATACCCGGTGCCGAAATCGTCAATTACCAGGCGCACGCCGAGCCGGCGGAGGCGGTCGAGCGCGTCCCTGTGCTCGCGCGTGGCCTCCTGCAAGACGGACTCGGTAAGCTCGATCTCGACATTCTCGGGGACGATGCCGTAGGCCTCGATGCTTTCCGCGATATCGTGCTCGACATCCTGTGCGAGCTTGAACTGGGCCGCGGAGAGATTGATGGAAACCACGGGCGACGACAGGCCCTCCTCGCGCCACTGTTTGAGCTGTCGGCAGATCTGCTTGATGACGTAGCGCCCGATCGGCACGATGCTTCCCGTCTTCTCCGCGACCGGGATGAAGACCAGAGGCGGTACCGGGCCGCGCAGGGGGTTGAACCAGCGGACCAACGCCTCGAGCCTGGTGATGTTTCCGGAAGTGAGCTCGACCTGCGGCTGGTAGTAGAGCTCGAACTCGCCGCGCTGGAGTGCTGTGCGCAGCTCATTGCCGAGTGCTACGCGGTCGCCCACCTCGTGATCGAGCTCGCTCGTATGGAAAGAGAATCGGTTCCGCCCCTCCTCCTTTGCGCGGTAAAGCGCGAGATCGGCCTGGCTGACCATCGTGTCCGGTCTCGCGATCTCATTCGAATAGAGGGCTATTCCGATGCTGACCGTGATGCGGACCTCGTTCCCGTCGATCCTATAGGGTGCCGCCAACGACGCTCTGATCTTCTCGGCCAAGGCGCCTGCATCCGCGGGGTCGGTGACGTTTGTCTGCAGGATGGCAAACTCGTCGCCGCCGAAGCGCGCCACGAGATCGGTCTCGCGCATGCTCGCTTTAAGCCGCGTCGCCACCTCCTTGAGCAGCAGGTCGCCTTTCTGATGGCCGAGCGTATCGTTGATGTCCTTGAAGCGATCGACATCGAGATAGAGAACGGCGAAGCCGCGCGCCCCGCGCCGCGCCGAGGAGAAGGCCTCCTTTAGGCGCTCGTCGAAGGTCCTGCGGTTCGGCAGGCGCGTGAGCGGGTCGGTCCAGGCGAGCCGCGCCATCCTGCGCTCGGCAAGCTTGCGCTCAGTGATGTCGCGGACATTGCACTGTATGGCCTTGGCGCCGTTTTCCTGATAAGAGTTGGCGATAAACTCGATTTCAATTCTCCGCCCGTCCTTCGCCGCGAGCGGCAGGCCTTCCAGGCGCACATATCCCTTGTCTCTCAGCTCCTCGAACGCGCTCCGGCCTTGTTCCGGCTCTCCGAATATGCCGATATCCCACAGGTATTTTCCGGGAAACCAATCGCCCGCGTGACCGAGCAGCTCCGCCAGGAAGGGGTTGACCTCCAAGATCCGCCCGCTCGTCGCATCGACGATCAATATTCCATCGGGCGCCGCCTCGAAGAGGCGGCGATAATGGAGCTCCGAGCTCGGCGAACCGTTCTCAGGCCTCGACGCGGAGTCCCGTGCCGTCGCGTCCTTATCCGTCATGGCGGCCCGCCATTCGTCTACCAATCTTCCGTCCGTCCAGGCGGCTCTCCAGCTGGATACGCAGGCGAGCCAGAAGAGAATCGTGCGAAGCGAGCGTCGGATCCGTCGCGATCTTGGGCCTATTCCAATCTGGCCGCAGCGGCCGCCGCCGGTCAGCTTTCTCTGTTCGAGCCATCATGCCATGACCAGCCCCAAAGATGGTAGCCCCGAGGCCGGGCTCGCCCAAGCGGCCCCCGACCCGCCGGCGAAGCCGCGGAGCCCGAGCCAGGTCGGCAGGCTCCTGCGGGACGGCGCACCCCCACCTCTTGTGATGACAATGCTCTCCAGGCTCATAAGGTTCACAGACTTTCGGAACGCCGGCCTATTCCACCCTTGCCGCAACGCTCATGCGGCCTGCTGAGCGGGATGCGTTCAGGGTTCAGGAATGGGGTTCTCGACCGGCTTGCTGAGCCGTATTCCGTTGATTATGGCGCCCCGCGCCCGCAAGGCCGCGATGAACGGTCCGTGCGGCGCGCTCAAGACCACCTGTGCTTGGTCGAGGTGGACGTCGATTTGAGCGCAAAAAAGGGCGCGCGCCAAGTCGTCGATCGCGCCGAGCAAGGCATCGATCGCCCCTTGGCGATCGACGATGTCGAGGGCGCAGGCATGCTCGATCAAGAGCTTAGGGCCGTGCTCCAGCCCCGTTTCCATCCTGTAGCAGAACAGCCCGCAAATATAGCCCTGCTCATCGAACGCCGACATGACGCCCGCGCGAGCACCGTCAAGCTCGCCCAGCGTTTGCGCGTAGCGCAGCCAGGCCTCGAGCCTCAGGCGCGGAATGAGGGCGTGCACGAGAGGGAAGGCTTGAGGAAGCTCGCTCTCGCGAAGCGCCCGGACGGCAAAGATCCGCCCCATGGCCCGCGCTCTCCCGCTTCTTGTTGCTCCGGTCGCTGCGAAGCATTGCTTCTTCTGTGCGCGCGCCACATTGATTCATATCAATCGGGTAGTCGACCGTGACCGACTTTCGCGACTTCGCGCTTCGCCGGCGGCGAAGCGCGGAATCTGAACGCAGCTGCGCTCCTCCCGGCGGGCTCGCGCGCACGAATATATCTTGATCGCCACGGATCGATCTGATTTGACTTACGGGCTTCAATCGGACCGTCGAACCTGGACCCGCTTGATCGCAAGCCGCGGAAAATCTATCCCTGCATCTTGTTAAAGCGGACATGAGCGTGTTCCGGACCGAGGGCTTGGAACGAACCGTCGGAGCCGGAACAGTGGGGCATCTCGCCGCCGCTCACCGCGGGAGGACGCTTTCCAATTGCGCTTCATGACACGGCCGAGAGGCCTGCACATAGGCCATATCCTGGGCGCGGCGGGATTGCTGGCGCTTCCGCTCGAGGTGTTCTCCTGGCCGAGCGTGACACCGGTGATGGTCGCCGCGGCACTCGCAGCGCTCGCGTGCGGAAGCTGGCGCTGGTCGCTCCTGCCCCGTTGGCTCGCGGCGCTTTGCCTCCTGCTGCTGCTCTACGGCACCGCCAGCGTGGGCTGGTCCCTCGAGCCGCTCGGCTCGCTCCGGCTCGCGGCACAGCTCTTAGGCACCTTCGTGGCCGGCCTCGTCCTCGTGGACGCGGCGCGCGGGTTGGCACCCGAGGAGCGGGAGGTTTCCGAAAAGGGCCTCGTGCTGGGCTTCCTCATCGGCTTGGCACTTCTGGAGATCATGTTGCTCACCCGCGCGCGCCTGATCGATTATGTGCGCGATCTCCCGCTTCTCGCTCCCGTGATCGGTCACCAGCGCCCCTTTAACTTCCCGGTCGGCTTCGATCCGGCAATGACGCTGGTCGTGCTCCTGAGCTGGCCGTGCGTCCGCTTCGCATGGCGCCGTTACGGGGCTGCGGCAGCAATCGCCCTCGCAGGCGTCGCCTTCGCGGTCGTGCTGCAGAGCGCGAGCCTGACCTCGAAGGTCGCCTTCGCCGTGGGTATCGCCGTCTGCGTCGCCGCTCGCCTTGCGCCGCGGGTTGCCGTCTCGGTGGCTGCGGCGACACTCATCCTCTGGGTGGTGGCTGCCCCGCTCTTTCTCCGCCCGGAGATGCTGTGGTGGCTGCCGCAGGCGCTGCCGGTCGAAAGGGTGAAGCAATCATCCTTGACGCATCGGCTGGCCATCTGGAGTTTCGTCATCGGGCGGATCGACAAGCGGCCGATTCTCGGCTGGGGCTTCGACAGCTCGAGGTGGATGCCGGGCGGGCACGATGTTTTCCTGAAGAATGCGGAGCTCCTGCCGCTCCATCCCCACGATGCGGCTCTTCAGCTGCGGCTCGACCTCGGCATCCCGGGCGTGCTGCTCGGCGTCTGCTTCATCTTCGCCCTCTTCCGCGCCATTGCCGGCTCCCCGGGCGATGCCGACGAACGAGCGCTTCAACTCGCTTTCGCCGTCGCCGCGTTCGTCTATGCAGCCCTCAGCTATAATCTTTGGCACGTGTGGTGGCTGACGATGCTTTGGCTCGGATCCGCCTTCATGCTCGCGGGCGCGCGAGCAGGGCCCGACGAGACGAGGGAATAGCTTCGTGTGCGGAATCGCCGGAGTGATGATGGGCGGCGCTCGCGCTGCGGATCGGGCAACGCTCGATCGCCTCGCCGCGGCCATCCACCATCGCGGCCCGGACGGAACCGGCGTCCATAGCGACGGCGCCGTCGGTCTCGTCTGCACGCGGCTCGCCATCATCGATCTCGTGACCGGCGATCAGCCCCTCTTCGGGCCCCGGGGTGCTGTCCTCGTCGCGAACGGCGAGATCTACAACGACCTCGAGCTGCGCGCGTCGCTCGGCAAGGGCGAGTTCCGCACCGGCTCGGATTGCGAGTCCCCGCTTCAGCTCTACCGCCGCAAGGGTCTCGACTTTGCCGACGATCTGCGCGGCATGTACGGCATTGCCATCTACGACCCCGAGGCAGGGCACCTCGTCCTCACCCGCGACCCCTTCGGCATCAAGCCCCTTTACTATGTGGAGGATGCCGCGGGCTTCGCCTTCGCCTCGGAGCCGCAGGCGTTGATCGCCGCCGGGCTCGCCGGGCGCGCGATCAGGCCGCAGCGTCGCGCCGAGCTCCTCCAGCTCAAGTTCACCACCGGCTCCGAGACGATCTTCGCCGACATCCACCGCGTGCTTCCCGGCGAGACCCTCGTCGTCAAGGGGGGACGCATCGCGGAGAGGCGCCGGCGCAACGCGATCCCTTCCGGCGGACCCGTCAAGATGGGCTATGACGAGGCAGAGCGGCAGCTCGACGGTATCCTCTCCGGGAGTGTCGCTCTCCACCTTCGCTCCGACGTTCCGTACGGGCTCTTCCTCTCCAGCGGGATCGACTCTTCTGCATTGATCGCGATGATGACCCGTCTTTCGGCCGGCCCGGTCGTCGCGTTCACGGTCGGCTTCCCCGGCAGCAAGGGTGCGGACGAGCGGGCGATCGCCGAGCGGGTCGCGCGCGCCGTGGGTGCGGAGCATCATGTCGTGGAACTGACCGAGTCTTATTTTTGGAGCCACGCCCCGCGCGTGGCTGCGGCGGTCGATGACCCGACGACCGACGGCGCCACGCTCCCCACCTACGCCCTCGGCGAGGCTGCCAAGGGCAGCCTCAAGGTGGTGCTCAGCGGGGAGGGGGCCGACGAGATCTTCGGCGGCTACGCCCGCTATCGCCGCGCGCGCTGGCTTTGGGGGCTGCTCGCCGGGAAGGCCCGCAGGCGCGGCGAGTTCGACGGCTTGGCGAATCTTGGCGCTGCCCTTGACGGATGGCGCGACGGCCTGGGCCAAGCCGAAGCGCGCGAGGCGCTCGCCGAGCGTACGCGGCTACAGGCGCTGCAGGCGGTGGATTGCGCCGAATGGCTGCCCAACGATCTGCTCGTCAAGCTCGACCGCTGTCTCATGGCACATAGCGTCGAAGGCCGCACGCCTTATCTCGATCCCGTCGTCGCCGAATTCGCGATGCGTCTGCCGGATGCGCTCAAGGTTAGGGGCAAGTTCGGCAAGCGGCTGCTGCGCGATTGGCTGGCCAAGAACGTCGCGTCGGCCGAGCCCTATGCGCGCAAGACGGGGTTCAATCCCCCGGTTGGCCAATGGATCGCCGCCAAGAAAGCCGATATCGCAGCCCTCGTCGCGAGCGAGCCCGGCATTGCCGAGATCGCCGGTCCCGAGGCGGTCAAGGGGGTGTTCGCCGAGCCGGAGAGAAACGCCCAAGCCGCCTGGAGCTTTTTGTTCTACGCGCTCTGGCACAGCCATCATGTGCTGGGCGTCTCGCCGGAAGGCACCGTCCGGGACACGCTCGTCGAGGCGGCTCGGCGCGGCTGAAACGGGGCGACGAGCCGGTGCCGAGGACGCGAAGGCGCCTTTGCCGAGCATTGTTGCCGCTCGGCAAGCACGGCACGTCCGAGGCGGGCCCGTCTCCCTTCGCGCTATCCAAAGACGATGGGAACGCGCTATAAAGCGGGTGATGAAGAGTTACAGCAAATACATCTTCAAGCAGCTCGTGATGGCGATGCTGTTCGTCAGCTTCTGCCTGACCTGCGCCATCTGGCTCACCCAGTCGCTGCGCTACATCGAGCTCATCGTCAAGCACGGCATCTCGCTCGGCACCTTCCTTTATCTCACCTTGCTGCTGCTGCCGGGCTTCCTCGCGATCGTGCTGCCCGTGGGGCTTTTCTCCTCGGTGCTTTTCACCTACAACAAGCTGTGGATGGACCGCGAGCTCGTGGTGCTGCGCTCGGTGGGCGTGAGCCAGGTCTCGCTCGCGCTGCCGGCACTCGTCATGGCCGTGATCGTCATGCTGTGCGGTTATGCCCTCAACCTGTACTTCATGCCGGCCGCCTATCGCAGCTTCAAGGACATCGAGTTTGGGATCAGAAACGACCTTTCCGCGGTCCTCCTCCAAGAGGGCAAGTTCAACACCTTGAGCGAGGGCCTCACGATATACATCCGCCAACGCGAGCCCAACGGCGAGCTCCTCGGCATCCTCGTGCACGACGTGCGTGCTCATTCGAAGCCTGTCAGCTACGTTGCCGAGCGCGGTGCCATCGTGCCATCGCCCTCGGGCCCGCGCGTTATTCTCTTCAACGGCAATCGCCAGGCATTCGAGCGCACGGACGGGCGGCTGGCGCTCCTCTACTTCGACAAATACAGCGTCGATCTCAGTTGGCTCTCGAGCGGCATGCAGCCCCGCTGGCGGCGCGCCGACGAGCGCTTCCTCGGCGAGCTCTTGCATCCCAACTTGAACGACCCGGACGACCGCCTCAACGCCGCGCGGTTTCTCGTCGAGGCGAACCAGCGTCTCGTGAGTCCTTGGTACGCCTTCGCCTTCGCGCTCATCGGGCTGGCGGCGCTGCTCTCGGGCGACTTCGATCGTCAGGGCCAGACCGTGCGCGTCGTTGTCGCGGTGACGTGCGTCATGCTGTTGGAGTCGACCTCGATCGGCAACCAGAGCCTTTCCGCCAAGAACCTCTATCTGCTGCCGCTCCTCTATCTCAATTGCGTCGTCCCTCTTTGCGGAGCCTTGCTCTATCTCCTGCGGCCGCCCCGGCGGCACCCGAGGCCTTTCGAGGCGTAGCGGGACTATTGGATGTTGAAGGGCTCGTAGGCCACGGACGTCGGCGGGACTCAGGCAGGCGAGGGCGGCTCTTCGCGCGACACGGGCGAGGCGCGCGCCCCGCGGGTCATCCAAAGGGCCTCCTCAAAAAGGGGTGTTGCGGTCGGCGCCGCCTTGGGCTTCTCTTGGGCTCGCGTGCCGCAGGGGGGAAGGCCGCGGGATGAGGCAAGGCGCGCGCGGACCGCACGCTCCCGATCCGCAAGATCAAGCTAATGCCTGGCGAAAGAGGAAAGGACGATGGCCGAATTCGAGCTCGTCGTGAGAGGGGGTACGGTGGCAACCGCGGCAGACGTCGTCCGCGCCGACATCGGCATCAAGGATGGGCGCATTGTTGCAATCGGCGCGGCACTTGCCCGGGGCCGCCGCGAGATCGACGCCGAGGGCAAGCTGGTGCTTCCCGGCGGCATCGACAGCCACTGCCATATCGAGCAGAAGTCCTCCCTCGGCGTCATGACGGCGGACGATTTCTTCACCGGCACCCGCTCGGCGGCCTGCGGCGGGACCACCACGATTATTCCCTTCGCCGCCCAGCATCGCGGCATGTCGATCCGCCAGGTCGTGAAGGATTACCACGCCGCGGCGGAGCCCAAGGCCGCCGTCGATTACGCCTTCCACCTCATCGTCTCCGATCCGAGCGCGGAGGTGCTCGGCCAGGAGCTGCCCGCCCTCATCCGCGACGGCTACACCTCCTTCAAGATCTACATGACCTACGACGCGCTCAAGCTCGACGACCGGCAGGCGCTCGAGGTGCTCTCGCTGGCACGGCGCGAGGGGGCGCTCGTCATGGTGCATGCGGAGAACCACGATATCATCGCCTGGCTCAGCGACAGGCTGCTCGCGGCCGGCCATTCGGCACCCAAGTTCCACGCCATCGCCCACGTCAAGACGGCGGAGCGCGAGGCGACCCACCGCGCGATCAGCATGGCCGAGCTGGTGGACGTGCCGATCCTCATCGTGCACGTCTCCGCCGCGGAGGCGATCGAGCAGATCCGCTCGGCGCAAGGCCGCGGCCTCAAGATCTACGGCGAGACCTGCCCCCAGTACCTCTTCCTCACCGAGGACGACCTCGACCGGCCCGGCTTCGAGGGAGCGAAATACATGTGCAGCCCGCCGCCGCGCGACAAGGCGAACCAGGAGGAGGTATGGCGCGGCATCGCCACCGGCGTGTTCCAGGTCTTTTCCTCCGACCATGCGGCCTACCGCTACGCCGGTCCCGAGGGCAAGATGAAGTATGGCCGGAACGCGCCCTTCAAGAAGGTGGCGAACGGCGTTCCCGGCCTCGAGGTGCGCCTTCCGCTCCTCTTCTCGGAAGGGGTCGGCAAGGGCCGCATCGAGCTCACCCGGTTCGTATCGCTCGCCGCCACCAATGCGGCGAAGCTTTACGGGCTCTACCCGCAGAAGGGCACCATCGCGGTCGGCTCCGATGCGGACCTCGCGATCTGGGATCCCGACCGCGAGGTGACGATCGGCCAGGCGATGCTGCACGATGCGATGGACTACACGCCTTATGAGGGATTCAAGGTCAAAGGCTGGCCGGTGGTTACCTTGGTGAGGGGCGAGCCGGTCGCAGAGGGTGGGGAGTTCGTGGGCGAACGCGGCAAGGGCCGCTTTCTCAAGTGCGACCTCTCGCCCGCGGCGCGCCCGCTTGGGCGGCCCGTCACGCGCTTCGATCCGGCGAGCGGGGCGTTAAGATAGAGTGCACCACGGAGGCACGGAGAAGAGAGGCTTAACGCGGAGGACGCGGAGGATGCGCGGAGGCCGCGGAGAATAAATATCTTTTCTGCGCCCTCTGCGCATCCTCTGCGACCACTGCGCTGAAATACGGCTTCTTCTCCGTGCTCTCCGTGTCTACGTGGTGAGAATTCTTGTTCAGATGGAGGTGCTGAGGTGGCACGCAAGCTCATGATCGGCGCTGCGCAACTGGGGCCCATCCAGCGCAACGACAGCCGCCAGGTCGTGGTGCGGCGCCTCATCGAGCTCTTGCACAAGGCGCATGCGCGCGGGTGCGAGCTCGTCGTCTATCCCGAGATGGCGCTCACCACCTTCTTCCCGCGCTGGTACATGGCCGACCAGGCCGAGATCGACGCCTTCTTCGAGCGCGAGATGCCCAATGCGGCGACCCGGCCGCTTTTCGAGGAGGCGCGGCACCTCGGCATCGGCTTCTATCTCGGCTATGCCGAGCTCGCCGAGGAGGGGGGCCGGGCTCGGCGCTTCAATACCTCGATCCTCGTCGGCCGCGACGGCAGGCTGATCGGCAAGTACCGCAAGATCCACCTGCCCGGCCACGCGGAGCACGAGCCCGAGCGCCCCTTCCAGCATCTCGAGAAGCGCTATTACGAGGTGGGCGACCTCGGCTGGCCGGTGTGGCGCGGCTTCGGCGGCATCGTCGGCATGTGCATCTGCAACGACCGGCGCTGGCCCGAGACCTATCGCGTCATGGGCCTCCAGGGAGTCGAGCTTGTCATGCTCGGCTTCAACACGCCGGAGATCAACGCCGCCATTCCCGAACCCTCCCATCACCGCCTCCTCCACCACTACCTCTCCATCCAGTCGGGGGCCTACCAGAACGGGACCTGGGTGGTGGCGGTCGCCAAGGCGGGAATCGAGGAGGGCTGCATGCTGATGGGGGGTACTGCGGTCGTGGCCCCCACCGGCGAGCTCCTCGCCTCGGCGAGCACGCTCGAGGACGAGCTCCTCGCCTACGAGATCGACTTCGATGCCACGAAGCCCATCAAGGAAACGGTGTTCAATTTCGCCAAGCACCGCCGGCCGGAGCATTACAGGCTCATCGTCGAGCGCACCGGTGCCGTAGCGCCGCCCGAGTGAGGTACCATGGATTTCGACATCGCAGCACTGCCGAGCCAGGACGCCTATATGCTGCTCATCGGCGTCATCGTACCGCGTCCGATCGCCTTCGTGACCACCGTCGATAGTGAAGGCCGCATCAACGCGGCACCCTTCAGCTTCTTCAACATGCTCGGCCATGCCCCTCCCGTAGTGGCACTCGGCATCGAGCCTTGGCCGGACGGCACGCCCAAGGACACCGCGCGCAACATCAACGAAACGCTGGAGTTCGTGGTCAACATGGTCGACGAGGCCATCGCCGAGCGGATGGTCCAGTGCGCGACCGACTTCCCGCATGGTATCGAGGAGCTGGCGATCGTCGGGCTCAGCCATCTGCCGTCGAAGACGGTGAAGCCGCCGTGCATCGCGGAGTCGCCGATAAATCTCGAGTGCAAGCGGCTGGTGACGCTCGAGCTCGGGAAGCGCGAGAACATCATACTCGGCGAGGTACTGCACCTCCACATCCGGGACGACCTCGTCGACGCCGAGCGCCGCCGCGTGCGGCTCGAGCGCCTGCGCCTCGTCGGCCGCCTCGCGGGCCACGGCTATTGCCGCATCCGCGACCAGTTCGACATCAGGCGCGAGAGCTACGCGAGCTGGCTCAAGCGCCAATCCGCGACAACGGCATGAGTGCCGTCCACACCTCGCAAGGGAGGAGTGCTGTCATGACGGCACGCATTCTGGTGATCAATCCGAACAGCACCGAGGCCGTCACCCGAGGCATCGACGAGGCCCTCGAGCCCTTGCGCCTCCCGGGCGGTCCGCGCCTCGACTGCACGACGCTCGCCGAGGGTCCGCCCGGGGTCGAAAGCCAGCGCGACGTCGAGGCGGTTACGCTGCCGCTCTGCCGCCTCATCGAGCGCGAGGACAACCGCTCCCACGCCTTCGTCATCGCCTGCTTCTCCGATCCCGGGCTATACGCGGCGCGCGAGGCGACCCGGCACCCGGTCTTCGGCATTGCGGCGGCCGGCATCGCGACCGCGCTCAACTTGGGCGACCGCGTCGGCGTGATTGCCATCCTCAAGGCCTCGCTCGCGCGGCATGCGCGCAGCTTCCGCGCCATGGGTTTGGCCGGGCGCATCGCCGGCGAGCGGGCGATCGGTCTCGGCGTGCTCGAGCTCGCGGACGAGAGGCGGACGCTCGCGCGCATGCGCGAGGTGGGTGCCGCGCTGCGCGACGAGGACGGTGCGGACGTGCTGGTCATGGGCTGCGCCGGCATGGCGAAGCACCGCACAGCCCTCGAGGAGACGCTCGGGCTTCCCGTCGTCGATCCCACCCAGGCCGCGGTCGGGATAGCGATCGCGGCCATCGCACTCGGCTATCGCACGAGCTGAGCGTTCGCTCAGCATCCCTCTCCCGCATCGCGGGAGAGGGAAGGGGCCCATCGCGTCAGCGATGGGAAGGGTGAGGGACAGCGGCGCCCTCGGCAGCGCGCCTCGCCGCGGGCCGATCCGGCAAATGCGTAAAGCGTAGCTTTACAAGCGACGCACTTCGTGCTAACGATCGCTCATGAAGATCCGGCACGTCGCTCACAAGGGGCTCCGGCGCTTCATCGAGCGCGACGACGCCTCCGGCCTGCCGGCGGTCTTCGTCGACAAGATACGCAAGATCGTCTCCTTCCTCCAAGACATGGAAGGAGTCGAGGAACTTCGCCTGATTCCGGGTTGGCAGGTCCATCGACTGACCGGCGATCGGAAGGGTACCTGGAGTCTGACTGTCGGCCGGAACTGGAGGATCACCTTCCGCATCGACCCGGCCGAGAACGAAATCGTCGATCTCGACTACGAGGATTACCATTAGGAGACCACGAGATGTTTCGCATGGCACGGCCAGCCCATCCCGGGGAGTTCGTCCGCACGGAGGTGATCGAGCCGCTCGCGCTCTCCGTCACCGATGCGGCAAAACTGCTGGGCGTCACGAGGCCGGCGCTTTCCGCGCTTCTCAATGGCCGTGCGGCATTGTCGCCGGAGATGGCGCTCCGCATCGAGAAGGCGTTCGGGCCGAAGATGGACACGCTTCTTCGCATGCAGACGAGCTACGAGATCGCCAGACTCCGCGAGCGAGAGAGAAGCATCAAGGTGAAGCGCTACGTGGCGGTTCCTCGCCCTCATGCCAACCCGCGGTCCGCCTCACGGCTTGAGCCCTCGTAAGAGGGCGAGGGGGATTCAGGCGCGCGATGATTCCCTCTCCCGCAAGCGGGAGAGGGAAGGGGCCCATCGCGAAAGCGATGGGAAGGGTGAGGGACGTCACCGCGCTGAGTGAATTTATGCCGCAGTGGTCGCCCTTGCGCACCCGGATTGAACTCACTGCTTTGTGTCCTATATCACGCTGTGAGACAAAGCATTGGCGATCGCGTACAAGATCAGCGCGTTCGATGGGGAGGCAATGTGCGTAAAGTCCTGCGAGACTTGCACGAGGCCGCCCGCGATCTCTCCAAATCAGGCCAATTGCCCGAGACGACGATGCGGGAATTCGACGCACTGTGCCTGCCCGCGGTCAAGGCCTACGGCGCCAAGGACGTAAGGCGCATTCGCAGCAAAGCGCGCGTGAGCCAGGCTGTCTTCGCGCACTATCTCAATGTGGGGAAGACGACCGTGCAACAATGGGAGCAGGGGCTGAAGCAGCCCAGCGGCGCCTCCCTCAAGTTGCTCGACTTGATCGATCGCAAGGGGCTCGGCGTGCTGATGTAAGTTTGGTCCCGTGGGCGGACACGTTCAGCGACTCTCCGGCCCAGGCAGCGCGCCGCACCCGCTATTGTCGCGCGATCGGGGTCGAGGGCTGCATCGCCGCTGCGCCACACGCCGCCGAAACCAGTCGCGTGAATGCGGGCGAGGGGAAGGCCCAGCCCACCGAGCCGAAGGGCAAGGGGCGGCCGATTCTTGATTGAGCCAGCATCTCCGGCGCTAAGCTGATAGCGGGGCGCGCTGGCGCGATTAGAAAAGTCCGCACGGCCCGCGGGCCATCTTTGGCGGACGCCATGAGGCGGCGCCATCGCAGCAGGTCGAGCTCGAGTTGAAGGCAGCCGCCGACCGACGGACAGACATCCCCATCTATCGATCGCGACGGGTCCGAGTTCGGAAATCCTGCAGCGAGGCCATTACCGCGCACCTGCTGACACCTCGTCGGAATCAGTGGAAATTCCAAATTCTAATGGTAACGCTCAAGAAACGGGACGGAAAATGGGCGCTGCTTAGCGTCCTTCCAATGTGCTAACCTACTTGAATGCACGTCATCAAGCCAGAGGTCCAGCAGCGTGACTGATACCGCTGTATTCGAGTGTATGTATTGCGGGCATCGCGGTCCGCCGAAGGATTTCCACAGCGAACACGTATTTTCTCGCTCACTGTGCGGTACGGGCGCAAACTGGACGCTCGCCGATTGCGTTTGTAAGAGTCTGTTCGGAAAGTTTTGATTCATGAACCGAGCCTTGCCAGTCGGCGGACCATGAGACGGATGCTGGCGAGCATGACGAAGGCGATGGCGGTACGGGTGAGGTTCTCGAA
>DATNIJ010000361.1:0-2538 GCA_035604475.1 Alphaproteobacteria bacterium
TCGCGAGGACGCTCGCGTCGGGCTTCTTGTTCATCTCGAGCACGAGCTGGGCGAAGCCGGTGTGGAGGCAAACCATGTCGCCGGGCTCGACCGCGACCTTGTCCGCCTGCAATACGCGCATGAGCTCGTCGTAGCCCACGACCGTGCGCGCGCGCCCGAAATGGGCGTGGAGATCGATCATGACGGCGCGCCCCTGCATGCATTTGAGCGCCATGTTCTCGACGCCGAGCTTCAATGCGACCGAGGTCGAGCGCGCGGAGACCTCGCCCACCGCGCCCGCGTCGCGCGCATCCTTCGGGCCGAGGATGTGCTCGCCCGCGCGATAGCCGTTGTAGAAGACGGGCTCCGGCACGCCGTCGCCATCGGCATCGAAGAGCGCGCCCACGTGCGCCAAGCTGTCCCACTGCGTCGAGTACTGCAGATGGAGGATGACCGCATCGTCATTGATGACGTCGGTGAGCTTGGGGTCCTCCACCTCTGTGCGATAGATGAAGTTCGGGCGATTGTTGCGCAGCGTGGGCCTGAGCACCGGCGGGTGGCGGCGCGGGTTCAGCACGTTGCCGCCGGGATAATCGAGCGGCAGGCTCAGGCAGAAGGTGAGCCCCTCGCGCACCTCGGCGACGCCCTGCTTCACCTTCTCGGGCGTCAGGAGGTTGAGGCGCCCGAGCTCGTCGTCGGGCCCGTAGTCGCCCCAGGTCGCACCCTCGGGACGCCGCTTCCAACGTGGTGATGCCGGCATGGTGGCCTTCTCCTCTTCCTCCTCGCGCGTTTTCCATCGCCCGCCTTTGCGACGCGGGCTCGACTGAGCGCTTCCTGAAGCCGCGCGACATAGTATGCTATGCCGGGATGCGGAGCGCGAGAGCGCCGACGGCAGCCGAGCGAACCCCGAAACGGCGGGACGTTGGGGCCCGCCCACCGTCGACGAAGGTAGTGCCCGGAGCTAACAGGCCGGCCCCCGAGCGGGCTGCGGCGGCCGCGGCCGCAGCCGCTCCTCTGGCGCTTCGTCGCGGCACTCCCGCCGGACCTTCCGGAGCGGACGCCGGGCATATAAGGAATGCCGATGGACAGCGCGGCACCAGCTCTCCGCCAGAGGATCGAGGATTATCTCTTCCGCGGGCTCCTGCCGCTCTGGGCGGAGCAGGGCTGGGACCATGCGCGCGGCGGCTTCCACGAGCGGCTCGAGGCCGACCACTCGCCCTCGCCGCTCGACTACCGCAGGCTCACGGTTGTCGGCCGCCAGCTTTATGTGTTCAGCGAGGCTGCGCGCAGCACCCCCGAGCCGGCTTTCGCGAACCTCGCGCACAGCGCCTACGATTATCTCGTGAAGCACTTCTGGGATGACCGCTTCGGCGGCTGGATCTTCAAGGTCAATCTTGCCGGCATGCCGCGCGACACGACGAAGGACCTCTACGGCCACGCCTTTGCCATGTTCGGCCTCGCGCATTACTACCGTGCGTTCCGCGAGCGCGAGGCGCTCGCGATTGCGCACGAGACCAACCTTCTCCTGAAGCGGCATCTCAGCCTGCCCTCTGGCTGGTTCGCGAGCGCTGCCGATCAGGACTGGAGCGTCGGCGACCGCAAGCTCAATCAGAACCCCCACATGCATCTCCTCGAAGCTTACGTCGCTCTCTTCGCGGCGAGCCAGGAGCCCGCCTTCAAGGAGGATGCCAACGCCGTCGTCGACCTCTTCCATCGCCATCTTTTCGATGCCCAGGGCGGCACCCTCGGCGAATTCTTCGACGAGAAGGGCCTGCCGCAACGCGAGACCGGGCGCCGCGTCGAGCCCGGACACCATTTCGAGTGGTTCTGGATACTGCGCGAGGGCTCCAATCTCTGGAGCGACGCGCGCACGCCGCCGGCGGCCGAGCGCCTCTTCGAGTGGGCCGAGCGGAACGGCGTCGATCCCGAAGCCGGCGGCGTGTTCGACGTGCTCGACCGGGAGGGGCGCGTCATCAAGGACAGCAAGCGCATCTGGCCGCAGGCCGAGCGCATCAAGGCGCACGCGAGCCGTGCGCGTGTCGGCGCTGCGAAGGGGGAGCGGACGAGCCTGGTCCCGCTTGTCCAATTCCTCTTCGACAAATATCTCCTCGCCGACGGCGGCTGGCGCGAGAGCCTCGGGCGCACGCTCGAGCCGGTGGCGACCGTACTCCCCGGCACGACGCCCTACCACATCTTCCTGGCGCTCAGCGAGGCGCTCGCGGCCTTGAGCGCATAGCTTGCCGCCGCGGCACGCCCCGACGGACCCCGGTCGCCTTCGCGGCCGCAGCGACCCGCATCGTCTCGCGCAATCTCGCTCATAGCCGCCGCGCGCGAACGCGCGTGGGCCTCATTCTGCGGTAGGGTGCCAGGTGGCGGATCAGCCGGATCACGTTGCGGCCGCGTACGCGGTTATAGCTTACCTCGTGCGCCAGCTCGCGCACGATTTGGAGGCCCAGATGGCCGACGGGTCTCTCCTCAAGCGGCCGCTCGAGATCGGGTGGCGGGTGCGCCAGCAGATTGAAGGCCCTGCCATTGTCGGTGAAGACGATCGTCATCTGC
>DATNIJ010000362.1:0-6841 GCA_035604475.1 Alphaproteobacteria bacterium
CCATGAAAGCCGCCGTCATCGTCTTTCCCGCCTCGAACTGCGATCGCGACGTCAAGGAGGCGCTCGAGCGCACGCCGGGCATCGCCCCGGTCATGGTCTGGCACAAGAGCACCGAGTTGCCCAAGGTCGACCTCATCGTCATCCCCGGCGGTTTCGCCTTCGGCGATTACCTGCGCGCGGGTGCGATGGCGGCGCACTCGCCCGTCATGTACGAGGTGCGCCGGCGCGCGGACCGAGGCACGCCGATCCTCGGCATCTGCAACGGCTTCCAGGTGCTGACCGAGGCCGGCCTCCTGCCGGGGGCCTTCCTGCAGAACGCCGGCCTCAAGTTCGTCTCCAAGGACGTCTTTTTGAGGGTCGAGACGAGCCAGAGCATCTTCACCAACAAGTACGAGGCGGGCCAGGCGTTGCGCATGCCGGTCGCCCATCACGAGGGCAATTATTACGCCGATGAGGTGACGCTCAAGCGCCTCGAGGACGGCGGCCAAATCGCCTTCCGCTACTGCAGCGAGACGGGCGAGGTGACGGCTGCGGCGAATCCCAATGGTGCCGCGCGCAACATCGCGGGCATCTTCAACGAGCAGAAGACCATCCTCGGCCTGATGCCGCATCCCGAGCGCCTGGCCGACCCCGCCCTCGGCGGTACCGACGGCAGGCCCCTTTTCGAGGGTCTCGCAGAGGCGCTCTCGTGAGCGCTCCACTCTCCGGCAGTGCCGGCCGGAGCGAGCCCGCGCTCACCCCTGAGGTCGTCGCCCGACACGGGCTCACAGAGGCGGAATACGCCGTCGTGCTCGAGTCCCTCGGGCGCCGGCCGAGCCTTACCGAGCTCGGCATCTTCTCGGTCATGTGGAGCGAGCACTGCTCCTACAAATCCTCCAAGGTCTGGCTCAAGAAGCTGCCGACCAGCGGGCCGCAGGTGATCTGCGGGCCAGGCGAGAACGCCGGCGTCGTCTCGATCGGCGACGGCCAGGCGGTGGTCTTCAAGATGGAGAGCCACAATCACCCTTCCTTCATCGAGCCCTATCAAGGGGCTGCGACCGGCGTGGGCGGCATCCTCCGCGATGTCTTCACCATGGGCGCGCGGCCGATCGCCAACCTGAACGCGCTCCGCTTCGGAGCACCCGAGCACGCGAAGACACGCCACCTCGTCGCAGGCGTGGTCGCCGGCATCGGGGGCTACGGCAATTGCGTCGGCATTCCGACCGTGGGCGGAGAGTGCAATTTCCATCCCGCCTATAACGGCAACATCCTGGTCAACGCGATGACGGTCGGGTTGGCAGCCGCGGACCGCATCTTCTATTCGGCCGCGGCCGGCGTCGGCAATCCGGTCGTCTACGTGGGCTCCAAGACCGGACGCGACGGCATCCACGGCGCCACCATGGCGTCCGCCGAGTTCGACGAGCGCTCGGAGGAGAAGCGGCCGACCGTGCAGGTTGGCGATCCTTTCACCGAGAAGCTTCTCCTCGAGGCCTGCCTCGAGCTCATGGAGACCGACGCGATCGTCGCCATTCAGGACATGGGGGCCGCCGGGCTCACCTCCTCCTCGGTCGAGATGGCCTCCAAGGGCGGGGTCGGGATGGAGCTTGAGCTCGACCGCGTGCCGGTGCGCGAGGTGGGCATGACGCCTTACGAGATCATGCTCTCCGAGAGCCAGGAGCGCATGCTCCTGGTGCTGAAGCCGGGGTGCCAAGAGACCGCGCGCGCGGTCTTCGACAAATGGGAGCTCGACTTCGCGGTGATCGGCCGCTTGACCGAGAGCGGACGGCTCGTGCTCAAAATGGCGGGGGCCGTCGCTTGCGACATCCCGCTCGCCCCCCTCGTCAAGCGCGCGCCCGTCTATTCCCGTCCCTACGTCAAGGCGAAGCCGCGAGCCGAGCTGCGGCCCGAGAGCATCCCCTCCCCGCTCGCTCCGGCCGCTGCCTTGAAGCGGCTTCTCGCCTCCCCGGATCTCTCCAGCCGGCGCTGGATCTGGGAGCAGTATGATTCGACCGTCATGGCCGATACCGTGATCCGGCCCGGCGGCGACGCGGCACTCGTGCGGGTGCACGGCACGCGGAAAGCGCTGGCGCTCACGACCGACTGCACGCCGCGCTACTGCTTGGCCGATCCCTACCAAGGCGGCGCCCAGGCGGTCGCCGAGGCCTACCGCAACATCACGGCGGTGGGGGCGACGCCGCTCGCCTTGACCGACAACATGAACTTCGGCAATCCGGAGCGGCCCGAAGTGATGGGCCAATTCGCCGGCTGCATCGAGGGTATCGCAGCGGCGTGCTCGGCACTCGCCTTCCCCGTCGTCTCGGGCAACGTGTCGCTCTACAACGAGACGCGCGGCGAGGCCATCCTGCCCACGCCCGTGATCGGCGGCGTCGGGCTCATCCACGACCTCGGCAAGGCCGTGCGCGTCGCCTTCCCCGCGGCCGGAGAGGCGGTCGTGCTCATCGGCAGGACCGCGGGCTGGCTGGGCGCCTCGATTTATCTCCGCGACATCCTCGGCCGCGAGGAGGGAGCCCCGCCTCCTGTCGATCTCTCGGCCGAGCTGAGGCACGGCGCTTTCGTCCGCGCCATGATCGCATCGGGCATGGTGACCGCATGCCACGATCTCTCCGACGGCGGGCTCCTGGTGGCCCTCGCCGAGATGGCGATGGCGGGCGGGATCGGCTGCACCGTGACCCCGCCCGAGGGCGGCCCGCCGCTCCACGCCTGGCTCTTCGGCGAGGACCAGGGGCGCTATCTCGTCACCACGCGCATGCCCGACGAGCTCCTTGCCCGCGCCGGCGCTTCCGGGATCGAGGCCCGGCTTCTCGGGCTGACCGGCGGCTCCGAATTGACAGTCGTAGGCAGCGGACCTATATCGGTGGCCGAACTCGAGGACGCTCACGAATCCTGGTTCCCGTCCTTTATGGCCGGGCACGATGCGGGGCCGGACGAGGAGGCGTGAACGATGCCGATGGTGGCGAGCGAGATCGAGCGTCTCATCAAGGAGGCGCTGCCCGACGCGACGGTGACGATCGAGGATTTGCGCGGCGACGGCGACCATTACGCGGCCCACGTGGTCTCCGCGGCCTTCAAGGGAAAGACCCGCGTGCAGCAGCATCAGCTCGTCTACCAGGCACTGCGCGGCCGCATGGGAAGCGAGCTTCATGCGCTCGCGTTGCAGACCTCCGCACCCGTCGACTGACAACCCCAAGCAACAAGCCCCAGCAACAAGCTAAGGTGACCCGACCATGGCCGACAACGAAGTGACGGAGCAGATCCGCAAGGAGATCAGCGACAACGAGGTGGTGCTCTTCATGAAGGGCACGCCCGTCTTCCCCCAGTGCGGCTTCTCGGCGGCGGTGGTGCAGGTGCTCAATCACCTGGGCGTCAAGTTCAAGGGGATCGACGTGCTGGAGGACCCCGAGATTCGCCAGGGCATCAAGGAATTCAGCAGCTGGCCCACCATCCCCCAGCTTTTCGTCAAGGGCGAGTTCATCGGCGGCTGCGACATCGTGCGCGACATGTTTCAGTCGGGCGAGCTCGCCACGGTGCTGAAGAACCACGGGGTGGCGACAAAGGCGGCCTGAGCGCCGTTCGCTGCAGGTTATCTCCGGCCTGCCGGCCGTAACACCCCTCACCCGGCCCTGCGGGCCGGCCTCTCCCTCAAGGGGAGAGGCGAATCCCCTCTCCCCTTGAGGGGTCGAGCCGCAAAGCGGATCGACGAGGGGCCCAGCGCGAAGCGCTGGGAGGGTGAGGGGTGATGCCAGGAACGCGCGAGGCAGCACGCTCACGCTGCGGCGGTGACGGTCGCGCGCATGTGCTGGGCCAGCCGCACCAAAGCGCCGCCGGCGAAGCGCGCGCGATCCGGCCGTCTTAGGAACGCTTGAAGCGCATCGCGCGTTTCGCTAAGCTCGCGCCTGCAAGGGGATGGAGTCCCCCAAAACCGCCCGCCAGGGCTGATGACTCCTGCCGCGTGAGGAAACGCGGCGGGAGTTGTTTTGCAACCCCCCGCCAGGCCGGATTTTCTCTTGCCCTCCTCACGGTTGGCTTATCGCTTGCGAGCGGCCGGCTCCTTATCCGGCCGCAGCCGCAGGTGCGACGGGAGTCCCGCCCTCGAAAGAGGGCAAGCTCGGGAGTGAGGAATGGAAAATGTTTGGCTTCTTTCGGCCCTTTGGATCGGTCTCGCGCTTGCCGCCTCGGTCATGCAGATCTGGGTCGCGGTCTCGATTGCGCTGCTCGAGATCATCGTGGGCGCCGTCGCCGGAAATCTGCTGTCGCTGCCGCTGACGCCGTGGGTGAACTTTTTGGCCGGCTTCGGCGCCATCCTGCTCACCTTCCTCGCGGGCGCCGAGATCGACATGAAGGTGATTCGGCGGCATTTCTGGTCCAGCATGTCGATCGGCATCGTCGGCTTTCTTGCCCCTTATCTGGGCGTGCTCGCCTACGCCCACTTCGTCGATGGCTGGCCCTGGCCCCAGGCCCAGATCGCCGGCATCGCCCTCTCGACGACCTCGGTCGCCGTCGTCTACGCGGTGATGGTCGAGACCGGCTTCAATCAGAGCGAGATCGGCAAGATCATCCTCGCCGCCTGCTTCGTCAACGATCTGGGCACGGTGCTGGCCCTCGGCGTCGTCTTCGCCAATTACAACGCCTGGCTTGCCGCCTTCGGGCTCGCCACCGTGGCAGCACTTTGGCTCCTGCCGCGCTTCACGCCCTGGTTCTTCGCACGCGCCGGCAGCCGGGTAAGCGAGCCGCAGATCAAGTTCGTGATGCTGATCCTCTTCGCCCTCGGCGGCCTCGCCGGCACGGCGAAGAGCGAGGCCGTGCTGCCGGCCTACCTCATCGGCATGGTGCTGGCGCCGATCTTCCTCAAGGACAAGGAGCTCACCCATCGCGTCCGCGTGATCGCCTTCACCATGCTCACGCCATTCTATTTCCTCAAGGCGGGCTCGCTCGTGCGCTCCGACGTGATCGTCGCGTCCGCGGGCTTGATCCTCGTCTATCTCGCGATCAAGATGGCGACGAAGTTCGTCGGCATCCTGCCGCTCACCCGCATCTTCCGCTTCGAGCGGCGGGAGGGGATGTACACGACGCTCATGATGTCGACCGGCCTCACCTTCGGCTCGATCTCGGCACTCTTCGGCCTCACCAACCACATCATCGACGAGCGCCAGTACACCATCCTCCTGACCGCCGTGATCGGCAGCGCCGTGGTGCCGACCCTGATCGCGCAGCGCTGGTTCCAGCCCGCGTTCAAGGCGATCGAGGCGGCGGTACCGGCCAAGCCCGAGCCGCGCGTGGTAGGGGAAGGAGTACCCCGTGTATAGCAGAATCCTCGTGGCCAACGACGGCTCGAGCGGGGCCTTGAAGGCGCTCGAGGCGGCGATCCGGCTCGCCAAGCGCCACCGCGCGGAGCTCCACATGATCGCGGTCGAGGAGCTGCCGCGCTTTGCCGCCAGCATCGACGAGGTCGACGAGGAGCAGGCGGAAGCCGACCATCGCTTGGCACCGGTGCTCGCCGCGGCGCGCGCCCAAGCGAAACGCGAGCGTGTCAAGCTCGAGACGCACGTCGTCGCCGGCCACGTCGTGCCGGCGATCGTGGAGCTTGTCAGGACGCACCATATCGATCTCCTCGTGGTCGGCTTCATGGGTCATTCGCAGCTCTACGATCGCATCATCGGCAGCACGACCGACCGTCTGGTGCGCCTGGCTCCCTGCGCGATCCTCGTCGTCAAGTAGGACGAAGTCGGGGTGCAGAGCCTCAACAGCCGCTCTTTCTTCGCACGCTGGCAGGCGCTCCATGCGGCCTCCAACCCGGGGCTGCTCAAGGACCGCTGGCAATTCGACGGCGTGATCTGGACCAAGGAGCGCCATAATTTCTGGGGCGAGCGCTATTCCTTCCAGCTCGAGGTCCATCGCCTGGAGCAAGCCGCCGGCACCGGCAAGCCCGGCTGGACGCTCCTGGTCGTGATCGAGCGCTGGTGGGGGCCCGATCGGGACAAGAGCATCCGCGAATCCCACTGGTGCCGCGCGCTCAAGGGAAAGGCGGAGCGTATCCTGGCCTGGATGAAAAAGGCGGAAGCCGGCGCCTAAGCGCCCTTCGCTATGAGCCGGGCTCGCCTCTCGCTTCAATCGATTGTGCCGTTCTGCTATGATTCTCGCGAATTCGGCCGGCCCGCTTCCGGCAGCACGAGGCATAGTGGACCGTCATGCCCGACGCCCGTTTGATCGCCGCCTTGGACCCTTTCGAATTGTGGAAGATATTGGCTCCATTGAAGCCCGATGCTTACGAGTTCGTCCCCGGCAAGCAGAAGTTCGGCGTGCGCGAAAAAGGCCGCCACATGGTCAGGTACTTCCGCACGGTCGATGAATTGGAGGATTTCGTCAGGACGGCGCAAAAGAATCCGACCCGGCCCGCGGAGGCACCCGCACCCGCTGCGCACGAGGTCGCGGAGACGAGGCCGCCTGCGGACGGCCACGAGCGCAAGGAGCTGGCTTCGGCGCGGGAACTGGCTTCCGCGCGGGAGCAGATACGCCGCCTGGAGGAGATCAACGCCGAGCTCAGGGAGAAGGGCAAGAAGGTCGTCGCCGACCGGGACGATTGGGAGCAAAAGGCGAAGGAGCTGGAAAAGGAGCTCGCGCGCGCGCGCGCGGCCCCTCGCACCGCCCAGACGCAACGGGGTTTCGGCAACAAGGCGCAGCAGGACCTCGCCAACCAGAAGATCAAGAAAGCCAAGATCGCCTTCGCGAAGCTGTGCCACCCGAACAATACGAGGAGCACCGGGATCGACGCGTCGATCCGCGCCGATATCTTCAAGGAATTCTGGGAACAGCTCGAGAAGATCGAGCGCGAGAGATAGGCGGC
>DATNIJ010000363.1:0-3700 GCA_035604475.1 Alphaproteobacteria bacterium
CTCACGCACCTGATCAACCGTTTCTTGACGCCGATGACCGACATCATCATGGCTGAGCGCGGCACCATCGACAAATACATGGGCGACTGCATCATGGCATTCTGGAACGCGCCGCTCGAGGATGCGGACCACGCCGACCACGCCTGTGCGAGCGCGCTCGCCATGGTTCGCGAGCTCGAGGGCGTCAACGCCCGGCTCGCGGCCGAGGCAGCGGCGGAGAAGCGCCCGTTCTATCCGCTCAAGCTCGGCGTCGGGCTCAACAGCGGCGACTGCGTCGTCGGCAACATGGGCTCCGACCAGCGCTTCGACTATTCGGTCCTGGGCGACGCGGTCAATCTCGCCTCGCGGCTCGAAGGGCAATCGAAGACCTACGGCGTCGACATCGTCATGGGCGAGACGACGCGCAGAAAGGCCCCGTCCTGGGCGGCGCTCGAGCTCGATCTCATCGCGGTCAAGGGCAAGAAGGAAGCGGTGCGCATCTTCGCACTCCTGGGCGACGGCACGACCGCCCAAGCGCCGGAGTTCCGGGCCCTTGTCGAGCGCCATGACGCCATGCTTGCGGCTTACCGCGCGCAGGATTGGGCGCGCGCCCGCGCGGCACTTGGCGAAAGCGCGCGGCTCGGCACCCGGCTAGCGCATCTCTACGAGCTCTACGAGGAGCGCATCTCACACTATGTGGCCCATCCCCCGGGCCGCGACTGGGACGGGGTCTTCATCGCCACATCCAAGTAGCGCCTCGAATTGACGCGATTGACACGGTCGCCGCAAGAGGGTGGAGTCATCTGCGATAAGAGGAAGCTCGTCGAGGACGGAGACGAGGAGGGGCAAGTGGGCTACGCGGGACCCGGTGGTCGGCGGAGCGGGCGCCTCGCTGACTTCGTGCGCGCAGGCGCGCTCGCCGCAATTCTTCTTCCCGCGATGGCCGACCGCGCGGACGCCTATACCGCCGCCGGCGACCGTCTCTTCCCGGCGACCATCCTGCTTCCTCAAATCGCACCCTCGGACGAGTTCTATATCAGGACAACGACGCAGCAACCCGCCTCCGGCAGCCGCTTGACCAACCCCAGCGCGGTCTACAACAAGACGATTACCGAGCGGCTCAGCGTCGGCGTCGAGGACGGCTACAATTGGCTGAGCCAGGCGGGCGGCGCCACCTTTACGGGCTGGCAGAACCTCCAGACCCGGGTGAAGTATCTGGCGATTCTCGATCCCGTTGACGAGTTCCTGCTTTCCGCCGGCGTCAATCGCGAGTGGGGCGACACCGGTGCCCCGCGCATCGGCGCTTCCGCCATAGGCGCCACGGCGCCGTCGCTCACCTTGGGCAAGGGCATGGGCGAGCTCGGCCCCGATTATCTGCGGCCCTTCGCCGTCGCGGCCCTTCTGGGCTACCAGGTCGGCGACGCCGCGCCGCGTCCCGATGTGTGGCAGGCGGGCATCGCGCTCGAGTATTCGGTTCCCTATCTCGAATCGAAAGTGGAGTCCGTGGCGCTGCCGGCGCTCATTCGGGACATGACGCCGATGGTCGAGATCTTATTCACCGCACCGAGCGGCAATAGCTACGGCAAGAAGGCCCAGCTCTCCATCGCTCCCGGCGTCAGTTATGCGGGCGAGGGATGGGAGCTCGGCATCGAGGCGCTGGTGCCGGCCACGCGGGCGACCGGCGTCGGCTTGGGCGTCGCCGCCCAGCTTCATTTCGCGCTCGATTACCTCTTCGCCGGCAGCTTGCTGGGCATGCCGATCTTCTCTGCGGAGTGAGCGGCGCTCGCTACGCGCAACGCAGCACCTCGCCGTGCCGCGTGCAGGCCGGGCTAGCGAGCTCGACGAAGCGAGGTGCCACCTCGTCGGGGTGGCGCAAGCTCGCCCGGTTCTCGCCGGGAAAGGCCTCGGCGCGCATGGCGGTGCGCACGACGCCCGGGTCGATGAGATTGACGCGCACCATCGTCTTCGTCATCTCGCCCGCATAGGTGCGCGCCATCATCTCGAGTGCTGCCTTGCTCGTCGCATAGGCGCCCCAATAGGGAAACACGCCCGAGCCGGCGCCCGAAGTCACGAAGATGGCGCGGCCGGCATTCGACTGGCGCAGCAGCGGGTCCATGCTGCGGATCAGGCGCCAGTTGGCGGTGAGGTTGACGGCCATCACCTCGCTCCATACGGAGGGATCGATGTGGCCGAGCGGCGAGAGCACGCCGAGCATGCCCGCATTGCCGACGAGGATGTCGAGGCGGCGGTAGCGCTCGTAGAGTGCAGCACCCAGGCGGTCGATCTGATCGAAATCCTTGAGATCGAGCGGCACAAGGGTTGCCGTACCGCCTGCGGCCTGGACCGCGTCGTCCACCTCCTCGAGACCGCCGACGGTGCGGGCGATGAGAACGACGTGGGCGCCCTCCGCGGCGAAGCGCTTGGCGACCGCCGCACCTAGGCCGCGCGAGGCGCCCGTGATGAGCGCGACACGCCCTGCGAGTGCCGCCATGCTCAGGCGATCTCGGCGAGGAGCGAGAGCTGCGGCGTCTTCTCTCCGCCTTGGTGATCGGTCAGCGCGGTCGGATAATCGCCGGTGAAGCACGCGTCGCAGAACTGCGGGTGCGCATTGTCGCGCGCGGCGCCGTCGACGGCGCGATAGAGCCCGTCGATCGAGATGAAGGCGAGGCTGTCAACGCCGATGAGCTCGCGCATGCCCTCCACGTCGAGTCTCGCCGCGAGCAGCTCCTTGCGCTCCGGGGTATCGATCCCGTAGAAGCACGAGTGCGTGGTGGGCGGACTCGAGACGCGCATATGCACCTCGCGCGCGCCCGCCTGGCGCACCATCTCGACGATCTTCCGCGAGGTGGTGCCGCGCACGATGCTGTCGTCCACCAGCACGACGCGCTTGCCCTCGATGAAGCTGCGATTGACGTTGTGCTTGAGCTTGACGCCCAGATACCGAATCTGCTCGGTCGGCTCGATGAAGGTGCGCCCGACATAGTGGTTGCGGATGATGCCGAGCTCGAAGGGGATGCCGGCTTCGGAGGCGTAGCCGATCGCGGCGGGCACGCCCGAATCGGGGACCGGGATCACTACGTCCGCGGCCACCGGCGCCTCGCGCGCGAGCTCGGCGCCGATGCGCTTGCGCACGGCATAGACGCTGCGGCCCTCGACGTTGCTGTCGGGCCGGGCGAAGTAGACGTATTCGAAGATGCAGAAACGCCGGCGCATGGGCGGAAAGGGCTTGAGCGAGCGCACGCCCTTCTTGTCGAGCACCACGAGCTCTCCCGGCTCGACATCGCGCACGAAATCGGCGTCGATGATGTCAAGCGCGCAGCTCTCGGAGGTGAGGATTTCGGCCCCTTCGCGCGTCCTGCCGAGCACCAGCGGACGCACGCCAAGGGGGTCCCTGACCCCGATCACCGATTCCTCGCTGATTGCGATGAGCGAATAGGCGCCTTCGATCTGGCGCAGCGCGTCCACGAGGCGGTCGATCAGCGTGCCCTGCTCGCTGGTCGCGATGAGATGGACGATGACCTCCGTATCGGTCGTCGACTGGAAGAGCGAGCCGCGGCGCTTGAGGCGCTCGCGCAGCGCCACGGCGTTGGTGAGATTGCCGTTGTGCCCGACCGCGAAGCCGCCTTGCTGGAGATGGGCGAAGAGCGGCTGGACGTTGCGCAGGACGGTGGCACCCTGGGTCGCGTAGCGGACGTGGCCGATCGCCATGCGGCCCGGCAGC
>DATNIJ010000364.1:0-4096 GCA_035604475.1 Alphaproteobacteria bacterium
CACGGCGGCGATGACCGGCTTCGGGAAGCGCTCGATCCGCTCGACGAGGCCGCGGCCGACCTCGCGCCAGCGCTCGGCGCTGCGCTCGTCGCGCTCGTCCTCGGCCTTGAGGTCGGCGCCCGCGCAGAACGCGCGCGTGCCCGCACCGCGGATCACGACGACGCGCGTGGCCTCCCGCCGTTCCAGCTCGTCGAAGGCCGCCGCGATCGCCTGAAGGAGCGGAAAGGTCAGAAGGTTGAGCGGCGGGCGGTTGAGGACGAGATTCGAGACCGCGTTTCGATGGTCGATGATGAGCCCGGTCGTCATGGCAACTCCGAACGTTATCTCGGCAGCCGCTTGAAGGCGCCGACGAGGTTGGCGAGGAAGACGAGACACAGCGAAACCAGCACGACGAGGGAGGAGACCGCCGCCACCGTCGGATCGATGCGATCGGTCAGGTAATTGTAGATGCGGACCGGAAGCGTCTGCAACGCCGGCCCGGTCATGAAGATGGTCATGGTCACTTCCGAGAAGGACAACAGGAAGCAGAAGAGGAACGCGGTCACGATGCCGCGCGCGGCGAGCGGCACGGTGACGCGGCCCAGCATTCTGAGCCGCGTGGCGCCCAGCACCATCGCCGCCCACTCCATCTCCTCGGGCACCGCTTGAAGTGTGGCGTGCAGCGTGCGGATGGCATAGGGTGTCACGACCACGACATGCGCGATGAGCAGGCCGATGAGGTCGTTGTAGAGCCCGATGCGGTTCACGAACTGCAGCATGGCGATGCCGAAGACGACCGCGGGCACCACAAGGGGCGAGGTGAAGAAGCCAAGCAGGAAGCCGCGGCCGGCGAGGCGGTAGCGCACGAGGCCGTAGGCCGCGAAGAAGGAAAGCGCTGTTGCCATGAGGGCCGCCAGTGCCGCGAGCTTTGCGCTCAGCACGAACGCATCCACGAAATCGGGATACGAGAGCGCCTCGCGATACCAGCGCAGCGAGAAGCTGTCTAGCGGCACTCGGAAGAAGGCCTCGGGCGTGAAGGATATCCACACGACCAGCACTATGGGCGCCAGCATGACCACGATCATGGCGGCGTTGAAGGCGCGCATCACGGCCGGGTCCTCCCGCTCCGCACGGCGAGGAACGCAAGCCGCTGCCCGCTCCACACGACGGCGAGCGTAAAGACGAGGAGCCCGACCGCGATCGCGCCGCCGAGCGGCCAGTTGAGCTGCTCGAGGTTGACCTGGAAGGCGAGAAAGGACACGGTCCGCGCCCGCACGCCGCCCAGGATCGCGGGTGCCGCGAACGCCGTCATGTTCATGGTGAAATTGATCACGAGCCCCGCGATGAGCGAGGGCAGCGTGAGCGGCAGCGTGACCCTCAGGAAGATCTGCCACGGCGGAGCGCCCAAAGTGCCGGCCGCCCATTTGAGGTTCGGATCGAGCCCGCTGGCCGCGGCCCAGAGCGGCAGCAGCACGAACATGAAATGCCCGGGAACGAGCGCTATGATGACGCCCGTCTCGTTGAGCATCAGGTGCAGCGGCGCGTCGATCAGGCCGAGGTGCTGAAGGGTCGTATTGATCACGCCGTTCGAGCGGAGCAGCAGGCTCCAGCCGAAGGACTTCACCACCGTGTTGACGAGCCAAGGGCTGACGTAGACGAGGATCAGCCAGGGCTGGACCTTCGGCTTGAGGCGGACGATGAAGAAGGCGACCGGATAGGCGAGCACGGCCGTGATCGCGGACACTATCAGGCTTATGCGGAGCGTGCGCTCGAGGATCGACTGGTAGAGCGGGTCGAGGAGCTTCGCGTAGTTGGCGTCCGTCCAATGGCCGAGGTCGATGCCCTCGGGCGTGTTCAGATGGAAGCTGTTGACGCCTGCCTGAAAGAGCGGCCAGACGTAGCCGGTCGCGAGCACGAGGGCGAGCGGCAGCACGAAGAGCCACCCCGCGCGCTCCATGCGCGATCGTGCGCGAGGTGCCGCCTCAGCGGTCATGGCCGATCACGCCGTCCTCGGCGCTCCAGCCGACCGCGACTCGTACTCCCGGCGCGAGCCGCGCGCCGATCGTGCTCGGCACCGCCGCCATGAGCCTCAAGTCGCCGATCGCAAGCCGGCAGCTCGTGGCCGCGCCGAGATACACGACGTCCTCGACGAGCGCTTCGTAACGATTGTCGGTCTCGCCCTCGGCCACGAAAAGCCGCAGGTTCTCGGGACGGATCATGAGCCACGCTGCCTTGCCGCCCGCATCCGTGCCGGGGCGTGCCGCCACCTTTATGGCGAGGCCGCCCGACGTGGTGGCGAGCGTCCCATCCCCGACCGTGCGGATCGCCGCGAGCGCCACCTCGTTCGTCGGACCCACGAAGTTGGCGACGAACCGGCTCGCGGGGCTCAAGTAGAGCTCGGCCGGCCGGCCGGTCTGCAAGATGCGCCCGGCCTCGAGCACGGCCACGCGATCCGACATGGCGAAGGCTTCCTGGATGTCGTGGGTGACGAGCACCGTGGTGACGCCGAGACGGCGCTGCAGCTCGCGGATCTCGCCGCGCATCTCCTCGCGCAGGCGGGCGTCGAGATTGCTGAGCGGCTCGTCGAGCAGCAGCAGGTCCGGACGGATCACGAGCGCGCGGGCAAGCGAGACGCGCTGCTGCTGGCCGCCCGAGAGCTGGTCGGGGTAGCGCTCGGCCAAGGTGCCGAGGCGCACGAGCTCGAGCGCCTCCCGCCCACGCCGGCGGATCTCCTCTCGCGCGAGCCGGCGCATCCTGAGCCCGAAGGCGACATTCTCGAACACCGTGAGGTGCGGAAAGAGCGCGTAGTTCTGGAACACGAGCGCCATGTTGCGCGCGTGGATGGGCGCTTCTGTGACATCGACGCCGCCCAAGCGGACCCTTCCCCGGTCCGCCGGATAAATCCCGGCGATCACGCGCAGGATCGTGGTCTTGCCGCAGCCGGAGGGCCCGAGAAGGGTGAAGAACTCGCCGTGCCCGACCGCGAGGTCGACGCCGGCCACCGCGCGCACGTCGCCGAAATGCTTCTCGAGGCCCTCGATCTCAAGGGACATGATGCTGTCGGTCGCGAGGTTGATCGTCAGGGGTCGCTGACATCGCTTCGAGCACCACCCTCCCCCATCGAGGGGGGCGGGTCCGGGAGGGCGCTATCTCAAACATCGACGCGTGCTCGTACTCGACGCTAATGCAGCGTCGCGATCTCCTTCTCGAAGCGCTCCACCCAGGCGGGGCGTTGCTCGTTGACATAGTCGTAGTCGATGGTCGTGAGCTTGCTGAGCTGCTCGCCGTGGGGCACGCGCTTCGCCGCCTCGGGTGAGAGCTGCACCTCCTTGTTCATCGGGCTCTGGCCGTAGGTCTCCGAGCGGTAGCTCAGCACCTTGGCGCTGATCCACCAGTTGAGGAAGGCGCGTGCGCCCTCCGGATTGGGTGCGTTCTGCATGATCCCCGCGGCGGTCGGACTCATGTAGACGGGCTCGGGGACCGTATAGGCGACGTGCATGCCGCGCCGGATCATGTCGGCCGCGGCGGAGGTGTTGAAGACCGCGACGGAGGCGGTTTCCGCCTGCAGCAGGTCCGACATCTTGGCGAAGGTGTTGCTCCAGTCGACGACGCCGGGCGCCATCCTCTTGAGTGCTGCAAAGCCGGGCTCTATGTCGCGCTCGCTGCCGCCGTGGGCGCGCGCCTGGATGATGAGATTGTAGATCCCGTAGATCGCGTTGCCGGGCGGCATCAGAAGCTGGCCCTTGAACTCGGGCCGCTCGAGGTCCGTCCACTTGGCCGGCGCCGGCCAGCCCTTCTTCTTGAAGACGTCGTCGTTGTAGATGATGCAAAAGATGTCGGCGTAGGTGACGACACCCACGTCCTTCCCGCTCTTCGCGTCCTTGATGTGAGCGGCATCGAGAAGCTTGTCGAGGTTCGGCACGCCCTTGTCGTCGATCGGCGCGAACAGGCCCTGCTGCACGCCGGCGAGGAACGGCAGCATGTCGGCCATCACCACATCGACCTGCGGTGAGGCCTTCTGCGCGAACGCCGTCGCCATGATCTCCGGCGCGGTCGCCTTGGGCACGAGGATGACGTTGTAGCCCGTGTCCTCGGCGAACTTCTTGGCCCATCCGTC
>DATNIJ010000365.1:0-27778 GCA_035604475.1 Alphaproteobacteria bacterium
GCTTCGCCTCACTAAGCCTCCGCAACCCTCTCCTCCTTCAGGGGGAGAGGGCAGGGTGAGGGGGCGCTTCCATCACAACGGGATATGCTCTAGTGATGGAGCGAGGCGAGGAAGGTCTCGGCGTTCTTGGTGAAGACGCGCGCGAGGATGTCCTCGGCATAGCCCTCCGCCTTCCACTCCGCCAGCAGGCGCTCGTAGGTAAAGAGCGGATAGTCGGCGCCGAACATGATGCGGTCCTTGAGCCGGCGTGAGATCTCGTGCTTGAGGTCGGGCGTGTGGTATTTGGGCGACCAGCCGTGGAGCTCGTACCAGATGTTCCGCTTGTGCATGAGGACCGCGATGGTCTCGGTCTGCCACGGCCAGCCCGGGCGTGCTGCCACGATGGCGAGCTCGGGATAGCGCGCCGCCACCTGGTCGAGGTAGCGCGGATGGCAATGCTCGAGGAGGATGCCGTTGCCGCCCGGAAGCCCCGCTCCCGAGCCCGTGGTGCCCACGAAAATAAGCACCGGAATTCCCGCCTCGATGCAGAGCTTGTAGTAGGGCTCCCACATCGGATCGCTCGCCGGCCCCGAGCCGCTGCCGGAGACGGCAAAGCCGAGGAAACCCGCGGTCGCCTCGCGGCAGCGGCGCAACTCCCGCACGCCCTCGGGGCCGGTCTTGGGGTTGATGTGCACCCAGTTGCCGAGGATCACGTCGGCATGCTTGCGCTGCTGCTCGAAGCCGTAATCGTGGAGCTCGGCCGCCTCGTCGAGCGGCAGGTGCTTGTCGAAGCCGAAATCGAGGATGACGCGCGCGTCCGATTTGCGAAAATACGCCGCCTGCTCCTCCTCGCTCACATACTTGGGATCGGAGTTCCAGGTCTTGCGCTGCTGCGCAAGCTCGGCCTCGGTGCGGAGCGTATAGCCCCGCTTGGTGCCCCAGTGCGAGTGCATGTCGTAGATCGGCATAGTCGGTCTCCCGGATAATGTTGTGGATGCTCGCCGTTGGCGCTCGAATGTCAGTTCATCCCGAGGTAGCTCTTGCGTATCAGCTCGTTGCCGAGAAGCTCGGCGCTCGAGCCGGCGACGGCAACGCGGCCGCTTTCCAGCACCGCGCACTGGGCCGCGATGGCCAAGACGCGCCGCGCGTTCTGCTCGACAAGCAGAATCGCGGTGCCGTCGGCATTGATGCGCTTGATAATGGCGAAAATTTCGTCGACCAGGCGCGGTGCCAGGCCGATCGACGGCTCGTCGAGAATGAGAAGGCGCGGCTCGAGCATGAGCGCGCGGCCGATCGCGAGCATCTGCTGCTCGCCGCCCGAGAGCACGCCCGCGAGCTGACGCCGCCGCTCGGCCAAGATCGGAAAGAGCGCGTGCACGCGCGCGAGGCCCTGGGTGAGGAGAGGCTGCCCGCGGCTCAAATAAGCGCCCATCTCGAGGTTCTCCTCGACCGTCATCTCGGGGAAGAGCATCCGTCCCTGCGGCACGTGGACGACGCCGCAGCGGACGATGTCCTGCGCGCGCTTGCCGTGGAGCGCTTCGCCATCGAACTCGATGCGGCCGGCACGGCAGGCCAAGAGGCCCGATATCGTCTTGGCGAGCGCGGTCTTGCCGGCGCCGTTGGGACCCAAGAGGCCGACGATGGCGCGATCGGGCACCTGGAGCGAGACGCCGTGGAGCACCGCGGGGCGGCCATAGCCCGCAACCACCTCGACAATCTCAAGCATCGGCCGCGGCCCCCAGATAGGCATCGATGACGAGCGGATCGTTCTGCACTTCCGCCGGCACGCCCTCGGCGATCTTCTCGCCGTGATCGAGGACGGTGATGCGGTCCGCGAGCGCCATGATGACTTGCATGTTGTGCTCGATCACGAGGAGGGTGATGCCGCGGTCGCGCGCGAGCGCGCGCGCCGTCGCGATCGTGCCCAAGGCCTCGCTCTCGCTCATCCCCGAGGTCGGCTCGTCGAGCAGCAGGAGCATGGGCCGGGCGGCGAGCGCGCGTGCGAGGTCCAGGCGCTTCAGGATGCCGAACGGCAGATCGCCGGCAACCGCGTCGCGATATTGGCCGAGAGCGAAGGCCTCGAGCAGGCGCTCGGCCTCGCGCCGGGCCTCGGCCTCGCCGCGGCGCGCCGCCGGCAGCCGCAAGGCGCTCGTCAAGAGGCCGTGCGAGAGGTGCCGGTGCAGCCCGGTCATGACATTGATGAGGGCACTCTGGTCGGCGAAGATCTCGACGTGCTGGAAGGTGCGCCCGACCCCGCGCGCGGCGATCTGGTGCGGCGCAAGCCGGGTGAGCTCGCCGCCGTCGAAGAGGATGCGGCCGGCCGCGAGCGGCACAAGGCCGGTCACGGCATTGATCAGCGAGGTCTTGCCGGCGCCGTTCGGTCCGATGAGGCCGCGGATCTCGCCTCGCTCGAGGGTGAGCGAGACGCCCTTGAGCGCGGTCACGCCGCCGAACACCACACTCGCGTCCTCGACCGCGAAGTAGCTCACGGCCTCAACCTCCCCTCTGCCCCCATGGCGGCATCGCCCGCGCGCCCCTCGCGGCGCCACGGCCGGAGCATCATGGGCCAAAGCCCGACGAGGCCCTTCGGCAGCAGAATGAGGAAGGCGAGCAACAGCGCGGCGTAGACGAAGTCGCTGTACTCGTGAACGCCGCGCAGGAGCTCCGGCAGCACCGTGAGTACGACGGCGCCCACGATCGAGCCCGCAAGCGAGCCGATGCCGCCAACCACGATGAAGGTGACGTGGCGCAAGGACGCAGAGGTGCCGTATTCGACGGGATCGATGAAACCGACGATGGCGGCGGCGAGGCCGCCGGCCAAGCCGGCGTAGAGTGCTGCAATCGCGAAGGCGACGAGCTTCGTCCGCGCCGGCGAAATGCCGAGCGTCTGTGCCGCAAGGGTGCTGTTGCGGATAGCGTCGAAGGCGCGGCCGATCGGCGAGCGCTGAATGTTCCGCGCGAGCACCACGAGGGCGGCCACGATCGGCATGACCGCGTAGTAGAGTGCCAAGTCGCTCGAAAGCTTCCAGCCGAAGAGCATTGGCGGCGGCGCGATCATGCCGCGGATGCCGCCGGTTACGTTGGGGAACTCCTCGATCATGATCTGGGTGATCTCGAGGAAGCCGAGGGTGGCGAGCGCCAGGTAGAAGCCGCTGAGACGCATGGCCGGGAGCGCCAACAAACAGCCGAATGCCATGGCGACGATCCCGCCCGCCGGCAGCGCCAGCCAGAAGGAAAGGCCCGATTTTTGCGCAAGCAGTGTCGTGGTGTAGGCACCGATCGCCATGAAGGACGAATGGCAGAGCGAGATCTGTCCGGCGTTGCCGGTCAGGAGGTTGAGCCCCACCGCGAGCACGACGTTCACGAGCGCCAGATTGGCGAGATAGAGCTCATAGGTGCCGCAAAACGGCGGCGCGAGCAGCGCGAGTGCCGCGACCGCACCCCAGAGGAGCCAGCGCCGGGCTGCTCCACTCGCCGCCATCTCAGGCCCTCCGCGTGCCGGCCGAGCCGAAGAGCCCGTAAGGCCGCACCAAGAGGACCAGGATCAGCACGGCAAAGGCGACGACGTTCTTGAGCGTGCTGCTGATGATCGCACCTGAAAAGGTCTCGATCACGCCGAGCATGAGACCGCCGACCACGGCACCGGGGAGGCTGTTGAAGCCGCCGATGACGGCCGCGACGAAGGCCTTGAGGATCAGGCTGCCCATCTCCGGATGGATGCCGGTCACGGGAGCGAAGAGGATGCCCGCGAAGGCGCCGATCGCGGTGCCGAGCGCCCAGGTCGAGGAGAAAACGCGCTCCACGCTGATCCCCATGAGGCGCGCCGCCTCCTGGTTCTGCGAGACCGCGCGCATCGCCTTGCCGACGCGGCTCTTCTGGAAGAAGAGCGCCAGTGCGACCAGCAGCACCAGGACGCTTACGATGATCCACACGAAGACCGGATTGAGGCGCACGCCGCCGAAGACCCAGGGCTCGGTCGAGAAGGGGACCGGCAGCGAGTAGACGTTGTCCTGCCAATAAAGCCGGATCGCGAATTTCACCATGAGGCCGAGCGCGAAGGTGCCGATGACGATGGTGAACTCGGGCGCCTTCACGAGCGGCCGGATGAAGAGCCGCTCGAAGACGACGCCCACCGCGCCGGCGATCACGAGCGTGAGGGGCACCACGGCATAATAGGGAAGCGGCGTGGTCATCGAGAGAACAAGTGCGATATAGGCGCCGAGCGTCACCATCTCCCCTTGCCCGAAATTGAGCACGCCCGAGGCCTTGAACGGAATCACGAGCGCCAAGGCCACGAGCGCATAGATGCTGCCGACGCTGAGCCCGGAAAACAGCAGTTGGAGGGCGATCTCTGGCGACACGGAGCTGCTCTCAGGAGGCTTCGGCGCGCGGGCTCAGATGAGGCTCTCCAGGCTGCCGCCGTCGACCTGGAGGGTGGTGCCGGTAATGAAGGAGGCCTGCTCGGAGGCGAGGAATGCCACGACCGCGCCGATGTCCTCGGGGCGCCCGAGGCGCCCAACCGGGATGCGCCTGGTGGCATCCGCCGTCACCTGCTCGACGGGTCTCTTCTCGACCCCCGCCTGCGCCTTGAGCGATCGCTTCAGCAAGTCGGTGTCGATCCGTCCCGGGCAGATCGTGTTGACCGTGATGCCGTCCGGGCCGAGCTCGCGGGAGAGCGTCTTGGAGAAGCCGATGAGGCCGGCCCAGCTCGCCACCGAGAGGCCGAAGCCGGCGATGGGCGCCCTGACGGAGAGGGCGGTGATGTTGACGATGCGGCCCCAGCCATTCGCCTTCATCGATGGCACGCAAAGGCGGGCGAGGCGCACGACGCTCATCAGGTTCTGCCGTATCGCCGTTTCCCACGCCTCGTCGTCGAAGTCCATGATGAGGCCGAGCGGCGGAGCGCCGTCGTTATTGACGAGGATGTCGACGCGCCCGAAGCGTCTGAGCGCCTCGGCAACGACCTTCTCGTGATCCTCGGCGCGGCGCACGTCGCCCAATACCGGGACGACCTCGGCACCACACTCCTTGCGGAGGCGCTCGGCCGCCTCTCTGAGCGCCGGATTGCGCCGCGCCCAGATGACGAGCCTAGCGCCCTCGCGCGCGAGCGCTTCGGCGATGGCGAAGCCGATGCCCTGGCTCGCGCCGCCGACGATGGCCAGCTTGTCCTTAAGCCCGAGATCCACGACTTCCCCCCTCACCCACCACCAGCTCCCTGAGCGGCCCCTTCTGCACCTTCCCCGTCGGCGTGCGCGGCAATTGCGCGAGGAACTCGACGCGCTCGGGCAGCTTGTAGGTCGCGATCTTGTCGCGCAGGAAGTCCACCACCTCGCCGGCAGCGACCTTCTCGCCCGGACGCGGCACGATGCAGGCACAGACGCGCTCGCCGAGCCTCGCGTCGGGAATGCCGACGACCGCCGCATCGAGGATCTTCGGGTGCTTGAAGAGCACCTCCTCGATCTCGCGCGGATAGATGTTCGCACCCCCGCGGATGATCATCTCCTTGCGCCGGCCGGCGATCCTCAAATAGCCGCGCTCGTCGAGCACCCCGAGATCGCCGGTGCGGAACCAGCCGTCCGCGGTGAAGCTGCGGGCGTTGGCATCGGGGTTGTTGTAGTAACCGATCATGACCGAGGGCCCGATGGAGAGGATCTCGCCGACCGTGCCGGCCGCGACCTCGCGGTCGTGCTCATCGACGATCCTCATGCCCATGTCCTTGTGCGGCCGGCCGACGGTGCCCGAGACCGCCTCAGGATCCTCCGAGAGCACCGTGCAGGACTGGGCGCCCGCCTCGGCCATGCCGTAGAGCTCGAGGAGATGCCCGGGCACCTTCGCGCGCCACTGGCGGATGAGCTCGATCGGGCAGGAGGCGCCGCCGGTGATGACGGCCTTGAGCGAGCTCAGATCGGTCGCCGCAAAATTGGGCGCATTGAGCAGCGCCGTAAGCCCGGCGGGTGCCGTGGCGAAGTGCGTAATGCGCTCGCGCTCGATGAGCTTGAGCGCCTCCTCCGCCCTGAACATGTCCATGTAGACGAGCTTGCAGCCCGCCTGAATCGCCTGCAGCGTCTTGAAAAATCCCCAATTGAGCCCAACCGGCAGGAATAGCAGGATGGCGCTCTCGGCCGAGATGCCATAGTCCTTGTTCTGGAAGCGGCAGGCGCACGCCGTCGTGTTGTGCGTGTGCATGACGGCCTTGGGATCGCCCGTGGTGCCCGAGGTGAAGAGAACGCGCGCGAGATCGTTGCCGCCGGGCCGATGCCGCTTGAGCTCGGCCTCGGACGCTTCCGGCTCGGCGTCGCTGTCGAGGAAGCGCCGCAGGTCGAAGGTGTCCTTTGGGGGTGCCTCGTCCGCCACGACGGCGAGGTGCTCGAGGCGCGGCAGCGCCGGCTTGAGCTCGCGGATCAGCGCCAGATGGTCGAAGCCGCGGAACCGGTGCGGCATGACCAGCAACGACGCGCCGATGAAGCGCAGGATGAACTCCACCTCCTTGCGGCGGAAGTCGCTGTGGAACTGGCAAAAGGGAATGCCCAGCATCATCGCGGCATTGACCGCGACGGCGAACTCGTTCCAGTTCGGCAGCTGGATGGCGATCACGTCGTCGCGCGTGAGCCCGAGGCTGAGCCAGTGGGCCGCAAGGCGCTGGACGCGGCGGTGGTATTGCGACCAGCTCAGGCGCTGGCGCACGTCCACCAGCGCCTCACGCGCCGGGAACGCCGCCGCGTTACGGTCGAGAAGCTCGTTCGACGTTGTGTCAAGCCAATAGCCGGCCTCGGTATAGCGCCGGATCGCCTCGGTGGAGGGTTTCATATCGGCCAGTCTCATCGGCGTCCCCTTGCGTTTCTTCTACGGCGTGTCCGGCGCGGCCCGGCGGGCGTCACCCGCCTAGCGCGTGCCCTCGCCCACCACCAGCTCCCTAAGCGGACCCTTCTGCACCTTCCCCGTCGGCGTGCGCGGCAATTGCGCGAGGAACTCGACGCGCTCGGGCAGCTTGTAGGTCGCGATCTTGTCGCGCAGGAAATCCACCACCTCGCTCGCCGAGAGCGTGGCGCCTGGGCGCGGCACGATGCAGGCGCACGTCCGCTCGCCGAGTCTTGCGTCGGGAATGCCGACGACCGCCGCATCGAGGATCTTCGGGTGCTTGAAGAGCACCTCCTCGATCTCGCGTGGATAGATGTTCGCACCCCCGCGGATGATCATCTCCTTGCGCCGGCCGGCGATCCTCAAATAGCCGCGCTCGTCGAGCACCCCGAGATCGCCCGTGCGGAACCAGCCGTCCGCGGTGAAGCTGCGGGCGTTGGCATCGGGGTTGTTGTAGTAGCCCATCATGAGCGAGGGCCCGATGGAAAGGATCTCGCCGACCGTGCCGGCCGCAACCTCGCGGTCGCTCTCGTCGACGATCTTCATACCCATTTCCGTGTGCGGCCGGCCGACGGTGCCCGAAACCGCCTCGGGGTCGTCGGAAAGCAGCGTGCAGGATTGGCCGCCCGCCTCGGCCATGCCGTAGAGCTCGAGGAGATGCCCGGGCACCTTCGCGCGCCACTGGCGGATGAGCTCAATCGGGCAAGAGGCGCCGCCGGTGATCACCGTCTCGATCGAGCTCAAGTCGGTTGTGCCGAAATTCGGCGCATTCAAGAGTGCGGCGAGGCCGGCGGGTGCCGACGCAAAGTGCGTGGCGCGCTCGCGCTCGATGAGCTTGAGCGCCTCCTCCGCCCTGAACACGTCCATGTAGACGAGCTTGCAGCCCGCCTGAATCGCCTGCAGCGTCTTGACGAAGCCCCAATTGAGCCCGACCGGCAGGAAGAGGAGGATCACGCTCTTCGCCGTGATGCCGTAGTCCCGGTTATGGAAGCGGGCGGAGCAGGCCGTCGAATTGTGCGTGTGCATGACGGCCTTGGGATCGCCCGTGGTGCCCGAGGTGAAGAGAACCCGCGCGAGATCGTTGCCGCCGGGCCGATGTCGCTTGAGTTCGGCCTCGGACGCTTCCGGCTCGGCGTCGTTGTCGAGGAAGCGCCGCAGGTCGAAGGTGTCCTCGGGCGATGCCTCGTCCGCGACCACGGCGAGGTGCTCGAGGCGCGGCAGCGCCGGCTTGAGCTCGCGGATCAGCGCCAGATGATCGAAGCCGCGGAACCGGTGCGGCATGACCAGCAACGACGCGCCGATGAAGCGCAGGATGAACTCCACCTCCTTGCGGCGGAAGTCGCTGTGGAACTGGCAGAAGGGGATGCCCAGCATCATCGCGGCATTGACCGCGACGGCGAACTCGTTCCAGTTCGGCAGCTGGATGGCGATCACGTCGTCGCGCGTGAGCCCGAGGCTGAGCCAGTGGGCCGCAAGGCGCTCGACGCGGCGGTGGTATTGCAACCAGCTCAGGCGCTGGCGCGCGTCCACGAGCGCCTCGCGCATCGGGAACGCCGCCGCGTTACGGTCGAGAAGCTCGTTCGACGTCGTGTCAAGCCAATAGCCGGCCTCGGTATAGCGCCGGATCGCCTCGGCGGAGGGTTTGATATCGGCCAACCCCATCGGCGTTTCCCTCGCGTCTTTTCTTATCCGCACGGCCCGCCTCGGCCGCTGGCCGGTAAGCCGCTCGCTCGCGAGCGCAGTGTAGGCACGTTCCGCCGCAGCATAGAAGCCCCTTCGGGCGGTGAGGGCGGCCGGCCCGCGGAGCGGCGGAAGCGTCGCACGAGGATGACGAGAGAGGGAATGTCTTTGAGAGCAGGGATGCCGGCTATTGCCGGCCCATGTTGAAATCGGTGTCCTCGAAGTGCGCCTCGCCGCCGCCTGCGGTGGCCGCGGCCGGCTTCGCCGCGGGCTCGTCGAGCTCCTCTTCTTCGTCTGCCGCCTCGCGCTCGGCGCGCTTCTTCTCGATCATGCGCACCGCGAAGATCGAGAGCTCGTAAAGCACGACAAGGGGAAGGGCCAAGGAGCACTGGCTGATCACGTCGGGCGGGGTCAAGACCGCCGCGATGACGAAGACGACGAGGATGGCGTAGCGGCGCCGGGAGCGGAGCGTTGCCGCAGTCACCATGCCCGCGCGCGCCATGAGCGTGAGCGCCACGGGCATCTGGAAGGCGAGGCCGAAGCCGAAGAGGAGATGCATGACGAGCGAGAGGTACTCGGACACCTTGGGCAGCACTTCGATCGCCATGTCGCCCGGTGCCGCCGGACGCTGGAATTGCAGGAAGAAGTGCCAGGCGAGCGGCATGATCACGTAATAGGCGAGGGCCGCACCCATGAGGAACAGCACCGGGGTCGCGATGAGGAATGGCAGGAAGGCCTGCTTCTCCTGCTTGTAAAGGCCGGGAGCCACGAACTTCCAGAGCTGCATCGCGGTGAGCGGGAAGGAGACCATGAGGGCGCCAAAGAGCCCGACCTTCATGTAGGTGAAAAAGGCTTCGTGAAGAGCGGTGTAGATAAGCGCCTTGTGGGCGTTCTCGGGAAACTGGCGCGCGAGCGGCTGGACGAGGAAATCGAAAATGTCGCCCGCGAAGTAGAAGCAGACGAGAAAAGCGAGGACGATACCGGTGAAGATGTAGATCAGGCGACGGCGCAGCTCGATGAGATGCTCGAAGAGGGGCATCGACTTGTCGTCGGGCGGCCCATCGGTCATCTATTCTGCCTTCTCAGGGCTCGACGAGCGGGATGGCGGCGGCGGGTTCTTGCTGCGAGGGCGGCTTGAGCGCGGCTGCGGCCCCAACCGCGCTCTCGGCGGCCGGCTGCGCCGGCTCCGCGAGCACCTCGCTCGGAGCGGCATCGGGCGGCGAGGGTGAGGGCGCGCTCGCCGCGGCCTCGGCCTGGAGATCGAGCGACTTCGCGACCGTCCCGCCGGGATCGATCGAGTGGTCGAGCTCTTGCGCCAGATCGGTGGATACCGCGCTCTCGATCTCCTTCCTGACCTCGTGAAGCTCGGCCTCGCGCACCATCTCCTCGACCCCGGACTGGAACTCGCGCGCCATGGCGCGCGCCTTGCGCGCGAACTGGGCGACGACCTTGAGCACCTGCGGCAGGTCCTTCGGCCGCACCACCATCAACGCCACGACGGCGATCAAGAGTATTTCGGACCAGCTGAAGTCCAACATGGCCGGCGAGCTCCCGCGCCTATTCCTCTCGAGGCCGATCCAGGCGATGCGCGCGAGAACGGCTCAACCGCGCGCCGAATCGTCGCGGCGGACCACGGGCTCGGGGCTCGGCGCCGTGGAGGCGGACGCCGCCGTCCCGGAGGAGGCGATGGGCTTCGGCGCCGCGCTCTCCTCGGCGTGAGGCTCATCCTCCTCCTTGATGCCCTTTTTGAAGGCCTTAACGCCCTTGGCCATGTCACCCATGATTTTCGAGATCTTCCCACCCCCGCCGAAGAGGATGAGCACGACGGCGAGCACGATCAGCCAGTGCCAAATGCTAAATGATCCCATCTCTCTTGCTCCCGATACCCGGCGCGTCGCTGAAGCCGTAGAGCGAGGGTACCAAGTTGTTGATTGAGCGACAGTTTGGTACCTACCAAGGCCGCCTTGCGACCCTGCCGGCCAAGTCCGGTCGCGCACGGACTATGGCAAAAAGCCTGGGCCGCCGCAATGGCGGGCGGGCCAGACCCGTCATATGTAGGACATTGGCGAAGCGGGGAAAAGTCCCGCATGCAAATACTTCACGAGACGCGGGCGTGGCGCTCTCGTCCGGTGCCTGCCGCGGCGCCTGGCGCGCAGTGGAGTCGATCGGACTCTAACGCCTTGGCCCTGCCTCAACGCCGGGCCCGGCCGCGGCACCTGCCTCTTCAGCCTCCGGTGGCTCCTCTTCCCCGTCGCGAGAACTCGAAACACCATCGCCCGAGCGCTCTCTCGGCACCTCCTCCTCGCCGAGGTCGGCCTCCTCGAGGCTTTCCTCGCGGCTCTCGGCCTCTTCGAGCGCGCGCTCCCGCTCTACCTCCTCCGTGGCGATCTGGTCCTCGGTGAGAGCGGCCCCGTAAGCGGAAATCGCCGGGCGCTTATCCAGCAAGCCCGCGGCGCGCAGCTCCTCGATGCCGGGCAGATCCTTGGTGCTGGCGAGCCCGAAATGGTCGAGGAAGGCCTCAGTGGTGACCCAAGTCACGGGCCGGCCGGGCCCTTCCTTGCGCCGTCCGGGCTTGATCCATCCAGCCTCGAGCAGCACGTCGAGCGTGCCTCGGCTGAGCGACACGCCGCGGATCTCCTCGATTTCGGGTCGGGTGATCGGCTGGTGATAGGCGATGATGGCGAGCGTCTCGACCGTGGCGCGGCTGAGCTTCTTGGGCACGGCCTCTTCGCTCCTGAGTGCCGCCGCGAGGTCGGGTGCGGTGCGGATCGCCCACTTCTTGCCGACCTGCATCACATGCACGCCCCGATTGGCGTAGAGCTGCGCAAGCTCGGCCACCAGTGCCGCGATATCGGCATCCTCGGGCAGATGCGCCTTCAGCATATCCTCGCCGAGCGGCTCGGCGGCGGCGAAGAGCAAGGCCTCGATGAGGCGGAGCTGCTGATGACGGTCGTTCATTCGCCCTCTCGCCGTGCGCGCACGTAGATCGGCCCGAACGGCCGGTCTTGCCGGATCTGGGCGCGGCCCGAGCGGGTGAGCTCGAGGCTCGCGGCAAAGGTCGCCGCGATCGCCGAGCGCAGCACCAGCGGCCCGCGCAGGTTGGGCGGCAGGAAATTCATCAGCGTCTGCCAATCGGGCACCTTGCCCAGCATGTCGCGCAGGCGCTGCAGCGCATCGTCCATCGAATAGAGCGTGGCGGCCTTGATATGAAGGGTGGCTGCGGCGACGTGCGCCTGCCGATCGGCATAGGCCTTGAGCAGATCATAGAGCGTGAGCGTGTAGTACGGCTTCCTGACGATCACGGGCCGCTCCGCTGCTCCGCGCGGCAGCACGTCATAGCCGAGCCGCGGACGCGCAAGCAGGCGCACGCCTGCCTCGCGCATGGCCTCCAGCCGCTGCAGCTGGAAGCGTAGCGCCGCCGCCATCTCGGCACCCGTCGGCTCCTCCTCGGCGGCTGTCTCCTTGGGCAGCAGCAGGCGCGACTTGAGATAGGCGAGCCAGGCCGCCATGACGAGATAGTCCGCCGCGATCTCGAGGCGCAAGTCGCGCGCGTGCGCGATGAAGGCAAGGTATTGGTCCGCCAGCGCCAAGATCGAGATATGGACGAGATCGACCTTCTGCAGCCGCGCCAGCTCGAGCAGCATATCGAGCGGTCCCTCGTAGCCGCCGAGCTCGACGATCAGCTGCTCGTGCGGGAGTGCGAGCGGTTGGGTGTCCTCGAAGCGCTCCTCGCTATCCATTCGGCCAGGTCCGCCTACTTGATGCCTCGACGAATCAGTCAAAAAAACCACTCGACCCCGTCAGCCAAATAATCCCCTCGAACAGCTTCTCCGCCGGCCATCCGATGAGCCACGCCATCACATTGAGGTCGGCGTGAAGCTCGCGCCCCAACATGGGCAGGATAAAGAGAACGGCGATCAGAATAAACATTCCCCAGCGCTCGAGCCCGGCAAGTGCGCGCGCGGGCCGCAGCGGCAGCAACCCAACGAGCACCCGCCCGCCATCCAGAGGGGGCAGAGGAAGCATGTTAAAAACGGCCAATACTACGTTGATAATAAGCGAATTTTCCAGATTGTGAAAAACCCAGGGCCCGATCACGCCGGGGAGCCAAGGGGCGAGATGAATGAGCAGGCCGGAGACCAGGGCCAAGAGGATGTTCATCCCCGGACCGGCGGCGGCGACCCACACCATGTCGCGTTTCGGGTGACCGAGTCGCGCGAAGTTGACCGGCACCGGCTTGGCATAGCCGAAGAGGAAAGGTGCGCGGATCAAGAGCAGGAGTGCCGGAAGCACGATCGTGCCGAAGGGGTCGATGTGTCTCAGCGGGTTGAAATTGACTCGGCCCAGTCGATAGGCGGTGTCATCGCCGAGCCAATTGGCCACCACCCCGTGGGCCACCTCGTGAAAGGTGACCGCGATGATCACGGGCAGCACCCATATCGACGCTTCAAAGAGGATGTAGGAGAGCGAGGACGAGTTCACGGCGCATCGCTTACGCTGCCGAAAGAAGCGCGTCAAGCTCCGCCATTGCCGAGGCCACATCGAGCGGTTCCGCTTCGCCGCGCCGCGCGAGCGCGCGCGACACCCGCTTTGCGGCAAGGCCCCCTAGGGGGGACGCTGCCGCGGCCACGGCCGCCATCTCCTCGAGCACGCCCGAGCAGTGCAGCACGACATCGCAGCCAGCCTCGAGTGCCGCCGCCGTGCGCTCGCCGAAGTCGCCCGCGAGTGCGCGCATGCCGAGATCGTCGGAGAGCAGCGCCCCCTCGAAGCCGATCTCGCCGCGCACGACCTCGGCGATGAGGCGGCGCGAGGTGGTTGCCGCATGCACCGGATCGATCGCGCTGAAGCGGACATGCGCGGTCATGGCCCAGGGCTGATCGGCAAGCGCCTTGAAGGGCACGAAGTCGGTCGCGCGCATCAACTGCCAAGCTGCGGCGACCTCGGGAAGCTCGAGATGGCTGTCGGCGCGGGCGCGGCCATGACCGGGGATGTGCTTGATCACGGGTGCTATTCCGCCGGCCGAGAGCCCCTCGCAGACGCTCCTGCCGAGGATGGCCACGCGCTCGGGATCGGCGCCGAAGGCACGATCGCCGATGACATCGTGCGTCTCCGGCAAGGCCAGATCGAGCACCGGTGCGCAATCGACCGTGATGCCGAGCTCAGCGAGCTCCGCCGCGATCAGCCGCGCATTGAGCCAGACGGCTCGCCGAGCCCCCTCGAGCGAGCGCTCCGCCAATTGCCCGAGGCGGCGAGCGGAAGGGGCCTTGCGCCAATGCGGCGGAAGAAGGCGGGCGACGCGGCCGCCCTCCTGGTCGATCAGCACCGGCGCGTCACCGCGGCCGACAGAGGCGCGCAACTCGCCGACGAGGTCGCGCACTTGCGCCGGCTCCTTGCAATTGCGCGCGAAGAGGATGAAGCCGAGCGGATTGCTCTCGCGGAAGAAGCGCGCCTCGGCCTTGCCGAGGCCGGCGCCCGCGCAGCCGAAGATGACCGCGCGCGCCTCTTGCATGTCGGTCAATGCGACCGTGCTGCGCTCAACGCCTGACCGCCAAGCATCCGACCTGGACCGCCTTCAGCCGGTCGCAAAGCGCGTTCGCCTGCGCGCGATCGGTGAGCGGGCCGCCTCGGATGCGAAAGAACACGCCCTTGTCGCCGCCGAGGTCGACGCGCTGGATGTTGAGCGAAAGCTGCCCGAGCAAATCCGGATACTTGCCCTGGAGACGCGCCCACTCGTGCTGCGCCTCCTCGGCCGTGCGCACGGCCCCGAGCTGCACGTGCCAGTCCCCCGCCGCTTCGCCGGCGGCGCGGCTTGGCGCCTTTTCCGCGCTGGCGGAAGGCGCCGGCGCGGGCTTGGCGGCCGCCGGCGCGCTCTCGCTAGCCGCCGCCGGCTTGGCGGCCGGCTCGCTCGAGCTGCCCGATTTCGCGGGTGTCGCCGGCGCCTCCAGCCCGCCGCCTTGCGCCACTTGCTGCGGCACGCCCTCCTTGGGCGGCGTCGCCGCCGCAGCGGCCGAGGGCGAGACAGGAGCGCTTGGCGCCGGGGCCGCAGCGCTCGGTTGCTGCGGTGCCGGCTCAGCGGCTGGAGCCAACGGCTCCGCCGCCTGGGCCTGCTGCGGCTGGGGCACTTCCTTCTCGGGCTTGGGCAGCGGAGATTCCGGCGGCGGCATCAGGCGCTCGGCCGGCTCGGCGCTGGCCCCCGAGCCGGCTGGCTTGACTTCCTTGTAGATCAGCTTGTCCTGGTTGGGGACGTCCATCCCGCCGGGCTCTTCCGGCTTGACCTTGTAAGGCTGCTGCTCGGCCTTGATGAGCGGTGCCGGCCCTTGCGCGCCGGCGCGCAGTCCCAGCTGATAGGCGTAATAGACCACGAGCGCCATGGCGCCGAGCACGAGGAGCGCCACGGCACCGGTGAAGAGCCGCGAGCGGCGGGGGCGCCTCTGCTCGTGCTCATAGATTGCGCGGAGCGGATCGTGAGATCCGGCCGGCCCGGGGTCAGATGGCATCAGTGCATCTCCTCTACCGCGTCGACGCCGAAGATTGAGAGTCCGGAGGCGATGACGAGCTGAACCGCCCGAACCAGGGCCAAGCGCGCGCGCGTCAACTCGGCGTCGCCATCCCGGATAAAGCGCAGGCTAGGCTCCTCCCGCCCTTTCGTCCAGAGCCCGTGGAAGGCGGCCGCGAGGTCATAGAGGTAAAACGCGAGTCGATGGGGCTCGTGCACCTCGGCCGCGGCCTCGATCTGGCGCGGCCAGCCGCACAGCAGCTTGATCAAGGCGAGCTCCAGCGAGTCGTTCAAGCGCACAAGCGCTTGCCGCGCCAGCGACTCGGAAGAAAAGTCGAGGCCGGGAAAGGCCTCGCGCGCGTTGCGCAGGACGGAGTGGCAGCGCGCATGCGCATATTGGACGTAGAACACGGGATTGTCGCGCGACTGCTCGACCACCTTGGCGAGGTCGAAGTCGAGCGGCGCGTCGTTCTTGCGCGTGAGCATAATGAAGCGCACGACGCCCTTGCCGACCTCGTCCACCACCTCGCGCAAGGTGACGAAGGTGCCCGCGCGCTTCGACATCTTGACGGGCCGGCCTTCGCGAAGAAGCTTGACGAGCTGGCAGATCTTGACGTCGAGCGTGCCCGCGCCGCCGGTGATGGCGCTCAGCGCCGCCTGCGTGCGCTTGATATGGCCGCCATGGTCGGCACCCCAAACATCGATCATGGTCTTGGCCCCCCGGCGAAACTTGTCCCAGTGATAGGCGATGTCGGAGGCGAAATAGGTCCAGCTCCCGTTCGAGCGCCGCAATGCATGGTCCGTGGTATCGCCGAAGGCGGTCGCCCGGAAAAGGGTCTGCGGGCGCGGCTCCCAATCCTCGGGCGGCTTGCCCTTGGGCCGCTCGAGCACGCCCGTATACAAGAGCCCGCGGCGGTCGAGCTCGGCGAGTGCGTCTTCCACCTTGCCCTTGCCGACAATGTCATGCCGCTCCGAGGTGAAGACGTCATGATGAATGCCGAGGGCATCGAGATCCGCCTTGATAAGCGCCATCATTTGCTCGACTGCAAACTCCCGCACCTTGGGCAACCATGCCGCGCGGGCCGCGTCCTTGAGGCTCGCACCGTGGGCCTCGACAAGAGCATGACCGACCGGTTTCAAGTAGTCGCCCTGGTACTCCCACGCGCGGCCGGGAAAGTGCCGGGCGAATACCTTCTCGCTCATCGCCTCGCCGAGCGCCTCGAGGTAGCGCGCGTAGGCCGAATAGGCCAATTGCTCGATCTGCTGGCCGGCGTCGTTGATGTAGTACTCGCGCACGACGCGGTAGCCGGCAAAAGCGAGGAGCGAGGCGAGCGCATCGCCGAACACGGCACCTCGCGCGTGCGCCACCGTGAGCGGGCCCGTGGGATTGGCCGAGACGTATTCCACGTTCACGAGCTCGCCCTTGCCGATCTCCGAGCGCCCGTAATCGCTGCCCTCTTGGAGAAGCTCGGCCAGCGCCTGCTGCCAGAAGGATCCGGCGAGCGTGAGATTGACGAATCCCGGCCCAGCCACCTCTACGGTCGCGATCACAGGGTACGCCAGCAAGCGCTCGGCCAGGAGCTCGCCGATCCTGCGGGGCGGCACCTTCGCCTCCCGTGCCAGCACCATGGCGGCATTGGTCGAGAGCTCGCCATGCCCCGACTCGCGTGGAGGGTCGACCGAGACGCGGCCGAGATCGAGCCCGGGGGGCAGCTTGCCGGCCCCTGACAGCGCCTCGAGCTCGCCCTGAACGAGGCCCTTTACGTACTTGTAAACGTTCATTTTACGGACTTGTCCGCGGGTCGAACAGGCGCCGGTGCTCATCGAGCGCGTAACGGTCCGTCATGCCGGCGATATAGTCGGTGACCACGCGCGCCGTCTTGGCGGTGTTGCTCCCTTCGGCCAAGGCACCCCACTCCGTCGGCAAGCATTCCGGCTCGGCGAGGAAGAGGCGGAACAGCTCGCCCACCACGCGCCGGGCCTTGCTGGTCATCCGGTTGACCCGGAAATGGCGGTACATGCGCTCGAAGAGAAAACCCCGGAGAGCGCGGTCGTTCTCCCGCATCTCGGCGGAAAATGCAACGACGGCGCGGCCGCAGCCGCGAATGTCGGCTGCACTCTCGGGCTTCGCCTCGTTGAGACGCCGGCGCGTCTCGGCCAGGAGATCGTTGACCATGTGGTCGATGAGCCGGCGGATCGATTCGTGGATGAGGCGCGAGCGCTCGAGCCCGGAGTAGTGCTCCTCGACCGCCTTGAAGGTGGGGCCGACGAGCGGAATGGCCGAGAGGTCCTCGACACTGAAGAGGCCGGCGCGCAGACCGTCGTCGATGTCGTGGTTATTATAGGCGATGTCGTCGGAAAGGGCCGCCACTTGCGCCTCGGCGGACGGCCAGCTTGCCAGCTCGAGATCATGCTGCGCGTTGTACTCGGAAATGCCCTCCGGTACGGGGCCGTTGGCGTTGTCGCCGGCAAGCGGGCCGTTGTGCTTCACGACTCCCTCGAGCGTCTCCCAGGTGAGGTTCAAACCGTCGAACTCGGCATAGCGCTGCTCGAGCCTGGTGAGAATGCGCAGCGTCTGCGCATTGTGATCGAACCCGCCGAAGCTCTTCATGGCTTCCTCGAGCGCGTGCTCGCCGGCATGCCCGAAGGGCGGATGGCCGAGGTCATGGGCCAATGCCAGCGCCTCGGCGAGGTCCTCGTTGAGCGCGAGCGCACGCGCGATCGAGCGCGCGATCTGGGACACCTCGAGGCTGTGGCTGAGCCGCGTGCGGTAGTAGTCGCCCTCGTGAAAGACGAAGACCTGCGTCTTGTATTTGAGGCGGCGGAAGGCAGCGGAATGAATGACGCGGTCGCGATCGCGCTGATAGGGCGTGCGCGTCGAGCTCTCCGGCTCCTTGACGAGGCGCCCGCGGCTCTTGGCCGGATCGCACGCGTAAGGGGCGAGGAGAGTTCCACTCATGGCGCCACCCTACAGGTGCTGCCCGCCTCAGGCAACGCGCTGCCGCCCTCATGGGCTTAAGACAAGGCTGCCGAAACGAGCCCTTTGGGCCTGCTCCGGTGGCAAAATGCCGCTCGAGGGCGAAGCAGCAGAGCCGGCCGGCCGCACCAGGGCTTCATTGACAAAGGCTTCGGCTGGGCTAAATAGGAATGCGCGCGCGGGCCAGGGAGTCCTGCCCCCGAAGCGAGGAGCCGGTGCGATCATGACGGACATTGCCGTGACCTCCGAGACGCCGAGCGTGGCGATCAGCGAGAATGCGGCCAAGCGCATCGCGGAGCTCTTGGCAGCGGAAGACAATGCAGCCCTTGGCATGCGCATCGCCGTCTCCGGCGGGGGCTGTGCCGGGTTCCAATACGCCTTCAGCTTCGACGATGCCCGCAACGCGGACGATCGCGTGTTCGAGCGCGGAGGCGCACGCGTGGTGGTCGACGAGGTCTCCCTCGAATTCCTCAAGGGGTCGGAGGTCGACTTCGTCGAGGATCTGCTCGGCGCCTATTTCAAGGTGCACAATCCGAACGCGACCTCGTCCTGCGGCTGCGGCAGCTCGTTCTCGGTGTAAGCGCGACGGCCTTCGGCGCGCGCCGCTCGCACAGCCAATCTCACGCTCCCCTTGAGAAAAAATCCGGCGCGAGGGCGCTCCGCACCCGACAAATCATGCTATGACAGTGCCGGGATGTCTCTCGCGCGCCGAGCGGAGCCGGCTCTTGCTCAAAATCGCCACCTGGAACGTCAACTCGGTCAAGGCCCGCCTCCCGCATCTCCTGCGCTGGCTCAAGGAGGCAGCCCCCGACATCGTGCTGCTGCAAGAGATCAAGGTGCAGACCGCGGACTTCCCCGCGCTCGAGATCGAAGACCTCGGCTACAACACCGCCGTGGTCGGGCAGAAGAGCTATAACGGCGTCGCCATCCTCGCCAAGCGCCCCATCGAGGTCGAGCACAAGGCATTGCCGGGCGACGGAGAGGACGCCCAGGCGCGCTACCTCGAGGCGATCGTCGGCACCCTCAGGGTCGCCACGATCTATCTCCCCAACGGCAATCCGGCCCCGGGCGAAAAGTTCGCCTACAAGCTCGCATGGATGGCGCGTCTGCGCGCCCATGCGGCGCGGCTCGTGAAGCTCGACGAAGCCTTCGTGCTGGGTGGCGATTACAACGTGGCTCCCGCCGATCAGGACGTTTACGACCCCGTCGCCTGGAAGGACGATGCGCTCTGCCGGCCCGAAAGCCGGGCCCAGTTCCGCGCCCTCCTCCACCTCGGGCTCACGGATGCCTTCAGGGCCCTTCACCCCGAGCCGCACCGCTATACCTACTGGGACTATCAGGCCGGACGCTGGCAACGCGACGAGGGCCTGCGCATCGACCACCTCCTGCTCTCGCCCCAAGCCGCGGACCGTCTCAAGGACTGCGACATCGCGCGGGAGCCGCGCGGCTGGGAGCGCGCCTCGGACCACACGCCGGTATGGTTGACGCTCGCGGACTGAGGGAAGAACGAGAGGAACGCGCTTCAAGGAGAGCAACATGGCCACGCCAATGCCACTCGAGGGCGGCTGCCTCTGCGGCAGCGTGCGCTACCGCATCTCTCATGAGCCCCACCATACCGGCCACTGCCATTGCAGCATGTGCCGCCGCGCGGCCGGAGCGCCCATGGTGACGTGGCTCACGCTCAAGGAGCAGGGCCTCGCCGTCACCCAGGGCACGCCCAGCTGGTACCAATCCTCGGATCACGGGCGCCGCGCCTTTTGCTCGAGCTGCGGCACTCCCCTCTTCTTCGCCTCGACGCGCTACGCAGGCTATGTCGACGTGACCGCCGGCAGCCTCGACCATCCCGAGTGCCTCACGCCGGACCGCCACGTCTATGAGCCGGACCGTATCCCTTGGCTGATCATGAACGACGGGCTGCCGCGCCACGTGGGCGACAGCCGCTCGCCGCTCGTGGCCGAGCGCTGAGCCCGGGTGCCAGCCTCGCGCGCGCGATCGAGCTCCCAATTCGCCGCTGGCTCAAAATGAGTTGAAAACGAGAGGGATTGTTCTCGGCCTTGGTAATGCTAGAATGACGCGAGCATTAGAGCCGCTCGCGGCTCGATGCTGGGGCGACGGACAAGAGGAGGAAGCGGGGAGACCTGCCTGGAAGGCGGGCGAAAACAAGGGGGCCGGAAAAAAACGCTAACGTCAGGCGGCCCTAGGAGGAAACAAGCCAAATGTCGCAAGCATCGGCTTCGATAAGCCGAGGCTCCGACAGGAGCCGATGGCTTCAACTGCTGGTCGGCATCCTGTGCATGGTCATGATCGCCAACCTGCAATACGGCTGGACGTTCTTCGTCAACCCTCTCGACCAGAAGTACCATTGGGGCCGCGCCTCCATCCAGGTCGCCTTCACGCTCTTCGTCCTCTTCGAGACCTGGCTCGTCCCCATCGAAGGCTACCTCGTCGACCGCTTCGGGCCCAAGATCGTCGTGCTCGTCGGCGGCGCTCTCGCAGGCCTTGCCTGGATCATTAATGCCTACGCCGCCTCGCTCACGGTTCTTTATGTCGCGCAGATCATCGGGGGCATCGGGGCGGGAGCCGTTTACGGCACCTGCGTCGGCAATGCGCTCAAGTGGTTTCCGGACAAGCGCGGCCTTGCCGCCGGGCTCACCGCGGCGGGCTTCGGGATGGGCTCGGCCTTTACCGTCGTCCCCATCCAGAACATGATCAAGGGCAGCGGCTACGAGTCGGCCTTCCTCGATTTCGGCATCGGCCAAGGCATCGTTGTGGTGCTGCTCGCCTTCCTGCTCTTTGCACCCGAGCCGGGCGAGGCGCCAGCGCCCGCGAGTGCCATCATCCAACAGACCCGCCGCCAATACCAGCCGTTGCAAATCCTGGGCGAGCCGGTCTTCTGGGTGATGTATGTGATGTTCGTCCTGATGGCGGCGGGTGGCCTGATGGCGACGGCGCAGCTCGCACCGATCGCCAAGGACTTCAAGGTCGCCGAAACGCCGGTCAGCCTCTTGTGGGTGACACTGCCTGCGCTCACCTTCGCGGCTTCGCTCGACCGCGTCCTCAATGGCCTCACGCGGCCGTTCTTCGGCTGGGTCTCCGACCACATCGGCCGCGAGATCACCATGTTCATCGCCTTCGGGATCGAGGGCATCGGCATCCTCGGCCTCTATTTCCTCGGCCAGCACCCGATCGCCTTCGTGCTCTTGAGCGGCGTGGTATTTTTCGCTTGGGGCGAGATCTATAGCCTATTCCCCACCACCTGCACCGACTGCTTCGGCGCCAAGTTCGCGGCGGCGAATGCCGGCCTCCTATATACGGCCAAGGGCACCGCCTCGCTCCTGGTGCCGGTCGCCAATTGGCTGTCGCCCGCGGGGAACTGGCAAACCGTCTTCATCGCGGCGGCGATCTTCAATCTCGTCGCCGCGGCGATGGCGCTCGTCGTGCTCAAGCCGATGCGGCGCGACTTGATAGCAAAAAGCCTCGCCGAGACTGCGTTGAAAGCGGCCAAATAGGGGCGGATAGCCGGGTTGTAATTGCCGTATCAACGAACAAGGAGCGTCCAAGAGGCGCCCTTCTTGTTGGCACGACAATCGATTCTCCGCGCGGATTCAAAGCACTCGACATTGGCACGCCAATCTCGTCCAGTGCGGGCCTCGGTCCTCCCTATCGCCCCGGCTGGAAGGCCGGGCCGCCGGGCGTCAAGCGCACGCCGGGCCTGAGGTGCTTGAAGGCCAGCTTGGCCGGGTCGGCGAGCGCCGGGCCGGGGGCCTCGACCACGAGCACCTCCTCGGCGATCGGCTGGAAGTCGGCACGGAAATGCACCGAGCTCTTGAGCGCCAGGATCTTCATGCGCGCGGGCTCGATGCCGAGATGGCGGAAGATTTCCTGGTCGGCCGCCTGCAGCTTGCGGCTCGCCACCACGAGCTGCACGCCCCCTATGGCAAGGCGCGCCATGGGGCCGAGCCGCATGCGCGCCCCCTTGTAGAACGGCCCGGTCGCGGTGAAGGTGCCGTCGCCCAGGGCCGCCACGCGGAATTCGCCCGCAAAGGGGCCGTGACCCGGGAGGTTCGAGCGTCCTCCCACTTCGAGCTTGAGGGTAGCCCCCAATCCGGCCCTGTGCGCGGCCGCGGCCGCGGCAGGATCGCAAAGGATGCCGAGGGCTGCGTCCTCGGCCCCATTGCGCACGAGGGCCTCCAAGAGGCCGATGGTGTCGGCATCGCCACCCGCACCCGGATTGTCCTGGGTATCGGCCAGCACGACCGGCCGCTCGGCGGCTTTGGCGGTGGCGATGGCGTGCCGCACCGCCGCGTCGGGCTCCCACAATGCGCCTGCGAAGTCGCCCTCCCGGGCGAGGCATTCGCCGGCGAGACGGTCGGCCGCGCGCTCGGCCGCACTCTTGCTGGTGGCATAGGCGATGACCGCGGGGCCGCACTCGCGAATATCGGCGAGCGGGAAGCCGGTCGCGAGCGAGACGCTCGCCACCTGCCCGCGCTCGAGTTCGCTTGCCAAGCGATAGAGGCTCCTTGCCGGCTCGATCAGCGTGCATTGGAAGGTGAGCGGAATGAGATAGGGCAGCTTGCGGAAGGCTTTGTGGAGCGGCTTGCCGCGCCCGAGCAAGCCATCGATGATCCCGGCCGCGCGCGCGCCGGTCTCCGCCATGTCCAGGTGGGGATAGGTGCGATAGGCGACGAGGGCCGAGGCGGCCTCGACCATGCGCTCGGTCACGTTGGCGTGGAGATCGAGGCTGGCGACGATGGGGACATGCTGGCCGACGAGGGCGCGGACGCGCCCCAAGAGCTCGCCCTCGCCGTCTTCGAGATGCTCGGCAACCATGGCGCCGTGGAGATCGAGATAGACCGCATCGAGCGGAAGCTTCTCCGCAAGCTCCGACACCAAGAGGGCCGCGATGCGCTCGTAGGCGTCTCCCGTGACAGGACCCGACGGCGTCGCATTGGCCCAGGCGAGGGGCAGAAGCTCGTGGCCGGCCGCGTGCGCCGCCGCGATGAAGCCGGCGATCGGAATGTTGATCCCGGCGACCGTCGCGAAGAGATCTTGCCCCCGCGTCAGCCCGGGCCAGCCGCCGGCGCGGACGAAATCCTCGTAGCGCGCCTTCGAGGGTGCGAAGCTATTGGTCTCGTGCTGAAAGCCGCCGACGGCGATGCGGGCCATGGCCCCTTCCCTTCCGCCGTGCTTCGCAGGCCGAGCTCAGATATCCGCGTAGCAGTGCGTCTCGGCTGCGGCACCGGGATGAGTGACGGCACCGGTGTGGGCGGGCCCGACGTTCTGGGCATAGCGCCAGAGCGTGCCGGACTGGAAGTCGTGCCGGCGCGGCTTCCAGCTCTTGCGGCGCTTGGCGAGCTCCGCTTTCGAGAGCGCCACGTTGAGCGTGCCCTTGACGGCATCGATTTCGATGCGGTCGCCGTCCTTGAGCAACGCTATCGGGCCGCCGACCGCCGCCTCGGGGCCGATATGGCCGATCGAGAAGCCGCGGGTCCCGCCGGAGAAGCGCCCATCGGTGATCAGCGCCACCGCCTCGCCCAGGCCCTGGCCGTAGATGGCGCTCGTGGTGGAGAGCATCTCGCGCATGCCGGGTCCGCCCTTCGGTCCCTCGTAGCGCACCACCACCACGTCACCGGGCTTGATTTTGCGCGCGAGCACGGCCTTGAGCGCGTCCTCCTCGCAGTCGAAGCAGCGCGCCGGCCCTGTGAATTGCAGGCGCTTCATGCCAGCGACTTTCACGATGGCACCATCGGGTGCCAGATTGCCTTTGAGGCCGATCAGGCCGCCCGACTTGCTCAGCGGCTTCCGCGTCGAATGCACCACGTCCTGGTTCTTCGGCACCACCACGTCCTTGAGGTTCTCCGCGATCGTCTTGCCGGAGACGGTGATGCAGTCGCCGTGGAGATAACCGCCGTCCAAGAGCGCCTTCATCAAGACGGGCACGCCGCCCACGTCATAGAGGTCCTTGGCCACGTATTTGCCGCCCGGTTTCAGGTTCGCGATATAGGGCGTGCGGCGCGAGATCGCGACCACGTCCGCGAGCGTGAAGGCGATCCCCGCCTCGTTGGCGATCGCGGGGAGATGCAAGCCCGCATTGGTCGACCCGCCCGACGCCGCGACCACGGTCGCGGCGTTCTCGAGCGCCTTCAGCGTCACGATGTCGCGCGGCCGCAGCTGGCGCTTGATGAGCTCCATGACCGCAATCCCCGCCGCCTCGGCGAAGACATCGCGGCTCTCGTAAGGCGCCGGCGGCATGGCCGAGCCCGGAAGCGCCAAGCCGAGCGCCTCGGAGACACAGGCCATGGTGTTGGCGGTGAACTGGCCGCCGCAGGAGCCGGCCGAGGGACAGGCGGCGCATTCGAGCTCGTGAAGCTCTTCGGCCGTCATGCGTCCCGCCGCGCGCGCGCCCACCCCTTCGAAGACATCGACGATGGTAACGTCGCGGCCTTGGAATTTGCCCGGCAGGATCGAGCCGCCGTAGAGGAAGACGGAGGGCACGTTGAGCCGCAGCATCGCCATCATGATGCCGGGCAGCGACTTGTCGCAGCCGGCGATGCCGACGAGCCCGTCGTAGCAATGGCCGCGCACGGTGAGCTCGACCGAATCCGCGATCACCTCGCGGCTCACGAGCGAGGACTTCATCCCGGCATGGCCCATGGCGATGCCGTCGGTCACCGTGATGGTGGTGAACTCGCGCGGACTGCCGCCGCCGGCCTTCACACCTAGTTTCGCGATCTGGGCTTGGCGCGAGAGCGAGATGTTGCAGGGTGCTGCCTCGTTCCACGTCGTCACCACGCCCACGAGGGGACGCGCGATGTCCGCCTCGCTCATGCCCATCGCGTAATAGAAGGCGCGATGGGGGGCGCTCGTGTCGCCGACCGAGACATGGCGGCTCGGCAGCCTGGACTTGTCGAATCCCCCGTTCCTCGACGTCTTGCGGAGAGCCATGGGCGTTCCCTCGTGCTAGGTCTTGTCACTTGCGGCAGAGCATAGGGGTGCCGCACCGCCTCAACCAGCGCCAAATAGGCAGGCCGGCGATGCGCATACCGCGGGCGCTCCCAATGGGATGGGGTTCGCCGGTATCCGGGAATTGGCGGCTGGTGTTCGAGTTTGACGGCGAGGACGCCACCAATGTTGACCTGATTGACGATCACTGACGAAAGGAGAGGCTGACGATGAGGATGCATAATCCGCCGCACCCTGGGGAGATCATCCGGGAGGATTGCCTTAAGGCGCTCGGCTTGAGCGTCACAGAGGCGGCCAAGGGCTTGGGGGTCACGCGCAAGGCGCTGTCCGAGCTGTTGAACGGCCATAGCGGCGTGTCGCCGGAGATGGCGATTCGGCTTGAAAAAGCCGGATGGAGCACGGCTGAGACGTGGCTGCGGATGCAGTTGCAGCATGACCTGTGGCACGCGCAGCGGAAAGCGAAAAGCCTCAAGGTTGCGGGATTTCGACAGCACGCTATGCCTTGAGCCAGCGGCGGATCTGGACGTTACACATTGCGCATACTGTCTGGAACCAGCGGTCAGCGCCGATCACGTCCCGCCGAAAAATTTATTCTCGGCGAGTTCGGTGCCGATTATTCCTTGGCGTCGTCCCCGGCGCCGGATTTGACGGCACTCTCGATTTGCCGTGCCAGGCGATAGGCGATGCAACCATGCACCAAATCGTCGTTTCTCGCCTGATCGACCTTGGACGGGCTGGAGAAGTCGATGACCCCCTGCTCGACCCAGTACTCCATCATGGCGTAGCGGTTGAAGAGGATGGCCGAGCGGCTCTGGACGGCCCAGCGCAGATAATCCCGGTACGGCTCGGTATCGAGCGCGGTCAAGGTATGCGGGCTGTACTGGCTGTTTATGAGAATGACGTCGGCATCGAGCGCGCGCAGCTTGTCGATGCCCGTCTCGAGCACTTGCCCGAAGCTCGCCAGATCGACGCCCTTGACCGCGTCGACCGTGCCGGTTTGCCAGATCACGAGTGCCGGGTGCGCGGCTGCGACCTCAGTGACAAAGCGCGCCTCCATCTCGCTCGCGAGCTGGCCGCGCTTCGAGAGATTGACCAACTCGAACTTGGCGTCGGGGAAGAGTCTCCCGAGCTCGCGCGTGAGCCGCATAGGATAGGCCTCCGCGAGCGAGGAGGCGCCCAAGCCGGCCGACGAGCCCGAGCCGATCACGACGATGCGCACCGCTTCCCGCGCCTTCAGCTTTGCCGCCACGTGCGGCAGAGGCAGCCCCGCACCGGCGATTTCCTCAGGCACCGCGCAAGTCGTCGTGGGATCGAACCCCTCCGCCGCCGCCACGGCCGTGCCGCCGAGCACCAAGAAGAGCGCCGCGGCGAGGCCCAGCCCATAGCCTGGTCTCGTTCGCCGATTTCTTATCATTATAGTTTCCCCCCGCTTTTCATGATTATTTCCCTCCGTCACGCGCGCGGCAGCGGCCGTGCGCTTCCCTTGCGCTCGACGCTTTCCGCTCTTTCCGCCCGGCGATACCAGCCGAGCAGATAGGCGAGTGCCACCATCAGCGCGATGCCGGCAACCGAGACCGCGAGCTGTGCTGCGAAGCTGTCATCCACCTCGATGAGGAAGAAATGCCCCGAGAAGGACAGCAAGATGCTGGTGCAGAATACATAGAGCGACTGCTGACCGCACCTGACGAGCGGTCGCGATACGCGGCATTTGAGGAACGGCGCATGCGCGGCGACGAGCCACATCGTCACGTAGCCGAGCGACAGGAAATGGATGAGGCGCAGCGGATCGAGGTCGGTCTTGCTGATCGGGTATATCAGGTTTCCGAGCCACGGCGGCACGATTGGCGCGAGCTGGGGGATGTGCCAGCTCATTGCCACGAGAAAGGCGAAGAGGAGATAGGCGAGTGCCAAGCCGAGGAGCACGCGATTGCGCGGCAACGCTGGTTGCGGAGTGCCGTGCACGCGGCCGAGCAACGCCCCGATGACGAAAAGGAGCTGCCAAGCGAAGGGATTGAAGTACCACCCCTCGCCCGGCGGATAGCCGGGCAAATTAATGCGGGTGGCAAGGACGACGCCGTAGAGGAAGGCGGAGGCCGCGAGCACCCACGCCGGCCGGCGCTCGAGCGCCCAGAGCACGAGCGGAAAGACGAGCAACAGCACGATGTAGAGCGGCAGGATGTCGAGGTTCGCCGGGCGGAACTTCAACAGCAACGCCTGAACCAGGGTCGCCGACGGATCGTTGAGGAAATCGACGACCTGCATCTCCTCGGAGAACATCGGATTATTGAAGCGTGACGCGACGTAGGCGATTTGCGCGGTGAAGATCACGAAGAGGAAGATGTGGGCCACGTAGAGCTGCCAGCAGCGCCGCAAGATGCGCGCCGTCGCCAGCCAGAAGCCGCGGCGCCGCATGGTCCCGCCGTAGGCGATCGAGGCCGAATAGCCCGAAATGAAGATGAATATCTCGGTTGCATCGCTGAAGCCGTAATTGCGCACCGTGACCCAGTTCACCAAGTTCGAAGGGATGTGGTCGAGGAAGATGAACCAGAGCGCCAAGCCGCGGAAGAAATCGAGCCGCAGGTCGCGCTGCCCCGACGGCACCAGCTCGGCCGGATCGACCGTGAACAGCCTCTTGAGGAAGCGGGCCGCGCGCGTCACCATGGCCTACCCCGGGTGAGCGAGTTCACCTTCTCCGCGAGCGCTCCCTCACCCTCCCATTGCTTCGCAATGAGCCCCTCGTCGATCCGCTCCGCGGCTCGACCCCGCAAGCGGTAGAGGGAAAGTTGCCCTCTCCCGTTTACGGGAGAGGGAAGGGGCCCGTCCCA
>DATNIJ010000366.1:0-6531 GCA_035604475.1 Alphaproteobacteria bacterium
AAGGTATGCCCCCCGCGACGATGGCATTGCCGCCGTAAAAGCGCGTCGCCGCGTCGAAGACATGCATCGAGCCGCCCCTGCCTCGGCTGCTCCCTTCGCGCTTGCCGTACATCTCCGCCATCAAGGCGCGGGCCGATATGCCGCGCGCCAGCGCATGGCCGTGCTCCCGGTAGGTCGTGACCACGGCGTCGTCCGCCGTGAGGGCCTGCATGACGCCGACGGCGTTCGCCTCCTCGCCGATATAGAGGTGGAGAAAGCCGCGGATCTTGCCTGCGCTGTAAAGCTCGACTGAGCGCTCCTCGAAGCGGCGGATGCGGAGCATCTCCCTCAGCAAGCGAAGAAGATGATCGCGATCGAGGTGTGTTTTCTCGGCGTGCTTGGTCATGACTCCCTCTCGAGCGCTGAAATGTCGCCCTCGGGCAAGCCCAGCTCGCGGGCCTTAAGCAGACGCCGCATGATCTTCCCCGAGCGGGTCTTGGGCAGGTTCGGCTTGAATTCCATCTCCTTGGGGGCGACCGCCGCACCCAGCCGCTTGCGCGCATGCGCCAGGATGCTGCGCTTGAGCTCCTCGCTCGGCGAATGCCCCGACTTGAGCGTGACGAACGCCTTGATCACCTCGAAGGCGACGGGATCGGGCTTGCCGATGACGCCGGCCTCGGCCACGGCCGGGTGCTCCATGAGCACGCTCTCCACCTCGTACGGCCCGACCAGGTGGCCCGAGGTCTTGATCACGTCGTCGGCGCGGCCGACGAACCAGTAGTAGCCGTCGGCGTCGCGCCTGGCGAGATCGCCGGTCAGGTACCAGCCGCCGCCGAAGCATTTGGCATAGCGTTCGGCCTCGTTGACGTAGGCGCGGAACATCGAGGGCCAGCCGGGCCTGAGCGCAAGCTCGCCTTGCTCGTCCGGCGCGTCGATTAGCTGGATGGCGCCGCCCGGAGCGCGGCGCACGATCGCCGCCTCGATCCCCGGCAGCGGACGGCCCATCGAGCCAGGCTTGATATCCATGGCGAGGAAGTTGGCGATCATGATGCCGCCCGTCTCGGTTTGCCACCAGTTGTCGTGGAAGGGGCGGCCCAAGGCTAGCCTTCCCCATTCGACCGCCTCAGGGTTGAGCGGCTCGCCGACGCTCGCCATGAAGCGAAGCGGCGTCAGGTCGTAGTGCTGCGCCATCTCGTCGCCCGCGCGAATCATCATGCGCACCGCCGTGGGTGCCGTGTACCAAACGCTGACGCGTTCCTCCGCGAGGACGCGGTACCAGCGCTCGGCATCGAAGTCGCCTTCATCGACGACCATCGTGACGCCGTTTGTGAGGGGGGCGATGAGCCCATAGGAGGTGCCCGTCACCCAGCCGGGATCGGCCGTGCACCAGAAGATGTCCTCAGGGTGGAGATCGAGCGCGAGCCTGCCGGTGATGTGATGGGCGACGACCGCGGCATGGACGTGGAGCGCACCCTTCGGGCGGCCCGTGGTACCGCTGGTGAAGTGAAGAAGTGCCGGGTCTTCGGGGTCGGTCGGCGGAATGGCGAAGGCACCCGGACAGTCGGCGAGGGCCTGCGCCAGATCGATGGCTCCCGCCGGCATTGCCTGAAGTGTTTGCCGGACCCCGCCCTCCGGGACGAGGAGGACGTGTCGGAGCCCGGGCAGCGCGAGGCGCGCTGCGGCCACCTTGCGCTGATAGAGTGCCGCACTCGTGACTAGGACCCGAGCATCGCCGATCTCGAGGCGGGCGCGTACGGGCTCCGGGCCGAAGGCGGAGAAGAGCGGGCAGAATACGCACCCCGCCTTGAAGCTGCCGAGGGCTACCACATAGAGCTCCGGCACGCGGCCGAGGAGTGCGAACACGCGCTCGCCCTTGCCGACGCCAAGCCGGGCCAAGAGGTTGGCGAAGCGATTGCTCGCCTCGGCAAGGTCCCGGTAGGTCAAGGCGCGCCGGCTGCCGTCCTTGCCAAGCCAGCGCATGGCGATCTTCGAGCCGAGCCCGGCATGAAGATGACGATCGACCGCCTCATGGGCGATGTTCAAGCCGCATCCGCCGGGGAGCCCGTCGAGCTCACGGCGCGCGGCTTCCCAACTGAAGGCACGCCGCGCCGCCTCGTAGTCCGGCATATTCGGCGCGACAGGCCAGCCCGAGCGGGGCTTCCTGATGATGGGCAGGCGCGTAAGGCCTTCTGCTGCGCTGTCGATCGTGTCGGCCATCGCGTGTCATCCGGGCGCTTCGAGCGCGACGAGGCAGCTTTGCGCCACCCTCTGGGTGAAGCTCCGTCGCTGCGGGTGAGATACGATGAGAAGGCGCTGCATCGGCCCTCCCGACCCTTGTCGAGCTGTGCGAGAGCCTCAAGAGTAAGGGGCCGCCAGCGAGCCGTCATTGCGCTATGTCAATGGCGGGATCTGACCCGCCTAGGCCCCGGACAAGGCCTCGCCGCTGGATTGCCGCCGCAGCGTGATCAAGGCCACCTCGCCGCGGCAGTTGAAGCGCACCGGGGGAAGGCTGACGCCGAGCCCGCGCGAGGTATAGCCGGTCATTTGGCCGAATTGCCACCGGCCCGCGGCGGCGAATCTATGTCGCGTCAAGTGAGTGATGATGGGATGTCCGCCGGGGAGACACACTTGGCCCCCATGCGTATGACCAGAGAGGTAGAGGGCGTAGCCGGCTTCCGCGGCGAAATCGGCGACCTCGGGGGAATGCACGAGTGCGATCTTGAACTCGCCGGTGCCCCGGATGAGCGCATGGCGCGCGCTTTCGGTATAGAAGTGATGCACGTCGTCGAGCCCCGTCACGACGACGCGCTCGCGACCCCGCTCGAGCGCGATCGAGTCGTTGGTCAGCACGGTGATATTCAGCACCTCGAGCGCTGCGACGATCGAGGCCGGGTCGTGGTTGCCGAGCACGGCGAGGACGCCGTCGCGCGATTTCACCGCTGCGAGGAGGGGGCCAAGGGGCTCGACGTCCCGATCGAAGGGCCCGTGAGTGAGCGTGCGAAAGTCTCCCGTGAGCACGATGAGATCGACCTCGAGTCCGTCGAGAAGACGCCGGGCATCGCCGGCGAGCGCCGGCAGCGCGTCGAAGTGCGTGTCGCTGAGCTGGAGGATGCGGTAGCCCGAGAAGGCCGGAGGAAGGTTCGGCCAAGCGAGCTCGACGGTCGAGAGCCCGATCGCGCGCGCGTTCAAGACGCCGCGACGCTCAAGGCCGAGCCACCTCACGCACACGCCGAAAGCCTGCGTGGCGGAATGGAAGAGCAGCGACTTCCAACGCGATCTCGGGCCGCGCGGGCTCATGCGGAGGCCCGAGCGCTCCATCGCGAGGCGCGTCTCCTGCCACGCCGCGAAATTCAGCGCACGCGCCGCGCCCGCGCGCGTGGCGTTCTCGTACGCTTGCGCGGGGAGCTCGCGCGGCGGGGAGGCTCGCATGGGATAAGTCGGACTTTCCGGTTCGCTTGTCGCTTCAGCTGCGATGATCAACCCTCCTCAACTGCGATGATCAACCCTCTTTGCCCGTGTGGCTCGCGCTCCCCTACGTGGGGTGCGAGAGCGCGGCTCTCAAGGCAGGGAGCCGGAGCCTATATCCCCCTCCGGACCATCCGAACGGTCGTGAGCGCGCCGGGCTCCTTGCGATCCTCATGTCGAATGGAAACTCTGCTATCCTGCAAGGGAGAGGCGCACAGCTGAGCTCGCTCTCGAGCGGAAGGACTTCGATGCGCGCGGTCGCCACCATTCTTTGCGGCTTGCTGCTCGTGAGCGGCGGCTTCGCGCGGGCCGGCCAATATTCGGGCGTGCTGCCCGACGACCTCACCCGTTGGACCGATGCCGAGATCTGCCGCGCCATGGCGGTGGCGCCCGATCGCGCTATTTTCGCCGAGGCGGCGCGGCGCGACCTCGGCGATTGCACGGCCGAGCATCAGCGCTGCCGCGTGAACGGTTACAATACCGGCACGGATGCGTACCGTGCCTGCCGTCAGTATCTCGCGCAAATGCAGGCGCTCAAGGAGGGCCGCAGCCTGAGCACCGCCCTGCCGGGCATGGAGACGGTGCCGAGCTCGGGCCCGCTCGGGTCCGGCAACACGATGTTCTACGCATTCCCCGATGGGCAGCGCCTGCACTGCACGACCTTGCGCAACCTCATCTCCTGCTTCTAGGCGACCCCGTCAATGGGCGCGCTGGATGCAGAAGTCGATGAGCTCGATGAGCGCGCGCTTTTCCGCCGAATCGGGGAAGATGCCGAGCGCGTCGCGCGCGATCGAGCCATAGTGGCGCGCGCGCGACACCGTATCGCGCAGCGAGCCGTGCTTCTCCATGAGCTGGATCGCGTGCTCGAGGTCGCCTTCCTTCTGCTCGAGCTCCTCGAGCGTGCGGCGCCAGAACGCGCGCTCGCTTTCGTTGCCGCGGCGGAAGGCAAGGACGATGGGAAGCGTGATCTTGCCGTCGCGGAAGTCGTCGCCGATGTTCTTGCCGAGCTTCTCGAGGCGGGCGGAATAGTCGAGCACGTCGTCGACGAGCTGGAAGGCGATGCCAAGATTGAGGCCGTAGCCGTCAAGCGCCTCGGCCTCGACCCGCGGCCGCTCGGCGACCACGGCGCCGATCTCGCAGGCGGCGGCGAAGAGCGTCGCGGTCTTGGCGCGGATCACCTCGAGATAGGCCGTCTCGCTCGTCGCCGTGTCGTTGGCCGTCACCAGCTGATGCACCTCGCCTTCCGCGATCACGGCGGAGGCATTGGAGAGGATGCGCAAAACCTCGAGCGAGCCGTCCTCGACCATGAGCTGGAAGGCGCGGCTGAAGAGAAAATCGCCCACCAGCACGCTCGCCTTGTTGCCCCATACGGCGTTCGCGGTGGCGAGACCGCGGCGCCGATCGCTTTCGTCCACCACGTCGTCATGGAGGAGCGTTGCCGTGTGGATGAACTCGACGCAGGCCGCGAGCCGCACGTGGCGCCTGCCCTCATAGCCGCAGAGATTGGCCGAGGCGAGCGTGAGCAGCGGACGCAGCCGCTTGCCGCCCGCGGCCACGATATGGCCGGCGAGCTGGGGAATGAGGACGACCTCGCTCGCCATGCGTTGGACGATCACGTCGTTGACCTGGCGCAGGTCCTCCGCGACGAGCGCCTGCAGGCGCGCCAAGGCCGCATCCGGCGACTTTTCCCGGCCTTCTTCGAGATTGACGACGACAGCCACGTTCCCCTCTCGTCCTGCTTGACGTGGTTGGGCTTGGCAGGGAGCATAGACCCCGCACGGCGCCGGTCAAGTTGCGTGTCGCACCGGCACGCCGGGGCTGCGCTACGACAGCGAGGAGGCAGGGTGCCTTGAAGGAACTCCTCAGGACCAACGACCCGGTGCTGCTGTCGTTCGCGACGGCGCTCTTGGCGGAACAGCGCATCGAGGCCGTGGTCCTCGACGGCCATACCAGCATTCTCGAGGGGAGCATCGGAGCCATCCAACGCCGGCTCATGGTGCGGGACGAGGATCTCGCGCGCGCCAGGCGTCTGCTCAAGGAGCGCGGGGGGCCGGCGGACGGTGTCTGAGGAAGAGATCAGCGAGGACGCGCTGCTCGGCGGCCGCGTGCGGCTCACCCAGCTCGCCGCCGGCTATCGGGTCGCCATCGATCCGGTGCTTCTCGCCGCCGCGGTGCCGGCGCGCGCGGGCGAGCAGGTGCTCGACGTCGGCACCGGCGTGGGCGCGGCGGCACTCTGCCTTGCCATGCGCGTCGCGGGCTGCCGGGTGGCCGGGCTCGAGGTGCAGCGCGCCCTCGTGCGCCTCGCCAACGACAACGCCAAGCTCAACGGGCTCGATGATCGCGTCGTGGTGATGGAGGGCGACCTCTTGCGCCCGCCGCCGCGTCTGGCACCGGGCGGTTTCGACCATGTCATGACCAATCCCCCCCATCTCGAGCCCGGCCGCGGCACCGCGTCTCCGTCGCCCGGCAAGAGTGCCGCCAACGTCGAAGGCGAGGCCCAGCTCGGCGCCTGGATCGCCTTTTGCCTTGCGATGGTGCGCCCGAAGGGAAGCGTTGCGGTGATCCACCGGGCCGACCGCCTCGATGCGGTGCTTGCGGCACTCTACCGCAAGGCAGGCGAGATCGTCGTCTTTCCGCTGTGGCCGATGGCGGACGGCCGCGACGCGCGACGCGTCATCGTGCGCGCGCGCAAGGACATCGAGACGCCGACCCGTTTGGCCCAAGGCCTCGTGCTGCATCGTCCGGACGGCCGCTTCACCGAGGCCGTCGAGGCGATCCTGCGCCGGGGTGCGACGCTAGAGCTGTGAGCCCGCGTGGTCACGACGATGGGCGATGGTTGGCAAGGCAAATTCAGCACCCTATGTATTCGGTATGACGCTTTCTAGCTGGCTCGATCGTTTGCCGCTCGGCGCATTGCGCACACCGGCACCCCAGGTCGCCGTGGTGCGGCTCGCCGGCGTCATCGGTCCCCTCGGTCCCTTGCGCGGCGGGCTCAGCATCGCCTCGCTGGCGGCACCGCTCGAGCGCGCCTTCCGCATGAAGCCGCTTGCGGCGGTGGCTTTGGCGCTCAACTCGCCGGGCGGTGCG
>DATNIJ010000367.1:0-8041 GCA_035604475.1 Alphaproteobacteria bacterium
AATGAGAGCATTCGACCGGGCATGCCTCGATGCTCTAGTGGAATTCCACTCGTCCATGCTGTCGCTTGATCGCGCGTTATCCGACGTTTCGCTGAGCCGTCTAGTCTCATTGGTGAACATCGTCAGACGCATGAAGCCGCGGCAGACTGTGATCGACCTGCACCAAAACTATGTCAGGTGGAATGCGTTTTTCGAGAATTTTGTGATCGACCGAGGGCTTGATCTGCGGCGGGAGTTCTGGCGAATCCTGGCTATAACTCAAGAACAGGCGGAAGAGGCGGGACTTGCGCATCGCAGATTGATGCCGCTTTGGTTGTCGATCTGCGGTGAAAGTGGCGGCTCCGGCCTTTACGACGAGAGTTACCTGCGCGTCGCTCTACTCGGCTTGCGGGGCCTGCCGCTTGGTCAGAGATTCAGCTCGAATGAGGACTTTGCGCTGCACGGCCTCGCTCGCTGGGCTGCTGCTCGCAATCCTACGAAAGCGGCTTTCTTGCGGGAGTGGCGCGTCCTCGAGGGTGACTTTCCTCGCCAGGCGGATTTTTGGCCACCTCGAGTAGAAGCGGCTGTGGCTGCAATGGAGCAAGAAATTTCCGAGCGGAGTTCCCATCAGCGCAAGACTTTTTCTGCGGCCTCGTGGTGGCGGGAGGACGTTGCGGTGGGGACCGTTCCGCGGCGCCGTCGAGACCCGATAATTGAGCCCCCCCCACGAGAAAATCGTGAAGAAGTCTTGCGTCGAGTTGGGGATAGCTTTGCAACGATCGAAGGGATGATTGACCGGCTAATGGCGGATCATCAACGCTATGCGGATTCGACGGGTGACGTCTTTTATCTCGTCCGCACAGCGTGCAACGTCGGGATGCGCCTGATCGAGCGGGGACCAGCCACAGAACACACGACCCGCGGAGAAACCGCAGTTCAATTGGCCCGGCTCGCCTTCGATTACGATCCCACTAACGTCCACGCTTGGGCGCTTCTTCGTGACGCGTTGGGATTTGCCGGGCGAGTGGACGACGCCGAACTCGTGGGTTGGGAGGCAATGCGACGGTTTCCCGAGGATCCGCAGTGGCGTACTCAACTCGCGACTCTTATGACCGACTCATTGGGTCGGCCTGAAGATGCTGCCACCCTCCTTCGCGAATCTGTGTCTTTGTTTCCTGAGAACGCCTATGCGCGCACCCAACTAGCAATGATACTCGCGGATGAGCTTAATCAACGCGACGAAGCCGAGACTGTGCTTGTCGCTGCGCGTCAAGACGGAGTGGCGAACGAAGTAACAGAGAGCCTTCTCCTAAAGCTCCATAAGGGCCGAAAACTTGGCGGTGCGGCGCGCGTGCACACTAATGCCGCGGTGAGTGGGGTCCACGTTAGACCACGACTGGAGCTACCAACTGCAATAGCGCGTCGGGACTTGTTCCGGTTCGAAAACGGCCTCACCGATATCAGTTCGGTGCGTGACTTGCTTAAGCAGCAGGCGCCGGACGCCTATCTCGCTTATGTTGGAGCGCGTACTGGAGCCCAGCCAATCCCGCTTAAAACGACTTTCGCCCTCGCCTTCGAGGCCGCTGCTCGCGACGGCTCCGTAGTAGGCTTGCGCGCTCTTGCCGCGCGGGCGCGCCCCCTCGAAGGCGTATTGATCGGACAGGCGATTGCGGCGCTCGAATCCCGCATTGAATTGCCCGCCTTGAACGACAACGATGTTGGCGGTACGGAACGGGTCATTCACCTGACGAGGCAATTCGGCGGTATACATGCGCCGCCTAAAGCACAGCGTTTGGTATTGTTGCGCGATTTGGCGGCTTCATTCCTTTCAACAGACGTACTCCGTCTCGCTGCATGACGCAGCCGCCAAACGGGCTCGGTCTTGAGATATCGCGGGCGCGATCAAATCCGACGAACGCGGCGAGGTATGTCTAGGCCATGCTGCGTTGGGCGGACATAACGCCGCACATCGAGTCTAAGTGCCATATTCCGGGGTACACCCTGCCCCGATGCTCGGCCGAAGATTCTCTCATAATGTTGTAGCGGGGCACAAATTTTTGGCTGAGATCTCTTTATCAACATCGAAATTCGCATGCCATTCCAATTGTTGGTAGATTCGCGCGTAATGGACGTTCCACAATGGGCTCGCTGCATCGATTACAGCTGCCGCTGAATTGCGCTGCCTCCAGTGAGCAATGGAGCGGGCTCGTCACTCGGCAGCACCCGGCTCGGCCACGGACGTGCTGCTGAAGCGCTGGAACTCGAGGGAGGGAGACCAGTGATGCTGGGGCAAGCCGGCCTTGGCCTTGAGCTGGGCAAGGAAGTCCCGCGGCTTGGGCAGCTGACGCCATACCTGAGGCAGGAAGAGCGCCTTGCGGGCGCCCTCGCTCAAGACGAGGCCGTCGCGGCCCGGCACGAGCTGGGCGATGAGGGCCTCCTCGCTTGCCGCGCGCAGGGCTGTCGGCGGCGATAGCACCGAGAGCGCGATGGCGACGCGCTCGAGCCCGGCGGCTTCGAGGGGTTCGAAGCGCATGTCCTCAACCGCTGCCGCCGCAGCATTGTCGACCACGTCCTCGACAAGCGTGCGCCAGGCGACCGGGGTGCCGACGCAGCCGCGCAAGCGCCCCTGCTCGATGAGCGTCACGAAGACGGCGCGCCGGGCCCGCAGCTCCGGCGGATGGTCGGCTATCTCGCACGCCATGAGCGCCCCCTCTCTCAAGCGCCAGGCGATGCTCGCGCGCGCGAGCGCCAGGAGGCGGGAGCCATGGCGCTCGAGGAGTGCCGCATCCTCCGCTAAAGCGGCGTCGGGTGCCAAGGGCTCAAGCGAAGGCATAGGCGCCATAGCCGACAACCTCGTTCTTTGGTCCTGCCGTGTCGCCCGAGTTGCGCAGGTCGAGCGTCCGTGCCTTGAGGCCGCGCGCGCGCGCCACCTTGAGCAGGCCGGCGATGGGGATGCGGCCGCAGGCATCGTCCCAGCCGATTCTGGCTTCGTCGAGCGCCTCGATGGCGGTGGAGGTGGCCGCATCCATGCGCCGCGCCGTCTCATAGTCGTGATAGTGGCTCAAGTCCGAGCTGATCACGACGAGCGTCTCCGGCCCGTCCCACAGCATCTCGATGACTTCGGCCACCTCCGCGGCACTGGCGTCGCCGACCACGAGGGGGACGAGGGGGACGATGCCGAGGCAGGCGATGATGAAGGGGAGCTGGACCTCGAGACAGTGCTCGAGCCGGTGCGGTTCGTCATTCAGCGTGACCTGGGGCAGTGCCGCGATGCGCGCGATCGCCTCGCGGTCCACGGGTAGGCGGCCAAGGGGGGTATCGAAGGCTTCCGCACGCGGAGCGGCGAGGCCGCGAATGGCCACACGATGCGCCGGTCCGATCAGCAGCACCCGGCTCAGGCGGCCCTTGAGCGGGCGCAGCCGGGCATAGGCCGAGGCCGCGACCGGTGCCGAATAGACGAAGCCCGCATGGGGCACCACGACGGCCTTGGGGACGGCCATGGGGCCGGCCTCGGGCGCCGTGCCGTCGGGCTCGACGCCGGCGAGATAATCCGCGACCGCGCGCGCGAGGAGCGGCGGGTCGTCGGGATAGAAGAGGCCGGCCACGGCCGGGGGGCGCACGCTCATCCTCGTCTGCCTCGCTTGGGCCTCAGGGCGGGCCGCATTGCGCGAACGCAAGGCTCCCCCCATATTAGCGCCATACCGCGCACAACGATTGATATAGTGACGCCCGGGTGCCGCCGCGAGTGGCGCCCCGAGGCATCAGGTCCATATATTAGACATGAGCGAAGTCCAAGGGGCAAACGAGGCGATCGAGGGCGTCGAGGGGCGCTACTGGCACCCGCTCGCCGATGGGCGCATCCAGTGCGACGTCTGCCCGCGCGCCTGCAAGCTCAAGGAGGGCCAGCGCGGTCTCTGCTTCGTGCGCGGGCGCAGCGGCGGCCGCATCGTGCTAACGAGCTACGGCCGCTCCTCGGGCTACTGCATCGATCCCATCGAGAAGAAGCCGCTCAACCACTTCCTGCCCGGCACGCCGGTGCTCTCCTTCGGCACCGCCGGCTGCAACCTCGCCTGCCGCTTCTGCCAGAATTGGGACATCTCCAAGTCGCGCGAGATGGACACGCTTGCGGACGCGGCCTCGCCCGAGCGGATTGCGGCCGCTGCCTCGGCCCTCGGCTGCCGCTCGGTCGCCTTCACCTACAACGACCCCGTCATCTTCCACGAGTATGCCATCGACGTGGCTGACGCCTGCCGCGCCCGCGGCATCAAGTCGGTCGCGGTGACCGCGGGCTACCAGTGCCCCGAGCCGCGTGCCGAGTTCTACCGCCACATGGATGCGGCGAACGTCGACCTCAAGGCCTTCAGCGAGGATTTCTACAAGCGCATCTGCTCGGGCGAGCTCGCGGCCGTGCTCGACACCCTCGTCTATCTCAAGCGCGAGACCAAGGTGTGGTTCGAGATCACCAATCTGATGATCCCGGGCGAGAACGACTCGCCCGGCGAGACCGAGGCGATGTGCCGCTGGATCGCCGACAAGCTTGGAGCGGACGTGCCGCTTCACTTCACTGCCTTCCACCCCGACTGGAAGATGCGCGATCGTCCGCCCACCCCGCCTGCGACCCTCGAGCGCGCGCGCAGCATCGCACTCGCCTGCGGCCTGCGCTACGTCTACACCGGCAACGTGCACGATAAGGCGGGGCAGAGCACCTACTGCCATGCCTGCGGCGAGCTCCTCATCGAGCGCGACTGGTACGAGCTCGGGGCCTGGAACCTCACGGCCGAGGGCTGCTGTGCGGCCTGCGGGGAGAGCTGCGCCGGGCATTTCGAGGCAAGACCCGGCCGCTGGGGTGCCAGGCGGCAGCCGGTGCGCCTTGCGGGGCTTGCTCTCTAAAGCGAGTCCTTCTGCGCAGGCGGCCCGCCCTATAGGATGCGGCCCATGTGCGGACGCTACTCGCTGACCACGCCTGCCGAGGCGATGCGGCACCTCTTCGGCTTTGCCGGAGCGCTTCCCAATCTTCCCGCGCGTTACAACATAGCTCCCACCCAGCTCGTGCCCGTGGTGCGGCTCACGCAGGTGCCGCGCGCGGGAGGCGGGCCAGGGGAGGTGGTAGGGGAGGTAGAGCGCGCCGCGCGCGAGCTCGTCCAGTTGCGCTGGGGCCTCATCCCGTCCTGGGCCAAGGATGCCTCGATCGGCAACAGGCTGATCAACGCGCGCGCCGAGGGGTTGGCGGAAAAGCCCTCCTTTCGTGCCGCGTTCCGCGCGCGGCGCTGCCTGGTGCCGGCCGACGGCTTCTACGAGTGGCAGGCGACGCCGCACGGCAAGCGGCCCTACCGCATCGGGCTCAAGGGCGGCAGGGCCGAGGCGCTTCCGCTCTTTGCCTTCGCCGGCCTGTGGGAGCGTTGGCAGAAAGCCCCGGACGGCGTTCCCGTCGAGTCGTGCACGATCATCACCACCGCGGCAAACGAGCTCCTGGCCCCGATCCACGAGCGCATGCCGGTGATCCTGCCGCAGGACGGCTACGCCGCTTGGCTCGCCCCCGCCACGCCGGCCGCGGAGGCGCTGGCCCTCCTCAAGCCCTATCCCGCGGCGGCGATGTTGCTCTATCCCGTCTCGAAGCGGGTCAACAGCGTCCGCTTCGACGACGCCCTCTGCATAGCACCCGAGTCGGGCGAGCCGGGCCTGCTCTAAGCAGGGCGCCGCCGACGTCCTGTCTCAAAAAAATCACGGAGATGTGACCGTCCGCGACGAACTGTCGCCCGCTTTCCCGCGTATTAGGGGTAAGTGAACAGGCGGCGGCCGCGAGGGCCGCGCGGAAAGGACGGGATGGCAGGCTTGAATGCGACGGCACCGCATAGGGCCGATTACCGATTCATGCAAAGCTCGATGGCGGCCCCGCTCCTCACGCGCGAGCGCGAGGTGGAGCTCGTCGGGCGTTGGCGCGAGACGGGCGAGGAGGCCGCCCTCCACGAGCTCATCACCAGCCACATGCGCCTGGTGATCGGCTTGGCCGTGCGCTTCCGCGGCTACGGGCTGCCGCTCGCCGATCTCATTCAGGAGGGCAGCCTCGGTCTCATGCAGGCGGCCTCGCGTTTCGATGCGGCGCGCAATACGCGGTTTTCCACCTATGCGGGCTGGTGGGTCCGTGCCGCCATCCAGGACTTCATCCTGCGCAATTGGTCGATCGTGCGCACGGGCACCACGGCCGCGCAGAAGACGCTCTTCTTCAATCTGCGGCGCTTGAGCGCGCGCCTCGGGCTCGCGGGCGACGGCCGTCTCGACCACGAGGCCACGTTAGCGCTGGCCCAGGCGCTCGCGGTCGGGCCGGGCGAGGTGACCGCCATGGAAATGCGCCTCCACGGGCGCGACGTGTCGGTCAATGCGCCGCATGCCGGCCCCGGTACGGCCGAATGGCAGGATTTCCTCGTCGACGGGCAGCCTTCGCCCGAGGAGACGGTGACCGAGCAGAGGGACGGTGCGGCTGAGACCCGCCTTTTGGCGCGCGCGCTGGATGAGCTCTCGGAGCGCGAGCGCCACATCATTCGCGAGCGCCATCTCAAGGAGGAGGAGATCACGCTCGAGGCGCTCGGCACCACCCTCGGTGTGAGCAAGGAACGGGTCCGCCAGATCGAGGGCAAGGCGCTCGAGAAGCTCAAGCGCTATATGTGCGCGCGGAACGGGCATTCGGCCGCTTTCCAAGCGGATTCCTAGGCGCCGTCTCTCCCGTCCCCGCCACTTTCGGCCGGTCGGATATCGCTGTTGTCCGCGGCGAGCCCCGATGCAAGAATGCCGCAGCCTCGTCTCGGGGGGCCGAATCGCGGGGTGCGAGGGTGCAGCGCTATTCGATCTTCAGCCTGGCGCGCAACGCGCTCAATGACCATGCCGACTGGGAGCGCGCCTGGCGCAACCCGGACCCCAAGCCGTCTTATGCGGTCGTGATCGTCGGCGCCGGCGGGCACGGCCTCGCCACCGCCTATTACCTCGCCAAGGAGCACGGCATCCGCGACGTTGCCGTGCTGGAGAAGGGGTGGCTCGGGGGCGGCAACACCGGGCGCAACACCACGGTCGTGCGCTCCAACTACCTGAACGACGATTCGGCGGCCCTCTACGAGAAGTCGCTTCAGCTCTTCGAAGGGCTGAGCCGGGAGCTCAACTTCAACGTCATGCTGAGCCAGCGCGGCCTGATGATGCTCGCGCACAGCCCTCACGAGCTGCGGGCGCACCAGCGCCTGGTAAGCGCCCTGCGGCTCAACGGCATCGATGGCGAAATGCTGAGCGTAGAGCAGGTCAAGGCGCTCTGCCCGATACTCAACTGCTCGCCCCGCTCGCGCTATCCTGTCTTCGGCGCCTCATTCCAGCGCCGCGGCGGGACCGCGCGGCACGACGCGGTCGCCTGGGGCCTTGCGCGCGCGGCGGACGCGCGCGGCGTCGACATCATCCAGAACTGCGAGGTGACCGGGCTCCGCCTCGAGGCGGGACGCATCCGCGGCCTCGAGACGACGCGCGGATATATCGAGGCGGGCAAGGTCGGCGTGGCGGTGGCGGGACACGCGAGCGTGCTCGCCGCCATGGCCGGCCTCCGTCTCCCCATCCAGAGTCATCCGCTCCAAGCGCTCGTGACCGAGCCGATCAAGCCCGTGCTCCATCGCGTGGTCATGTCGGGTGCGGTGCACGTCTATGTGAGCCAGTCCGACCGCGGCGAGCTGGTGCTCGGCGCCGGCATCGACGGTTACAATTCCTACTCCCAGCGCGGCAGCTTCCACGTCATCGAGGCCCAGCTTGCAGCCCTCAAGGAGCTTTTTCCTATCGTGAGCCGCTTGCGCATGATGCGCCAATGGGGCGGCATCGTCGACATCTGCCCGGACGCGAGCCCGATCATCGGCAAGACCCCGGTCGAAGGACTCTACTTCAATTGCGGCTGGGGCACCGGCGGCTTCAAGTCGATCCCGGGCTCGGGCTTCGTCTTCGCGCACACGATCGCCGCGGACGAGCCCCATCCGCTCGCCGCCCCCTTTGCGCTCAAGCGCTTCGAGACGGGACGGCTTCTCGACGAGCACGGCTCGGC
>DATNIJ010000368.1:0-21196 GCA_035604475.1 Alphaproteobacteria bacterium
CTCGCCCTCAATGCGCAGCACCGCGCCATCGTGGAGGCCATCCGCAGCCACAATCCCGAGGGGGCGGCGCAGGCGATGCGCCGGCACCTCGCCTGGGTGCTCGACCACTACAACGCCGCACGCCAGCGTCGCGGCTAGTGCTTCACCCGGCGATCGCCGAACGGACTCCCAAGGAGGCGGTTTCCGTGCCCAAGGCGCGCATTTTTCACTATAAGGGATGCGGATCGACCGGGTACGTCCAATATCCTCCCCTTAAGAAAGAAGGCCTCGACCATGCCCAAGCTCGCCGCCAATCTCAGCATGATGTTCAACGAGGTTGCTTTCCTCGAGCGCTTCGAGGCCGCGGCCAAGGCGGGCTTCAAGGCCGTCGAGTTTCTCTTTCCCTACGCCTATCCCAAGGGTGCGCTCGCCGAGCGGCTCGCGGCCCACGGCCTTACCCAGGCGCTCTTCAACCTCCCGCCGGGCGACTGGGAGGCAGGCGAGCGGGGTACGGCCATCCTGCCCAACCGGGTGAACGAGTTCCGCGACGGTCTCGCGCGCGCGATCGAGTACGCGAAGGCGCTTAGTTGCGCGCGCATCCACGTCATGGCCGGCGTGGTGCCCTCGGGCGTCCACCCGGCGCGGCTCAGGGAGGTCTATGTCGAGAACCTCAAATTCGCCTCGGCGGAAGCCGCGAAAGAGGACCTCACCGTGCTGATCGAGCCGATCAACACGCGCGATATTCCGCGCTATTACCTCTGCACCTCGACCCAGGCGCTCGCCGTCATCGGCGCCGTGGGGGCGGAAAACCTCAAGCTGCAGTATGACATTTATCACGCCCAGATCATGGAAGGCGATTTAGCACCCTCGCTCGAGAGGAATCTCGATGCGATCGGCCATATCCAGATCGCCGACACGCCCGGCCGTCACGAGCCGGGCACGGGTGAGATCAATTACCAATTTTTGCTCGGCTTCATCGACAAGCTGGGCTATGAGGGCTGGGTCGGCTGCGAGTACCGGCCGGCTGGCGACACGCTCGCGGGGCTCGGCTGGGCCAAGCCCTTCCTCGGCGCTCGCTGAAAATCTGCGGACGAAGGAACGGGAGGAGAAATCATGACCCAAGTGGGGTTCATCGGGCTCGGCATCATGGGGCGGCCGATGGCGGGCCATCTCATCAAGGCCGGGCACAAGCTTGCCACCGTCAAGCACAAGAAAGCCGTGCCCGAGGAGATCGTCGGCGCCGGCGCCATCGTCTGCGCCTCCGCCAAGGAAGTCGCCGAGAAAAGCGAGGTGATCATTCTCATGGTGCCGGACACGCCGGACGTGGAGGTAGCGCTGTTCGGCGCGGGCGGCGTGGAGCTAGGCCTCGCCAAGGGCAAGCTCGTCATCGACATGAGCTCGATCTCGCCGACCGCCACGCGCGCCTTCGCCAAGCGCATCAACGACAAGGGCTGCGACTATCTCGACGCCCCCGTCTCGGGCGGGGAGGTCGGCGCCAAGGGAGCAGCCCTCACCATCATGGTCGGCGGGCCGGAGCGGGCCTTCGCGCGCGCGAAGCCGCTCTTCGAGCTCATGGGCAAGTCGATCACGCTTATCGGCACCAACAACGGCGACGGGCAGACCTGCAAGGTGGCGAACCAGATCGTGGTGGCGCTCACCATCGAGGCGGTTGCCGAGGCGCTCGTCTTCGCCGCCAAGGCGGGTGCCGATCCCGCCAAGGTACGCCAAGCGCTCATGGGCGGTTTCGCCGGCTCGCGCATCCTCGAGGTGCACGGCCAGCGCATGATCGAGCGCACCTTCAACCCGGGCTTCCGCATCGAGCTGCACCAGAAGGATCTCGGCCTGGCACTTTCCGCCGCCCGCGAGCTTGGGCTGAGCCTGCCCAACACCGCAACCGCGCAGGAGCTCTTCAATGCCTGCGCCGCGATGGGGGGGAGAGGCTGGGACCATTCGGGGATGGTGCAGGCACTCGAGCGTCTCGCAGGACATAAGGTGGCGAAGAAGGGGTGAGGCGAAAATGGGCGGCTCGGTACTTGTATGACCGCACCTGCGCATGACCCGCGCGCCTTCTTGCGCAGCCTGTTCGACGCCGCGGTCGCCGCGGCCCAGCCCGATGAGGCCTTGCCCCGGCACCTTCCCGCCCCACCCCGCGGGCGCACCGTGGTGGTGGGTGCGGGCAAGGCCGCCGCTGCGATGGCGCGCGCGGTCGAGGCCCATTGGCCCGCACCGCTTGAGGGCCTCGTCGTCACCCGCTATGGCCAGAAGCTCCCGACGCGCTTCATCGAGGTCGCGGAATCCGCGCACCCGGTGCCCGACGCCGCAGGCGAAGCGGCGGCACGGCGCATGCTCGAGCGCGTACGCGGTCTCGGCCCCGACGATCTCGTGCTTTGCCTCATCTCGGGCGGGGCCTCGGCCCTCCTGAGCCTGCCCGCAGCCGGCCTCACGCTGGCCGACAAGCAGGAGGTCAACAGAGCACTTCTGCGCTCGGGTGCCTCCATTCACGAGATGAACTGCGTGCGCAAGCACCTCTCCGGCATCAAGGGCGGCCGGCTGGGCGCCGCCTGCGGCGATGCGGCCCTCGTAACCCTCGCCATCTCCGACGTGCCGGGCGACGAGCCGAGCGTCATCGGCTCGGGCCCGACGGTGCCCGATCCGACGAGCTTCGCGGACGCGCGCGCCATTCTCGCCAAGTACGGCATTCAGCCGCCGCCCGCGGTCGAGAAGCGCCTCGCCTCGGGCACGGAAGCGGAGACGCCCAAGCCAGGCGACCCGCGGCTCGCACGCGCGCGCTATCAGCTCATAGCGACGCCGCAAATGTCGCTCGATGCGGCGGCGCGGAAGGCGCGCGAGGCGGGGATAACTCCCGTCATCCTCAGCGATTCGATCGAAGGCGAGGCGCGCGAGGTGGCGCGCGCCTTTGCCGCGATCGCGCGCCAAGTCGTGCGCTTCGGCCAGCCGGCACCCCCGCCTTCCGTGCTCCTCTCAGGCGGCGAGGCGACGGTGACCGTGCGCGGCAAGGGCAAGGGCGGACGCAACAGCGAGTTCCTGCTGGCACTTGCCCTGGCCCTTGGCGGCGAGGCGAATGTCCACGCCCTTGCCGGCGGCACCGACGGGATCGACGGCACGGACGACAACGCAGGTGCCTTCATCGGCCCCGACACGCTCGCGCGCGCAGAGGGTGCGGGGCTCGCGGCGCGCGCCATGCTGGACGACAACGACGCCTACAGCTTCTTCGCGCGCATCGGCGATCTCCTCGTCACCGGGCCGACGCACACGAACGTCAACGACTTCCGCGCGATCCTCATCGACGGCAACGCCGGCTCCGGCTAAGCTTTGCCCATGCGACGCAAACGCAAGGCCAAGATCGTCGCCACCCTCGGCCCCTCGAGCTCGAGCTACGAGCGCATCAGGGCACTCTTCGAGGCGGGTGCCGACGTCTTTCGCCTCAACTTCAGCCACGGCCAGCAGGCCGAGCATAAGGAGCGCCTCGGCCATATCCGCAAGCTCGAGGAGGAGAGCGGGCGGCCCATCGGCGTGCTCATGGACCTCCAGGGCCCGAAGCTTCGCATCGGGCGCCTGGCCGGCGGCTCGATCAAGCTCGAGGCCGGCCAGCCCTTCCGCCTCGATCTGGCGCCCGAGATGGGCGACGCGAAGCGCGCACCCCTCCCGCATCCCGAAATCTTCGCGGCCCTCGAGCCGGGGGCCGATCTCCTCCTCGACGACGGCAAGCTGCGCCTGAGGGTCGCGCACTGCGGACCCACCTTCGCCGAGTGCGAGGTCGCGGTCGGCGGCGTGCTCAGCGACCGCAAGGGCGTCAACGTGCCCGGCGTGGTACTGCCGATCTCCTCGCTCACCGAGAAGGACCGCGCGGACCTCCAGTTCGGCATCGACATCGGCGTCGACTGGGTGGGGCTCAGCTTCGTGCAGCGTCCCGAGGACATCGCGGAGGCGCGCAAGCTCATTGCCGGGCGCGCCGGCGTGCTCGCCAAGCTCGAGAAGCCCGCGGCGATCGAGCATCTCGAGGAGATCGTCGAGCTCGTCGACGCGGTGATGGTGGCGCGCGGCGACCTCGGCGTCGAGCTTCCGCCCGAGGACGTGCCCTCCCTCCAGCGCCAGATCGTCCGCGTCTGCCGCTTCGCCGGACGGCCCGTGGTGATCGCGACCCAGATGCTCGAATCGATGATCCACTCGCCCACGCCGACGCGCGCCGAGGCCTCCGACGTGGCGACCGCGGTCTACGAGGGGGCGGACGCGGTCATGCTCTCGGCCGAGACGGCGAGCGGGGACTATCCGGTCGAGGCGGTCGCGATGATGGACCGCATCGTCGAACGCGTCGAGCGCGACCCGCGCTACCGTCGCATCATGGACGCCGAGCATCCCGACCCGGAGGCAACACCGGCCGACGCCATCACCGCGGCGGCGCGCCAGGTCGCGAGCACGGTCTCGGCGGCGGCGATCGTCACCTACACCAGCTCGGGCTCGACCACGCTCAGGGCCGCGCGCGAGCGGCCCGACGTGCCGATCCTCTGCTTGACGCCCAAAATCGAGACGGCGCGCCGCCTGGCACTCGCCTGGGGTACGCATTGCGTGCACACCGAGGACGTGCACAGCGTCGAGGAGATGGTAGGCCACGCGGGCTACCACGCGCTCCACGAGGGCATCGCGGCCAAGGGCGACCGCATCGTCACCACCGCGGGCATGCCCTTCGGCACGCCGGGGGCGACCAACGTCCTGCGCATCTCCTGGGTGACGGATTAAGAGGCGTCCGAGCAATCCCTCACCCTAACCCTCTCCCGCTTGCGGGAGAGGGAAGGGGCCCATCCCGAAGGGATGGGAAGGGTGAGGGAGCGGCGCGCCGTCGTACCACAAGGGAGACGACCATGCTCGAGACCACGATCGCGGGCAGTCTGCCGAAGCCGTTCTGGCTCGCGGAGACGGAGAAGCTGTGGCCCGAATGGCGCTTCCATGGCGAGGCGCTCGAGGAGGCCAAGCGCGACGCAGCACTGGTCTGGCTCAAGGAGGAGGAGAGTGCGGGGATCGACATCGTCACCGACGGCGAGCAGTTCCGCCAGCATTTCGTGCACGGCTTCCTCGAGCACATCGAGGGCATCGACTTCGCGCACAAGCGGCGCATCGGCATCCGCGACAACCGCTACGAGGCGAGCTGCCCGATCGTGACGGGCCCGATCCGACGCAGGCGCTCGCTCCACGGCGAGGAGGCCCGCTTCACCCGCGCCCACACGCGCCGCAAGCTCAAGTTCACTATCCCCGGCCCCATGACCATCGTCGATACGCTGGCGGACGCCTACTACAACGACCGGCCCCGCCTCGCGCACGCGTTCGCGCGCCTCATCAACGAGGAGGCCAAGGAGCTCGAGGCGATCGGCGTCGACGTGCTGCAGCTCGACGAGCCGGCCTTCAATGCCTATCCGGAGGAGACCCTCGAGTGGGGGATCGCCGCCCTCGAGCGCGCGACAGACGGGCTCAAGATCAAGACCGCCGTCCACATCTGCTACGGCTACGGTATTGCGGAGAACATCGAATGGAAGAAGACGCTGGGGCGCGAGTGGCGCCAGTACGAGCGCTTCTTCCCGGCACTCGCCAAGAGCCGCATCGATCAGGTCTCGCTCGAGTGCGCGGGCAGCCGCGTGCCGCTGCCGCTCTTAGCACTGCTCGCGGGCAAGGACGTCATGCTCGGCGTCATCGACGTCGCGACTGACCGCATCGAGCGGCCCGAGGAGGTGTGCCAAACGATCGAGCGCGCCCTGGAGTTCGTGCCGCTCGAGCGCATTCTCCCCTGCACCAACTGCGGCATGGCCCCGCTTTCGCGCGCAACGGCACTCAGCAAGCTCAAGGCCCTCGCCGCGGGGGCGGCGCTGGCACGGGCGGAGCTCGGCAAAGGCTGAGGCGACTTGCTCACGCCACGACCGTCACCCTGACCGTGCCGAGCTCGCCGTAATCGGCCAATGCCTCGTCGCCGGCCTTGAGGGGATGGAAGCCGCAGCAGGTGCCGGTGGTGACGATCTGGCCCGCCTTGAGCCCGATGCCGTGGCCGCTCAAGTCGTTGGCGAGCCAGGCGAGTGCTTCCAAGGGATGTCCCAGCACGGCGGCCCCGCTGCCCTCGGCCACCTTCCTGCCGTTAAGCGAGAAGCGCACCTTCGCTTGGGCAAGGTCGAAGCGGCGCCAGTCTGCCACGGCGGCACCATGGACGAGGGCCGCGTTGCAGCCGTTGTCGGCAACGATGCAAGGTGCCGGCGCCTTGAAGCCCACGGCCAGGCGCGTGTCGACCAGCTCGCACGCGGGATGGAGGCTCGCGACCGCGGCCGCCACCTCCTCGCGCGCGTAAGCTGTGGTTCGCGGCGGCAGGTCGCGGCCGAGGCGGAAGGCGAATTCGGGCTCGAGTGCGAGTGCGATGAAGCGGTGCCGCTCGATGCGCGCCGGGCTCGCATGGATGGTCGGCAGGAAGACGCGGCCCGGGAAAGGCCGGTCGAGGTCGAGCTGCTTCTGGATGAGCTCGCTGGTGCCGCCGATCTTCCAGCCGCCGAGCGGACGCCCGTCGAGGCGCTCTAGGGCGGCCTGCACTTCATAGGCCTCCTCGAGCGAGCGCGGCCGGCAGTCCTCGGGCAGGTTTTCGAGCGCGCGGCACGTCCGGCGCGCGGCGAGCAGCAGGCGCGCCGCCCGCTCGGCGGCTCCTGGCGGATGGGTGGGTTCCGGCATCGCGCTCAAGCCTGCGCCGGGGCCTGGCGCTGCTGGATCACGTGGTCCGCCTCGCGGCCGATAAGCTCCTGGAGATGGTGGAAGCGCCAGGCGAAGGTGCCGACGCCGTAGCTGAGCGAGCGCAACTCGATGATCATGTCGCGGATCTCGGATTGCGGAATGTGCGCGGTGGTCTCGTCCCAGCCCTTCCAACCCTCTTTCGCGTTGAAGCCGAGGATCTGGCCGCGCCGGCCGGTGATCAGGCGCTGCACGTTCGAGGTGTACTCGTTGGGGGCGGAGACCGTCACCTCGAGGATGGGCTCGAGCAGCACGGGATCGCATTTGGGCAGGCCCTCGCTCATGGCCATGCGCGCGGCGGTACGGAACGCCATGTCGGAGCTGTCGACCGCGTGGAACTGGCCGTCGAAGAGCGTCACCGAGAGATCGACCACCTCGAAGCCGAGCGGCCCGCGCGGCAGGAAGTCGCGCACGCCGTGCTCGACGGAGGGGATGAACTGGCGCGGCACCGACCCGCCCACGATCTTATCGACGAACTCGAAGCCGCTCCCTCGCGGCAGCGGCTTGATCTCCACCTTGACGTCGCCGAACTGGCCGTGCCCGCCCGACTGCTTCTTGTGGCGCGCGTGCTGGGTGACCGGCTTGCGGATGGTCTCCTTGTAGGGGATCTGCGGCGGGCGCGCCTTGACCTGGAGCTTGTTGCGGTCCTTGAGCCGGTCGATCGCGAGGTTGAGATGCATCTCGCCTTGGCCCCAAAGCAGGAGCTCGTGCGTGTCGGCGCGCTGCTCGAAGGAGAGCGAGGGATCCTCCTCGGCGAGCTTCTGAAGGGCTGCGGTGAGCTTCACCTCGTCCTGGCGGTTCTCCGCCTGAAGGGCCACGGAGAAGAGTGCGGTGATCGGCTTGGGCCAGGCCTCCGCCCCCGCGACCGGCTTGCCCGACGGGGTCAAGAGCTCGCCCGTGCGCAGCTTCTCCATGCGGCCGAAGGCGACGACCTCGCCCGCACCCGCCTTGGCCTGCTTCACCGTCTGGTGGCCGAGCATGGTGAAGAGGCCGCTCACGCGCTCGCCATGGACATGCTCCCCGTCGGAGAACTCGCCGCGCCAGATGCGCGCGAGCGAGAGCTTGCCCGAATGCGGCATGTGGAAAGTCTTGAAGACGCGCGCGCAAGGCTCGCCCGCGGCCGCGATGCCGTAGCGCGCGGCCGTGGCCCGCGGCTGCGGCGCCTCGTGGCGCAAGGTCTTGAGCAGACGGCGCACGCCATGCTCGCGCTCGGCGGCACCGAGGAAGACCGGCACGAGCTTGTCCTCCTGCACGGTGCGCGTGAGGTGCTTGTAGATCTCGGTCTTGTCGGGAACCGTGTCCTCGAGGAGCTGCTCGAGCAACGCATCGTCGAAATCGGCGAGCGCTTCCAAGAGCGTCTGGCGGCTCTGCTTTTCGCGCTCCTTCTCGTCCTCCGGCAGCGGCACGAGGTCGGAAGCGCTCCCCGGCTTGTACTTGTAGGTGCGCTCGCTCACCAGATCGACGTAGCCGGTGATGGCCTCGCCCCCGTCCCGGATCGGCACCTGGCGCAGCACGAGCGGGCGCGCCGAGACCGCCTGGAGTGCGTCCAGCACGTCGCGCACGCGGCGTGCCGCCGTGTCCATCTTGTTGATGAACACCAGATGGGGAATTTGGTGGTCGTCGAGGAACTTGAAGAGCGGGGCCAGCGCCATCGCGCGCTCGATCACCGCCTCGGCGACGATGACGGCGACGTCGGCGACGAGGAGCGCATTCTGGGTCTCCTGGAAGAACTCGATCGAGCCCGGGCAGTCGAGGAAAGTCCACTTGTCGCCGAGGTAGCTCGTGCTGGCGATGTTGACCTCGCTCGACATCTGGCGCGCGCGCGCCTCGGGTGCCGAGTCGCCGACCGTGTTGCGCTCCTTGATCGAGCCCTTGCGCGGGATGGCCCCGGTCACGAACAGCAGGCTCTCCAAGAGCGTCGTCTTGCCGCTGGTATAGGGCCCGACGAGGGCCGCGCATCGCGGAGCGTTCTGGCTCACGGGTGCTTCTCCCTGAGAATTTCAGCCCTCTATCCGCCGTCTTGCGGCCGGGCGCGCCTCGCGCGCGCTCGCCCGCCGGCCGCGGCGTTCGTGAGCCTTATGTTTTCGCGAGCGCCGCCCCGATGCAAGGGGAATTAAGCGCGGGGGGAAGGGGTCCTAAGGGCAGCGCCCTAAGGCCTGTGGACATTCAAGCCTGACGTCATTCCGGAAGCTTAGGCGAGCCCGGGAAAAGCGGAGCTTTTCCCGGTTGCGAGCCTTGCTATCCGGAATCCATGCCTCCCGCTCGCGCTATCCCGGACATGGATTCCGGATCGCGCAAATCATCGTTGGCACGATGATCTGCTTGTCCGGAATGACGAACCGAAAATGAATGGCCACAGAACCTAGCGCGCACCCTTGGCGTGGAGCTTTAGGGCGGCGGTGATGAAATGGTGGATCGGGGTCTCAATGCCCGCCGCATCGCCGAGGCGTGCCACGGTCCCCGAGAGCCACTCGAGCTCGAGCCGGTTGCCGCGCTCGAGGTCGATGAGCATGGAGGGTTTCATCTCCGCCGGCAGTGCGTCAACCGCGGCGGCCTGGCGTGCCTGATAATCGGCGCCGAGCTCGACCCCCTCGGCCTTGGCGAGCACCACCACCTCCGCGATGGCGCTCAGCAAGAGCTCGCGCGTGAGCGGCTCCTCGCGGATGGCGCCCATCGGCGCGCGCACGACGCAGCTCACCCCGCTGAAGGAGGCCAGCATGGCGAACTTCGCCCACAGCTCGCGCGATATGTCGTCCGAAAGGGTGGCATCGATGCCGGCCTTGCGGCAGGCCGCGAGGAACGCCTCGCCGCGTGCGCTCCTCTTTCCGTCGAGCTCGCCGAAGATGAGGCGCGCCATGGTGCCCGTGTGCCTGATGACGCCGGGGGCGGCGATCGTGGACGCGATATAGGCGACCCCGCCCATGACGTGGCCCGGGCCGAGGCTGGGGCTCAGTCTACGCGCGCTGTCGACCCCGTTCTGGAAGGAGATCACCGCCGTATCACGGCCCACGAGCGGGAGCGAGGCCACCCCCGCCGCCTCGGTGTCCCACAGCTTGACCGCGAAGATCACCACGTCCACCGGACCGATCTCGCGCGGGTCTTGGCTCACGCGAAGCGGGCGCAGATGGAGATCGCCCTTGCTGCTCTCGAGGGTCAGGCCGTCCTTGCGCAGGGCCGCGAGATGGCTGCCGCGGGCGAGGAAATGCACCTCCTCGCCTGCCGCCGCGAGCCGGGCGCCGAAGTAGCCCCCGACCCCGCCCGTCGCCATGACCGCGATGCGCATGCGCTCAGCTGAGCGCCCCGCAGGCGCGTTGGATGCGCCGGCAGGCCTCCTCGAGGGCGGCGGTCGAGGTCGCATAGGAGATGCGGAAGTGGGGGGCAAGGCCGAAGGCGCTGCCCTGGACCACGGCGACCCCCTCCGACTCGAGGAGATAGGTGACGAAGTCCTCGTCGCTGCCGATGTGCTGGCCCGCGGGCGTCTTGCGCCCGATGGCGCCGGCACAGGAAGGATAGACGTAGAAGGCGCCCTCCGGCTTGTGGCAATGGATGCCCTTGGCCTGGTTGAGCATCGAGACGACGAGGTCGCGCCGCTCCTGGAACGCCTTGTTGTGCTTCGGGATGAAGTCCTGCGGGCCGTTCAAGGCCGCGACCCCCGCCCACTGGCTGATCGTCGAGGTCTGCGAGGTGCTCTGGGACTGCACCATGTTCATGGCCTTGATGAGCTCGAGCGGGCCGCCGGCATAGCCCACGCGCCAGCCGGTCATGCAATAGGCCTTGGAGAGGCCGTTGACGGTAAGCGTGCGCTCGTAAAGGCGCGGCTCGATCTCGGCAGGGGTGGTGAACTTGAAATCGTCGTAGACGAGGTGCTCGTACATGTCGTCGGTCATCACCCACACGTGGGGATATGCGAGGAGCACGTCGCAGATCGCCTTGAGCTCGGCCCTGGTATAGGCGGCCCCGCTCGGGTTGCTCGGCGAGTTGAGCACGAGCCACTTGGTCTTGGGCGTGATCGCGCGCGCGAGTGCTGCGGGCTGGAGCTTGAAGCCGGTCCCGGCCGGACACTCGACGAAGACGGGCGTGCCCTCGGAGAGCAGCGCCATGTCCGGATAGCTCACCCAATAGGGTGCGGGGATGATCACCTCGTCGCCGGCATTGAGCGTGGCGACGAAGGCGTTGTAGAGCACCTGCTTGCCGCCGCAGCTCACCGTGATCTGCTCGGGCGTGTAGTCGAGCCCGTTCTCGCGCTTGAACTTGGCCGCGATCGCCCGGCGCAGCTCGGGAATGCCGTTGACCGCGGTGTATTTCGTGAGGCCCGCGCGCATCGCCTCCCAGGCCGCGACCTTGATGTGCTCGGGCGTGTCGAAGTCGGGCTCGCCGGCCCCGAGTCCGATGACGTCGCGGCCCGCGGCCTTGAGCTCGCGCGCCTTGTTGGTGACGGCGATGGTCGGCGACGGCTTGATGCGGTCAAGCCGAGAGGCGAGGAACGACACGGGACGGCTCCATTAGCGGCTAATGGGAGGTCGAGACGCGGGACCGCACCTTACGACCGCGCGGCACAAGGCGCAAGAGCTTGGAGGGCCGGCCGAGCGGCGCGTTCATGCGGGCGTCCGTGTCGGGCTTTCAGCCGGTCTTGCGCCGGCGCGGCAGCGGGATCACGCCGAGCTCGCGCGCGCTTCCCTCTTGGGCCCGCCGCGCGGAGGTGACCGACCTCATTTGCGTGAGCGAATCGGGTTGGTAGAGCGTCTCGACGATCTTCCATCCCGGAATCACGACGCCGATGCCTGTGTGGCTTCCGACGGTAAAGGGAGCGGCTTGTCCCCCGCCGCTCTCCTCGCCGATGTCAGGCGCATCCAAATGCCCATGCATGAGCCCCACGAAGACGTGCTCGCCCCACATGGCCTCGTCCAGGCTGCGCGAGCTCCGCTCGCCGGGCGGATTGGCGAAGACCGGCGACCCGCTGAGCCCCGTGCTCGAGCGCAGCTCGACGAGATAGGCGGTGAGATCGCCGGCATGACGCGTAGGAATGAGGTCATCCGGCATGGAGGCGACGTTGCCGATGCGCACGATGGGAATATTGCGTTCCGCGCCGGACCCGGCCCTGTAGAGGCTGATGGCGAAGATTTCGGCCCCAACATTGAGCAGGTTCAGTCCCGAGGCCCGCGGAGTCCTCTCGACGCGGTTGAAGACGGGGATGTAATCGTGATCGAGCACATCCAAATCGACCCAGAAGGGCAGAATGGCGACGTCCGTGGTCTGCGGCTCCTCGGGGTGGATGAACCACTTCTTGTTGCCAAGCGGCACCACCGCCGTGCTGCCGTCCCGGCGATTGAGGCAGCAATAGATCGGTATCTTCTTGCGCTGCATGGTGGCAAGCACGTGCGCAGTCGTAACCAGATGGGGAAAGGCGACATCCGGAATACGCCGTTGGTAGGCCAGCACCAGGAAACCCGTCGCCTGCGGCCTGAATACGCCCTCCTGCATCGCCCCGATGAAGACGACGCTCTTGCTCACCTGGTCGGCGACGAACATGCGCGGAACCTCCTACAGCACCCTCTCGGAAGACCAACGGTCAAAATGTGACGGCTGGGCGCACCATCATGCTGCCGCGCGGCGGCCGCGCCAAGCGAATTCATCATGTGGCGAGCTCTATATGCGGCTTTGCCCCGAGTCGCTAGCGCAAGAGGAAGCCGCCACCTAGGAGGTCGTCGGGCTCGATGGTGAAGCGCGCGGTGCCGGTGTAATGCGCGCGGCCGCCGACGAGCACGGTGACCGCAGCGAAGCGCCCGGCCTGCGCGCGCTTGAGCGCCTTCCCGGTGAAGATGGCACCGGTCAGGCTCTCGAACTTGCGCTCCTGGCCGAGCCCGATGAGCCCGCGTGCCGTCTGGATGGCGATGCGCGCCGTCACCCCGCTCCCGGTCGGGCTGCGGTCGACCTCGCGCGCGGCGAAGACGCAGACGTTCGCGGTCGGCATGGCCTCGAAGGCATCGCGCCCGTCGGTCAGGATAGTGCCGTAGAGGAAGGCGAGCTCGGGGTCGTCCGGATGCTCGAGCGGGATCTGTGCCTGGGCCGCTTCGGTCGTGCGCGCGCCGAGCTCGACGAGCTCGGCGACCGGTGCCTGCCTCACGTCGAGGCCGAAGCTTGCCGCCGGTACGATGGCATAAAAGGCGCCGCCGTAGCCGATGTCGAGCTTGACGCGCCCGTGGCCGGGGACCTCCACCTCGGCGTCCAGCCTGTAGGCGAAGGCGGGAACGCTCTCGAAGGCGACCGCACCCGTCAGCGGCCCCTCGGGCCCGTCCTCGACCTCGACCCGCGCGCGCACCAGCCCGCAGGGGCATTGGATGCGGACCTCGGTCTCGGGCACGAGCGCCCTCACGATGCCGTGGTCGACCGCATAGCGTCCGAGGGCGATCACCGCATGGCCGCACATGGTGGAGTAGCCCTCGTTGTGCATGAAGAGCACGGCCATGTCGGCCTCGCTGAGATCGGGCTCGACCGGGATCACGCCGTACATGTCGTAATGGCCGCGCGGCTCGAAGATGAGCATGCGGCGGAGATGGTCGAGCCGCTCGCGCGCGTAGCGGCGCTTCTCGAGGATCGTCTTGCCCTCCACGCTCGGATAGCCGGCGCTGACGATGCGCACGGGCTCGCCGCCCGTGTGCATCTCGACGGTCTCGATCACGATCGTCTGGGAGGCGCTCATGGGCGGCGATTATGGCAGAGCCTTGGCCTAGCGCCAGTCCCCCCAGCACCTCTCGCTTCGCACCCGCACCACCCCATATAATGAGGCCATGACCAATCTCGCGTCCTACGAGCGCCTCACCGGCCCGCCGCTCAAGCAGGAGCGCCTCGAGACCTCGAGGCCGCTCAAGATCCGCTCGGACTACGAGCCCGCGGGCGACCAGCCCCAGGCGATCGCAGCCCTCACGGAGGGCCTGCGCCAAGGCGAGAAGGACCAGGTGCTGCTCGGCGTCACCGGCTCGGGCAAGACCTTCAGCATGGCGCACGTGATCCAGAACCTGCAGCGCCCGACCCTCATCCTCGCCCCCAACAAGACGCTCGCAGCACAGCTCTACGGCGAGATGAAGGGCTTCTTTCCCGAGAGTGCCGTCGAGTACTTCGTCTCCTACTACGACTACTACCAGCCCGAGGCGTACGTGCCGCGCTCGGACACCTATATCGAGAAGGAGGCGACCATCAACGAGCAGATCGACCGCATGCGCCACTCGGCGACGCGGGCGCTCTTGGAGCGCGACGACGTCGTCATCGTGGCCTCGGTCTCCTGCATCTACGGCATCGGCGCCGTCGAGACCTATTCGGAGATGGCGATCTCCTTGCGCCTCGGCCAGGTGCTCAACCGCAACCTCTTCTTGAAGCAGCTCGTCGAGCTGCAATATCGCCGCAACGACGCCAACTTCTATCGCGGCGCCTTCCGCGTGCGCGGCGACGTGGTCGAGCTCTTCCCCGCACACCTCGAGGACCGCGCCTGGCGCATCTCCCTCTTCGGCGACGAGATCGAGGGCATCGTCGAGTTCGATCCCTTGACCGGCGCCAAGACGGGAGCCTTGGAGGTGGTCAAGATCTACGCCAACAGCCACTACGTGACGCCCAAGCCCACGCTGCAGCAGGCGACGAGGCTCATCCGCGAGGACCTGAAGCAGCACCTGGAGGAGCTCTACAAGACGGGCAAGCTCCTGGAGGCGCAACGGCTCGAGCAGCGCACCACCTTCGATCTCGAGATGATCGAGACGACCGGCTCCTGCGCCGGCATCGAGAACTACTCGCGCTACTTGACCGGGCGTCGCCCCGGCGAGCCGCCGCCGACCCTCTTCGAATATCTGCCCAAGAACGCGCTCCTCATCGTGGACGAGAGCCACATCACCGTACCCCAGGTCCGCGGCATGTACCTCGGCGACTACCAGCGCAAATCCACGCTCGCCGAGTACGGCTTCCGCCTGCCCTCCTGCGTCGACAATCGCCCGCTCAAGTTCGAGGAGTGGGACGTCATGCGGCCGCAGACGGTATTCGTCTCGGCGACGCCCGGGCCCTGGGAGCTCGGGCGCACGGGTGGGGTCTTCGTCGAGCAGGTGATCCGGCCGACCGGGCTCATCGATCCCGTTTGCCTCGTGCGTCCGGCCTCCTCCCAGGTCGACGACCTCATCGGCGAGGTCAAGGCGGTCGCGGCCAAGGGTCAGCGCGCGCTCGTCACCACGCTGACCAAGCGCATGGCCGAGGACCTCACCGAATATCTGCACGAGGCCGGCGTCAAGGTGCGCTACATCCACTCCGACGTGGAGACGCTCGAGCGCATCGAGATCATCCGCGACTTGCGGCTCGGCGCTTTCGACTGCCTCGTCGGCATCAACCTCCTGCGCGAGGGCCTCGACATCCCGGAATGCGCGCTGGTCGCCATCCTCGATGCCGACAAGGAAGGCTATCTGCGCTCCAAGACCTCGCTCATCCAGACGATTGGGCGCGCCGCGCGCAACATCGAGGGCCGCGCCATCCTCTACGCCGACGAGATGACGGACTCGCTGCAATATGCGCTTGCCGAGACCAATCGCCGGCGCGAGAAGCAGCGCGCCTACAACGAGTCGCACGGGATCACGCCCGAGAGCATCAGGAAAGGCATCTCGGACATCCTCGACAGCGTCTTCGAGCGCGATCACGTTACGGTCTCGACAGGCGACGCCGAGACCAAGCATCTCGTCGGCAAGGACCTCAAGAGCCATGTCGCCGAGCTCGAGAAGCGCATGCGCGCGGCGGCGGCCGACCTCGAGTTCGAGGAGGCGGCACGCTTGCGCGACGAGCTCCGCAGGCTCGAGGCGCTCGAGCTCGGCATCGCCCAGGCAGGCGGCGAGAACAACCGCCTCGCCCGCGCGATCGCCGCCCACAAGCTCTCGCGCTCGACCGCCGGCAGGCCGGGCACGCATCGCGGCAAGGGAGCAAGGCCGCGGCGGCGCTGAGGCTCCGCTCGAGAGGGGTGGCGGCGCAGCTTGCGGCAACGCCGGTTGCTGTGAGGAGACATCGGATGAATCTCGAGACGAGCCTAGCTACCCGCTTTTCCGCCGATTACCGCAGCGCGCGAGAGAAGTTCCTGGCCGCGGCGGCGCTTGCCGGCGGCGCCCTGCGCTCCTACCCCAATCCGCTCAGCGGGCCGCAGGGCGAGGAGCTCGCCGCCGACGCGGCCTGGTTCGGCCCGGCCGACGCGGCGAAGGTCCTCGTCACCGTCTCCGCCACCCACGGGGTCGAGGGCTTCTGCGGCTCGGGCGCCCAGCTCGACTGGCTCTTGGGACCCGGCACGGCACCGCTGCCAAGCGGGAGCGCCATGCTCTTTGTCCACGCCATCAACCCCCACGGCTTCGCCTGGCTGCGCCGCGTGACCGAGGAGGGCTGCGACCTCAATCGCAATTTCGTCGACTTCGCCAAACCCTTGCCCGAGAACCCGGGCTACGACGAGCTGGCCGACGCTATCGTGCCGCGCGAGCTCGACGGCCCCGTCTTCGAGGCGGCGATGAAGCGCCTCGCGGATTACCGCGCCCGCCACGGCGACCGGCCGTTCAACATCGCGCGGAGCGGGGGGCAATACCGTCACCCGGGTGGCACCTTCTACGGTGGGCTGGCACCCACCTGGGCGCGCCGCACGCTCGCGGCCATCATTGCCGACCACGGCCTCGCCGACCGCAAGCTCGTCGCCGTCGTCGACTACCATACCGGGCTCGGGCCCTTCGGCTACGGCGAGCCGATCTCGGGCGACGAGCCCGGCTCGCTCGCGCATCGCCGTGCCCAGGCGTGGTACGGCCAATCGCTCACCGAGCCCACGCTCGGCACCTCCTCCTCGGTGCCGAAGCACGGCATGGCGGAGCTGGAATGGCGCCGCCAGCTCGGCGGGCGCGTGAGCTATATCGCCCTCGAGTACGGCACCTATCCCTCGCAGACCTCGGGCCAGAAGGCGCTGCGCGAGGACCACTGGCTGCATAATTACAGCAACGTGGATTGGGCGGCGCCCGAGACGCGGCGGATCAAGGCGCAGATTCGCCGGCACTTCTACCCCGAGACGCCGGACTGGCAGGAGATGGTGCTGTTCCGCAGCCGGCAGATCCTGCGCCAGGCGATCGCCGGCTTTGCTGCGGGCTAAGCGCCCGTAAGGAGTGCATCCTTGATCGGCGCGGGGCTTCCCGCCATGGTCGTGCCATGACGGAGCGCATGCCGAAGGTGGCCTTGGTGACGGGTGCCGCGCGGCGCATCGGCCGCGCGCTCGCCCTCGACCTCGCGCGCCAGGGCTTCGCGGTCGCGGTCCATTACCGCGGGCGCGCCGATGCGGCTGCCGAAGTGGTGGCCGAGATCGCGGCAGCGGGCGGGCGCGCCATCGCCCTTCGCGCCGATCTCGCGCACGAGGGCGAGGTGGGGGCGTTGGTGGCACGGGCGAGCGAGGCGCTCGGCCCGCTCGGCCTTCTCGTCAACAACGCCGCCCGCTTCGAGCGCGACGAGGTGCAGGATGCCACGCGCGCGTCCTGGGACCTCCATATGGAGGCGAACTTGCGCGCTCCTTTCGTGCTGAGCCAGGCCTTCGCGCGCCAGCTCCCCGAGGCGGCCGAAGGCTCGATCGTCAACCTGCTCGATCAGCGCGTGGCACGGCTCACCCCGCATTACGTCTCCTACACGGTGAGCAAGACGGGGCTCATGACGCTCACGCACACCCTCGCACTTGCGTTAGCACCGCGCATCCGGGTGAACGCGATCGGACCCGGCCCGGTTCTGCCGGGGCCGACGCAGACGGAAGAGCGCTTCGCCCGACAGTGGCGCGCGACGCCCCTCGGACGCGGGACGACGCTCGCGGAGATCTGCGCCGCGCTCAGCTTCATCCTCGCGGCAAAATCGATGACCGGGCAGATGATTTCCCTCGACGGCGGCCACCGTCTGGGCGGCCCGCCCGCCGCACCGCGGCCGCCGGCAACGCGCTGACCGGAGTCCCTGGCTCGACAAAGCCGATGCTCGGCGTCGCGGCGGCCGGCGAGGCGCACGAAGCGCTGGACGCGCATGCCCCCTTGCGGCTAGCTTGGAGCGCGCCGAATTCGCGATCGCGCCCCCAGAGTGCGGGCCTCGCGAAAGCGGCCTTCCCTGGATCGCGATCTGGAGCCGGCCCCCAGAGTGCGGGCCTCCGGTCATACTCAGGCGCGGAGGCTTCCATGAGCGAGAGCGAGCAGCACCTCGTCCAGCGCCAGGCGTCGCGGGGCGCTACCCACCGGCTCTTCGTGCGCGACCTCGAGCTTGCCGGCCGCATCGGCGTGCACGCCGACGAGCGGGGCCGCAGTCAACGCGTTCGCGTCAACCTCGAGCTCATCGTGCGGACCGGCGAGGCGCCCCTTGAGGACCGCTACGAGAACGTCGTCTGCTACGACGAGGTGGTGACGGCGGTGCGCCGGCTTGTCGCCGCCGGTCACGTAAATCTGGTGGAGACGCTGGCGGAGCGCATCGCCGCCCTTTGCGGCGCGGATCCCCGCGTGGAAGGTGTGAAGGTGCGCGTTGAAAAGCTGGAGGTCTATGCCGACGCCGTCAGCGTCGGCGTCGAAATTGAACGCTTTCGTGTCCGGCCGCGCACGAATCTTGCACATTTTACTTAGCTTCCAGCTACAGCGCGGCAAGGTTTTGCACAGCGAAATAGTCATGCATTTGAGCGATTCCAAATCGCCGCGAAAAATCGCTCTTTGGCAGATTTTTTACACTTGACTTGAAAATTACCACAATGGATCAAAGGCTTGCGAATCCTGCCTGATTTTTGTGCAATCAGTTGAATCCATTGCGCGACTTGAATGGCGCTGTACCAAAGCGGTTTTTTCGACAAACTTATCCACAGAAACCGTGGATATCCCGGCGAGCTGCCAAGAGCCCCGAACGATCTCCTTGAATCGTTTGATCTTTGGCAATCCGGCGGAAGCACGGGCAAAGATCGAGAGGATGATTGACCCGCCGTCCGGCGGCCCCACAATGACGATTATGAGCGAGGAGACGAGAGACGAGACCGCACTCGAGGCCGCGCTGACGGCACCTTCCTCGGGCCGGCTTCAGCGCGGAGCGGAGGCGATCGCCGCGGCGCTCAAGACGATGCCCGAGACGCCCGGCGTCTATCGCATGCTCGATGCGAAGGGCGACGTTCTTTACGTCGGCAAGGCGAAGGACCTCAGGAAGCGCGTCACCAGCTACACGCAGCCGCAGCGGCTCTCGTACCGCATACAGCGCATGGTCGCCGAAACGGCGGCGCTCGAGGTGGTGACGACCCATACCGAGGTCGAAGCCCTTCTCCTCGAGAGCAATCTCATCAAGCGCCACGCGCCGCGCTACAACGTGCTTCTCCGCGACGACAAGAGCTTCCCTTACATCCTGATCACGGGCGATCACGCGTGGCCGCAGATCACCAAGTACCGGGGCGCGCGCAGCCGCCGGGGAGAGTATTTCGGGCCCTTCGCGTCCGCGGGTGCGGTCAACCAGACGCTCGCAGCACTCGAGCGCGCCTTCCTCCTGCGCTCCTGCTCCGACACCGTGTTCGCGAGCCGCAGCCGGCCGTGCCTGCTTTACCAGATCAAGCGCTGCAGCGGCCCGTGCGTCGGCAAGATCGGCCCTAACGGTTACGCGGAGCTGGTCAAGGAGGCCCGTGCCTTCCTCTCGGGCCGCAGCCAGGACATCCAGCGCCGGCTCGCCTCCCTCATGCAGGAAGCGGCGCGCGCGCTCGATTTCGAGAGTGCTGCCCTCTATCGCGACCGCATCAAGGCGCTCACCCAGATCCAGGCGAAGCAGGACATCAACGTGGCGGGCGTCGATCAGGCCGACGTCATCGCCGCCCACCAGGCGGGCGGGGAGACCTGCGTCCAGGTCTTCTTTTTCCGTGCCGGGCGCAATTATGGCAACCGCGCCTATTTCCCCCGTCACGAGAAGACGCTCGGCGTCGAGGAAGTCCTCGGCGCCTTCATCGGCCAGTTCTATGAGAACAAGCCGCCGCCCGCCCTTGTGCTCTTGAGCCACTCGGTACCCGAGCAGGCGCTCATCGCGGAGGCGCTCGCGCTCCGGGCGGGCCGCAGGGTCGAGCTTGTCTCGCCCAAGCGCGGGTCGAAGCGCAACATGGTCGAGCATGCGCTCGCCAACGCAGAGACCGCCCTCGGACGCCGCCTCTCGGAAAGCTCGACGCAGCGGCGGCTGCTTGAGGCCCTCGCCGCGACCCTCGGCCTCGACGGCCCGCCCCAGCGCATCGAGGTCTACGACAACAGCCATATCATGGGCACCAACGCGGTCGGCGCCATGATCGTGGCCGGACCCGAGGGCTTCATGAAGGGCGCCTACCGCAAATTCAACATCAAGACCGCGGGCAAGCCGGGCGAACGACCGCCGGCCGCCACCGCACCCGACGAAGGCGAAGCCCCCTCCGCCGCGGAGGTGCGGAGCGCCGTCTCAGAGGAGGAGGGGCCTCTTCCGCTCGCGAATGCGATAGCTCTCCTGAGCGCAACCGAGGGGCCGCGGATCATGGCGGGCGACGACTACGGCATGATGCGCGAAGTGCTGACGCGCCGCTTCGCTCGCGCGCTCAAGGAGGATCCCGAGCACGAGCGCGGGCAATGGCCCGAGCTCATCCTGATCGACGGCGGCCTCGGCCAGCTCAACACCGCCCTCGGAGTGCTCGCGGATCTCGGCATCGCCGACGTGGCGGTCGCGGCGATCGCCAAGGGACCCGAGCGCAACGCCGGGCGCGAGCGCATCTTCCTCCCCGGCCGAGCCCCGCTCTCGCTCGAGCCGCGCGACCCTGTGCTCTATTTCCTGCAGCGTCTGCGCGACGAGGCGCACCGCTTCGCGATCGGCACGCACCGCGCCAAGCGCGCCAAGTCGGCGCTTCAGTCGCGCCTCGACGAGGTGCCCGGCATCGGCGCCAGGCGCAAGCGCGCCCTCCTCCACCATTTCGGCTCGGCGCAAAGCGTCGCACGCGCCGGCCTCGCCGACCTCGAGGCGGTCTCGGGAATCAGCCGAGCGGTCGCGAAAAAGGTCTATGATCACTTCCATCCGGAAGGCTAGGTGCCTAGAATTCTACTCTGCGGTCCCGAGGAATTTGCGCGATGGCTACCAGCATTCCCAATCTCCTGACCTTCTCGCGCATTGCGGTCATTCCGCTCCTCGTGGCGCTCTTCTGGCTCCCGGGCGACGGCGCGCGCTGGACCGCGTGCGTGCTCTTCACGCTCGCCGGCATCACCGATTATCTCGACGGCTATCTGGCGCGCACCTGGGGCGAGCAATCGCAGTTGGGCGCCCTCCTCGACCCGATCGCGGACAAGCTCCTCGTGGCGACGACGCTTCTCCTGCTTGCCGCCTTCGGCCGCATCGGCGGGCTCACGCTGCTCCCGGCCATCGTCATCCTGTGCCGCGAGATCCTGGTCTCGGGCCTGCGCGAGTTCCTGGCGAGCGT
>DATNIJ010000369.1:0-3612 GCA_035604475.1 Alphaproteobacteria bacterium
ATCTGCGCGTCCGCGGTCGGCACGTGCGAGTGGGTGCCGAGGACGGCGGAGACGCGCCCGTCGCAGAAGTGCCCGACCGACATCTTCTCGCTCGTCGCCTCGCCATGGATGTCGACCAGGATGAAATCCGCGTTCTTGCCGAGCTGGTGCACATCGAGCTGCTGATCGAGGCAGACGAAGGGGCAATCGAGCGCCTCCATGAAGAGCCGCGCCATGACATGGAGCACCACGACGCGCTTGCCGCTCGCTACCGTGAACACGCCGACGCCGCGGCCGGGCGTGTTGAGCGGGAAGTTGTGGGGGCGCAGAAGCTTGGTGTCGCGTTGGATATAGGCGAGCGTCTCGCGCTGGTCCCAGACGTGGTTGCCGGTGGTGATAACATCCACCCCCGCCGCATAGAACTCCCGGCAGATATCGGCCGTGATGCCGAAACCGCCGGCCGCGTTCTCGCCGTTGACCACGACGAAGTCGAGTGCCAACGCCTTGCGCAAGGCCGGCACATATTTCGTCACCGCCTTGCGGCCGGAGCGGCCGACGACATCGCCGCACATGAGGAGCTTCACAGCACGTCGCCCGTCTTCCTGATCATGCGCTCGGCAGTGCTGGAGAAGTGCTCGGCACCCTCCTCGCTCACCACCCAGTCGAGGCGCTCGTCGTGGCCGTCGTGCGGCAGGCGCTCGACCCTCTGCGCGGCGTAGCCGACGCCGATCGCGAGCACCTCTCGGCACGCCCTGAGTGCCGCCAGCGTCAAATCATAGTAGCCGGCGCCATAGCCGATCCGATAGCCCTCGCGATCGCAGGCGAGGAAGGGGACCAGCAGGACTTGCGGGACCACTTCGGCTGCCGTCTCAAGGGGCTCGCGTAGCCCGAAGGGCTTCTCCTCGAGCGCCGCACCCGGCCACCAGCGGCGGAAGAGGAGAGGCCGGCCGCGCCCCACCACCACAGGGAGCCCGATCGGATGGCCGTTTTGGTGGAGTGCCGCCATGAGCGGACGGATGTCGAGCTCGCTCCGCCCGGGCCAATAGCCGGAGACGACCGCGCCGTCCGCGAGCCGAAACGTCGCGGCGAAATGCGCCGTGACGCGGGCGGGGGCCGTGGCCGCGAGGGCTGCATGGGCGGCCTCTCGGCGCAGCACCGCCGCCTGCCGCGCTGCCTTCTTCGCTTCGAGCAGGGTCATCGAGCTTCCTTGGAGGGTCCCTGGGGAAAGAGCGAACGGAGCCGCCTCGGCCGTTGGCCGTCACTTGTCCTCTGTGGCCTGCTCACGCAGGTGGGCGCCATATGCCGTGACCAGGGTCACGGTAGGGACAGCTCCCTCACTTAAGACATTGGCCCCAGGGCACTAAGTGGCCTGACGCACCGCGCAGCTCCGCTCCAGGGGAATCTAGGCGGCTTCCAGCCCCGCCGCAATCGCCTCGAGGCGCGCGGCAAGGGCATCGATGCCTTGCGCGATCGTCGCCTCGGCCTCGGGCGAGAGCCCCTGCGGCTTGCTCCGCTCGCTCTGGAGCGCCTTGTAAGCGTCCGAGAGCTCGTCCGCGATCAAAAGGCACACCATGACGAGAAGCCGCGTGTCGCCGATCTGGCCCATGGCCGCGGTGAGCTCGCTCATGCGCTTGTCGACGTAAGCGGCAAGCTTGGCGAGATGCTCTTCCTGCCCGTCATCGCACGCGATCTGGTAGCCGCGGCCGTTGATGGTGACGGTGACCTGGGCCATGCACGCCGCCTCAAGCCTCGATCGCGGCCTTGAGCCGCCCGATCGCCGAGTCGAGCCGCGTCGCGAGGGATGTGCCGAGCTCGCGCAGATCCTTGCCCTCGGCGCGCGCCCGCTCGAGTGCGGCGGCGAGCTCGGCGCGCTCGGCAAGCCGCGCATGGCTTCTTTGCGCGGCGCGCTCCAAGCGGGCCACCGCAAGTTCCAATCGCCGCCGCGCCTGATCGAGCCGTGACATGGAAATTCCGTGAAATTCCGCGCTGCGAGAAGAAGTTAGCACTTCGCTCCGGGTTCGCAAGCATACGCCGCGCGCGCGTCGAGCGTCAACCGCTCGAGGCCGACCGCGCGCGACTTGGCGGCACTTTGCAGAGAGAAGCGGGTTGACGGCAGGTGGCCGGGACGGCATGTTCGCTTCGCACTCGGGCCGCGCAATGCCGCCCCATCGCGTAACGCCTCCGGCCGAGATGACTGGCTCCAGGACGATGGACGACACCGCCGCGCTTCACCCTTCCCATGCGCGCCACAGCGATATGGCGAACGCCATCCGCGCGCTTGCCATGGATGCGGTCGAGAAGGCGAAGTCGGGCCATCCGGGGATGCCGATGGGAATGGCGGATACGGCGACGGTGCTGTTCTCGAGCTTTCTCAAGTTCGATCCCGCCCATCCGCATTGGCCGGATCGCGACCGCTTCGTGCTCTCCGCCGGGCACGGCTCGATGCTGCTCTATGCGCTGCTCCATCTCACCGGCTACGCCGACATGACGATGGAGGAGCTCAAGAACTTCCGTCAGCTCGGCAGCCGCACGGCGGGCCATCCCGAATACCGCCTCGCGGGCGGGATCGAGACGACGACGGGCCCGCTCGGCCAGGGCTTGGCGAACGCCGTCGGCATGGCGCTCGCGGAGCGCATCCTTAACGCCCGCTTCGGCGACGAGGTCGTCGACCATTACACCTACGCGATCGCTGGCGACGGCTGCCTCATGGAGGGGATCAGCCACGAGGCGATCTCGCTTGCCGGCCATCTCCAGCTCGGCAAGCTCATCGTGCTGTGGGACGACAACCGCGTCTCGATCGACGGTCCGACCGAGCTTGCGGTCTCCGACGACCAGCTGGCGCGCTTCCGCGCCTGCGGCTGGGACGTCGATTCGGTGGACGGCCATCAGCCGGGCGAGATCTACGGCGCGCTCGCGCGGGCACGGACGACCAAGACGCCGTCCTTCATCGCCTGCCGCACGACGATCGCGCTGGGAGCGCCGACCAAGGCCGGCACCGCCGCGGCCCACGGCGCCCCACTCGGGGCCAAGGAGATCGAGGGCGCGCGCTTGGCCCTCGGCTGGCACGCCCCGCCCTTCGAGATCCCGGCCGAGGTGGCTGCCGAGTGGCGCGCGGTCGGCCAACGCGGCGCCGCTCCCTACCGGCACTGGCTCGAGTCCCTCGCCAAGCTCGACGGCAAGACGCGCGCGGAATTCGAGCGCGTGACCGCGGGACGCCTGCCCGAAGGGTGGCAGGAAGCGGTCCTCGCCGCCAAGCGCGAGTTCGTCGAGAAGAAGCCGAAAATCGCCACGCGGCAGGCCTCCAAGCTCGTCCTCGACCACCTCATTCCGGTCATCCCGGAGCTCGTCGGCGGCTCGGCCGATCTTAGCGGCTCCAATCTGACGCAGGCCGAGCACATGGCGGTGATCAGCCGGCGCAATTTCGCCGGCCGCTATATTCATTACGGCGTGCGCGAGCACGCCATGGCGGCGGCCATGAGCGGCTTGGCGCTTCACAAAGGCATCATCCCCTACGGCGGCAGCTTTCTCATCTTCACCGATTACTGCCGGCCGGCGATCAGGCTCGCCGCCATGATGCGTCAGCGAGTCATCTTCGTGATGACCCACGATTCGATCGGCCTCGGCGAGGATGGC
>DATNIJ010000370.1:0-3485 GCA_035604475.1 Alphaproteobacteria bacterium
GGTCGTGGGCCTGCCGATCAACATGGACGGGAGCGAGGGGCCGCGCTGCCAGTCGGTGCGGCAGTTCGCCAAGAACCTGCTCGAGCGCCTGGCCCTTCCGCTTGCCTTCTGGGACGAGCGCCTCTCGACCGCGGCCGTGACGCGCACGCTCATCGAGGCCGACATGTCGCGCAAGCGCCGCGCGGAGACCATCGACAAGCTCGCCGCCGCCTACATCCTGCAAGGGGCACTCGATGCGGCGCGGGGCTGAGCGAGCGCCTCCGACGGGTCCTCATGCGCAGAGCCCCAAGGCCGCCATCCGCCGCGCCACGGTCGCCGACATCCCGGCCCTCGTCGCCCTCGAGAACCGCACCTTCTCGGGCGACTGGCTCAGCCCGAGGAGCTTCCGCCACCTCATCCTCTACGGCCATGCGGCGACGCTTGTGGAGGAGTGGCAAGGCGAGGTTCGGGGCTACGCGGTCGTCTTTTTCCGGCAGCTGAGCCCGACGGCGCGGCTCTACTCCTTCGCCATAGCACCCGAGCACCGCGGCCAGGGACTCGCCGCTGCGCTGCTCGCCGCGGCGGAGCGAGCAGCACGCGAGCACGGCTGCAGCACCATGCGACTCGAGGTGCGCAAGGACAATCCCCGAGCCCAGGCGATCTACCGCAAGGCCGGCTACCGCACCTTCGGCAGCCATACCGCCTACTATGACGACGGCACGGACGCCGTGCGCATGGAGAAGCGGCTCGACCGGGAAGGTACCGGCACCTGAGCGAGCGGGCCGCGGAAAAATTGCGCGCGCCCGAAGATTGCAGTTGAGCCCGGCGCCGGAATCGACGACCATCAGAGCGAGCTCGGGCGAGCCTGGCTGGGCCGCGCACGCCATCGCCCCTCGACCGAGGCCCCGAGCGGCCGCCGACGGAGGGAGCCTTCCCGGGTTCCGCGCCGGTTGGTGGTGACAGGGTTCGAGGAACGCACTATATGTGCATGACCTCCAAGCGAGCCGGAAAGGCCAGCGGACGACGACCGACTGCAGCGAGATGCCGACCGACATTGAGGACTTAGAGCGCATCGCCCATAGTTCGTGGGCGCACTTCATGACCGCTCCGACGCTGCGCCCGACCAAGGCCGACGCATGACCGCGCATATCATCGTCGTCGACCGGCGCTCGGACTTCAAATGGGACGACTCGGGCCACCCCGTGGTCACCGCGCGCGAGTACCTCTCGCGCCCCGACGCCTTCATGTCGCGCTACCCGCGCATCATCAATCTCTGCCGCGACTACGACTACATGAGCTACGGCTACTACTGCTCGCTCCTGGCCGAGGCGCGCGGCGAGCGCGTGATCCCCTCGGTCTCGACCATCCTCGACCTCTCGCGCAAATCGATCTACGGCCTGGCACTCGACGAGCTCGACGAGCATCTCGAGAAGACGGCGAAGAAGGACGCCAAGCGCGCCTCCGACCCCTTCACCCTCTATGTCTTCTTCGGCACGCCCGAGGAGGAGCGCTTCCAGGACCTGGCGCACCAGATTTTCGATCTCTTCCGCTGCCCGCTCCTCAAGGTGCAGATCAACCCCGCGGAGAAATGGCGCATCACCTCGATCGAGCCGGTGCCGCTCAACGAGATCAAGGCGGAGCAGGAGCCGCTCTTCGTGCGCGGGCTCGAGGCCTACACGCGGGTGGCCTGGCGCCCGCCCAAGGCCAAGCCGCCGCCGCGCTTCTATCTCGCCATCCTGCACAACCCCCAGGAGCAGCTGCCGCCGTCCTCCACCCGGACGCTGCAGAAGTTCGTCAAGCTCGGCGAGCAGATGGGCCTCGAGGTCGAGCTCCTGGAGAAGAAGGACTACCACCGCATCGCCGAGTTCGACGCGCTCTTCATCCGCGAGACCACCTCGCTCGACCACCACACCTACCGCTTCGCCAAAAAGGCGGCTTGGGAGGACATGGTGGTGATCGACGATCCCAACTCGATCCTGAGGTGCACCAACAAGGTCTATTTGGCCGAGCTGATGCGCTCGCACCGCGTGCCGACCCCGCGCACGCTCGTCGTCGACCGCGCGCGCATGGGCGAGATCGAGGCGGAGTTCGGCTATCCCCTCGTGCTCAAGATCCCCGACGGCGCCTTTTCGCGCGGCGTCTTCAAGGTGACGAGCAAGCAGGAGCTCAAGGACGTCTCCGCCGAGCTCTTCCGCCGCTCCGAGCTCATCATCGCCCAGGAGTTCGTGCCGACGAAGTTCGACTGGCGCATCGGCCTCCTCAACGGCCGGCCGCTTTACGCCTGCCAGTACTTCATGTCGCGCAACCACTGGCAGATCGTGAAGTACAGCGCGAGCGGCCGCTTCTCCGAGGGCGGGTGCAAGACGCTCGCGGTCGAGGAGGCGCCGGCCGCGGTCGTCGCCGCCGCGGTCAAGGCCGCACGCCTCATCGGCGACGGGCTCTACGGCGTCGACCTCAAGGAGACCGAGCGCGGCCCGGTCGTCATCGAGATCAACGACAACCCCTCGATCGACATGGGGGTCGAGGACGCCGTGCTCAAGGACGAGCTCTACCGCCTCATCCTCGGCGAGTTCATCCGCCGCCTCGAGGTCCAGATGGAGCCGCTCGGCGGCAACGGCGACAGCACCCGCAGCGCCGCCCCGAGCGCGGTCGAGCCGGTGCTGCCGTTCGAGGCGGCGCAGAAGGGGTGAGGGCGGCGGTGCTAAGGGCGCTTTAGCGTAAGCCAAAGAAATCAATTTACAGTTGAATTCGTTCCCGTTTTGTGCTAAATGGGTTCACTAGAGCGATGCCTTACAAGGGCTCGCGTTGACAGGGGATGCAGCCACCACATATTGTCGCCAGGTGCATGCATCGACCTTTACAGCGGAAGGGCACCCGTCGTGAAAATGGCATTTGCAGCGACTGCCGCGGCCCGCTCAGATGGCGAGGCCGTCATGGCATGCCAGGACAATCTCAACTTCATGCGCCGACTGCCGAACGAGTCGATGCAATTGATCGTCACCTCGCCGCCCTACAACATCGGCAAATCATACGAAGCCAAATCCTCGCTCGATGCTTACGTGGAAATGCAGGCGGAAAGCATCGCCGAGTGCGTGCGCCTGCTTCATCCGCGCGGCTCGCTCTGTTGGCAAGTGGGAAACCATGTGCAGAAGGGCGAGATATTTCCCCTCGACACCGTGCTCTATCCGACGTTTCGAGAGCACGGCCTCAAACTGCGCAATCGCATCGTGTGGCATTTCGAGCACGGCCTGCATTGCTCGAAACGGCTCTCCGGCCGCTACGAGACCATCATGTGGTTCACCAAGTCGGACGATTACGTCTTCAACCTCGATGCCATTCGGGTTCCGTCGAAATATCCGGGGAAGAAATACTTCAAAGGACCCAAGGCCGGGCAGTTGTCGTGCAATCCGCTGGGCAAGAATCCGGGCGACGTGTGGATATTCCCGAACGTAAAGAACAATCACGTCGAGAAGACCATCCACCCCTGTCAATTCCCGATCGAGCTC
>DATNIJ010000371.1:0-7670 GCA_035604475.1 Alphaproteobacteria bacterium
CCCGGTGCGCGGCCAGCGCACCCACACCAACGCGCGTACCCGCAAGGGCAAGGCGCGTCCCATCGCCGGCAAGAAGAAGGCCGTGTGAGCTAGAGTTTAGGGATCAGGTCCGATCATGGCTAAGGCAGCAGCCCCGCGGCGCCGCCGCGAGAGGAAGAACATTACCTCGGGCGTCGCGCACGTGAACGCGACCTTCAACAACACGGTGATCACCATCACGGACGCCCAGGGCAACGCGATCGCCTGGTCGTCCTCGGGCTCGCAGGGTTTCAAGGGCTCGCGCAAGTCGACCCCCTACGCCGCCCAAATGGCGGCCGAGGATGCCGGCAAGAAGGCGATGGAGCACGGCATGAAGACGCTCGAGATCGAGGTCAGGGGGCCGGGGGCGGGCCGCGAGTCGGCCTTGCGCGCGCTGCAGAACGTCGGCTTCACCATCACCGCGATTCGCGATGTGACGCCGATCCCGCACAACGGCTGCCGCCCGCCCAAGCGCCGCCGGGTGTGACGAAAGCGGCCCGCAAGAATGCGGCCGCGCCTGGCCGGGGCACCCCTCCGGCCGGCCAGGACTTTGGAACGGAATGCGGAGCGGGCTCCGCGCTAGCACGGAAAGGTTGCTCCCGTGATTCAGAAAAATTGGACTGAATTGATTAAGCCCTCGAAGCTGGACATCCAGTCGGGCCCGCGCGCCGATCGCTCGGCCACGGTGGTTGCCGAGCCGCTCGAGCGCGGCTTCGGCCTGACGCTCGGCAACGCGATCCGGCGCGTGCTGCTCTCCTCGCTCCAGGGTGCCGCCGTCAGCTCGGTGCAGATCGAGGGCGTGCTCCACGAGTTCTCCTCCCTTCCCGGCGTGCAGGAGGACGTGACCGACATCGTCCTCAATATCAAGTCGATGGCGCTCCGGATGCACGGCGAGGGGCCGAAGAAGATCCATCTGCGCGCGAGCGGACCGGGCGAGGTCACCGCCGGCCAGGTCGAGACCGGCCACGACATCGAGGTGCTCGATCCCGACCATGTGATCTGCACCCTCGATCAGGGGGCCAAGATCTCGATGGAGATGACGGTCGAGAGCGGCAAGGGCTACGTCGCGGCGGGCACGAACCGCGCGGCGGACGCGCCGATCGGGCTCATTCCGGTCGATGCCATCTTCAGCCCCGTGCGCAAGGTCTCGTACAAGGTGGAGAACACCCGCGTCGGCCAGGTGACCGACTACGACAAGCTCTCGATGACGGTGGAGACCAACGGCGCCGTCAAGCCCGAGGACGCGGTGGCGCTCGCCGCGCGCATCCTGCAGGAGCAGCTCAAGCTCTTCATCAACTTCGAGGAGCCGGTGCACGCTCGCGAGGAGGAGCGGCCCGCCGAGCTGCCCTTCAACAAGAACCTCCTGCGCAAGGTCGACGAGCTCGAGCTCTCGGTGCGCTCGGCCAACTGCCTCAAGAACGACAACATCATCTACATCGGCGACCTCGTGCAGAAGACCGAGGCGGAGATGCTGCGCACACCCAACTTCGGGCGCAAATCGCTCAACGAGATCAAGGAAGTGCTCGCCCAGATGGGCCTCCATCTCGGCATGGAGATCCCGGGCTGGCCGCCCGAGAACATCGAGGATCTCGCCAAGCGGCTCGAGGAGCCCTACTGAGGCTGAGGCGCGAGAGGAGATCGAGGGATGCGGCACAGGATCGGCGGGCGCAAGCTCAACCGCACCAGCAGCCACCGCAAGGCGATGTTCGCCAATCTCGCGGCGGCGTTGATCAAGCATGAGCAGATCACGACGACGCTGCCCAAGGCCAAGGATCTGCGGCCGGTGGTGGAGAAGCTGATCACGCTCGGCAAGCGCGGCGGGCTCCACGCGCGGCGCCAGCTGCTCGCCGCGATCAAGGACCGCAAGCTCGTCGAGAAGCTGCTCGGCGCGCTCGCCGAGCGTTACAAGGGCCGGGCCGGCGGCTACAGCCGCGTGCTGCGCGCAGGCTTCCGCCATGGCGATGCCGCACCGCTTGCGATCATCGAGCTGGTGGATCGCGACGCCGCTGCCAAGGGCCAGGATTCGGGGCCCAAACCCGAGGCCAAGGCCGAGGCCGAGGCTGCCTGAGGGCTCCCGTCGGACGCTTGGCGGGAAGAGGGCAGCCCGGTGAGGCTGCCCTTTTGCTTATGAATTGCTACATTGATCGCACCCGCCGCCGCCACCTCCTCACCCCACCCTCTCCTCCTGAAGGAGGAGAGGGGGGCTTATTCGCTCTCCCCCTTCAGGAGGAGAGGGTCAGGGTGAGGGGATTGCGGTGGTCACGCGCGAAACTCTGCTGGACGATAGCGCAGTCATGACATTCAGGACCGCTTGGCCGAAAGTCCTCCTTCTCCTCGCCCTCGTGCTCGCGTGTCCGCTGGCGGCTGGGGCCAAGGTGGTGCCCGAGGCGCGCGAGCAGGTCAGCTACAGCTTTGCCCCCGTGGTCAAGAAGGTGGCACCCGCCGTCGTCAACATCTACACCCGCACCGTCGTCGAGCAACGCAGCTCCCCTCTCTTTGCCGACCCCTTCTTCCGCCGCTTCTTCGGGCAGAATTTTCTCGGCGGCGAGCCCGAGCGCCGCGTCCAGACATCACTCGGCTCGGGCGTCATCGTGGGCGGCGAGGGCACGATCGTGACCAATCAACACGTGGTCAAGGGGGCGGATCAGATCACCGTCGTGCTGGCCGACCGGCGCGAGTTCGAGGCCAAGCTGGTGGGCACGGACGAGCGCGCCGACATTGCCGTGCTCCACATCGGCACGCATGGCGAGCGTCTCCCGGCGCTTGAGTTCGGCGACTCCGACGCGGCCGAGGTGGGCGATTTCGTGCTCGCCATCGGCAATCCCTTCGGGGTCGGCCAGACGGTGACGAGCGGCATCATCTCCGCCCTCGCGCGCACCGGACTCGGCATCAACGATTTCAACTTCTTCATCCAGACCGACGCGGCGATCAACCCGGGCAACTCGGGTGGTGCCCTCGTCACCATGGACGGCAAGCTCGTCGGCGTGAACACTGCGATCTACTCGGGCTCGGGCGGCTCGATCGGCATCGGCTTCGCCATTCCCTCGAACATGGTGCGCACGGTGGTGCGCGGCATCCTCTCCGGCGGCAAGCTGGTGCGGCCCTGGTTCGGCGCAGAGGGCCAGACGGTGAGCGCCGACATCGCGAGCTCGCTCGGGCTCGCGCGTCCGATGGGGGTGCTCGTCAACGACGTCTACAAGGGCGGGCCGGCCGCGGCAGCCGGCCTCAAGCCCGGCGACGTCATCCTCAAGATCGACGGCCGCGCGGTCGACGACGCGGAATCGCTGCGCTATCGCATCGCGACCAAGCCGCTCAACGGCAAGGCCGATCTCACGGTCTACCGCCAGGGCCGTCAGCTCGAGCTTACGATCGCGCTGACGGCGCCGCCCGAATCGGTGCCCCGCGAGACAACGCGGCTCGAGGGCCCCTCGCCGCTCACGGGTGCTACGGTGGCGAACCTCTCGCCCGCGGTCGCCGACGAGCTCGGGCTCAGCCTCCAGAAGGGCGTCGTCGTCACCCAGGTGGCCTCGGACACGCCGGCGGCCAACCTCGGCGTCAAGCCGGGCGACTTGATCCTGCGCGTCAACGGCGCCGACATACGCTCGGTCGACGAGCTGAAGGCGGCGGTGCGGAGCGCGCCGCGCGCGTGGCAGCTCAGCCTGCGCCGCGGCGAGCGCGTGCTCAACGTGGTGGTCAGCAATTGAGCGGGCTCTTCGAAGCCTCGGCCCCCCGCCCGCTTGCCGATCGGCTGCGACCCAAGAGCCTGGAGGAGGTGGTGGGGCAGGACCATCTCCTCGGGCCCGACGGGCCGATCGGCCGCATGGTGAAGGCGGGCCGGCTCGCCTCGATCATCCTCTGGGGTCCGCCGGGCTCCGGCAAGACGACGATCGCGCGCCTGTTGGCGCAAGTCAGCAAAATGGACTTCGTGCTGCTCTCCGCCGTGTTCTCGGGCGTGGCCGACCTGCGTAAAGTGTTCGATGCCGCCAGGAAGCGGCGCGAGATGGGCGAGGGCACGCTCCTCTTCATCGACGAGATCCACCGCTTCAACCGCGCCCAGCAGGACGGCTTCCTGCCCTATGTCGAGGACGGCACGGTGACGCTCGTGGGCGCCACCACGGAGAACCCCTCCTTCGAGCTCAATGCGGCCCTGCTCTCGCGCTGCCAGGTCCTCGTCCTGCGCCGGCTCGACGACGCCTCGCTCGAGACGCTCGTCGAGCGCGCGGAGGCCGCCGAGGGCCGCAAGCTGCCGCTCGCTCCCGAGGCGCGCGCCACGCTCCGCGCGATCGCCGACGGCGACGGGCGCTATGTCATCAACCTGGCCGAGGAGCTCTTCGCGCTTAAGCCCGCAGCCCCGCTCGACACGCAAGCGCTCATGCACGCGGTGCAGCGCCGTGCGCCACTTTACGACAAGGCCCAGGAGGGCCACTACAACCTCATCTCGGCCCTGCACAAGAGCCTGCGCGGCTCGGACACGGATGCCTCGCTCTACTGGCTCGCGCGCATGCTGGCGGGGGGCGAGGACCCGCGCTACGTGGCGCGCCGGCTGACGCGCTTCGCCGTCGAGGACGTGGGCCTGGCCGATCCGCAAGCGCTTGTGCAGGCGCTCGCCGCCTGGGAGACTTACGAGCGCCTGGGCTCGCCCGAGGGCGAGCTCGCACTCGCCCAGCTCGTCATCTATCTCGCGACCGCGCCCAAGTCCAATGCCGCCTATGTCGCCATGGGGGCGGCGAATCGCGCCGCCCGCGAGACGGGCTCGCTCGCGCCCCCCATGCACATCCTGAACGCGCCGACGCGGCTCATGCGCGATCTCGGCTATGGCAAGGGCTATCAATACGACCACAACACGCCGGAGGCCTTCTCCGGCCAGAATTATTTCCCCGACGGCATGGCGCGCGAGACGTTTTATGAGCCCGCCGAGCGCGGCTTCGAGCGCGAGATCAAGAAGCGCCTCGACTATTGGAGCCGCTTGCGCGAGAGGAAGGCGAAGGACGAGGCATGACGGCTGCCGTCGCCACCCTCGTCGTCACGGCGGAGGAGGCGGGGCTCCGGCTCGACCGCTGGTTCAAGCGCCATTTCCCGAGCCTCGGCCACGCCCGGCTCGAGAAGCTGCTGCGCACGGGCCAGGTGCGCATCGACGGCAAGCGCGCCAAGGCGGGGGCGCGGGTCGCAGCCGGGGAGAGCGTGCGCGTGCCCCCGCTCGGCGAGGTCCCTGAACCGCGCGCGCGGCCGCGAGCGGGCGTCTCGGCTGACGACCGCCAGCTCGTGCAAAGCCTCGTGCTCTATCGCGACGACGAGCTGCTCGCGCTCAACAAGCCGCCCGGGCTCGCGGTCCAGGGCGGGACGGGGACCGCGCGGCATCTCGATGCCATGCTCGATGCCTTGCGCTTCGGTTGTGCGGAGCGGCCGCGCCTCGTCCATCGCCTCGACCGCGATACGAGCGGCGTGCTGCTGCTCGCGCGCAACGCGCTCGTCGCGCGCAAGCTTGCCGAAGCCTTCCGCGCCAAGACCACGCGGAAGCTCTATTGGGCGCTCACTGCGGGCGTGCCCAAGCCCTTCCGGGGCCGCATCGACCTGCCGATCGCCAAGCTCCCGGGGCGGGCGGGGGAGCGCATGGCGCCCGACGAGGAGGAGGGCAAGCGCGCGATCACCTACTATCGCGTGCTCGATCATCTCGGCCGCAAGGCCGCTTGGGTGGCACTCTGGCCGCTCACCGGGCGCACGCACCAGCTGCGCGTCCACATGGCGGCCCTCGGCACGCCGATCTTGGGCGACGGGAAATACGGCGGCAAGGCGGCCTTCCTCTCGGGCCAGGCGATCTCGCGCAAGCTCCACCTCCATGCCCGCGCGCTCACGCTCCCGCATCCCAAGAGCGGCCGCCCGCTCACCCTGACGGCACCGGTCCCCGAGCACATGCGCGCGAGCTGGCGCCTCTTCGGCTTCGATCCGGAGAGCCGGGAGGATCCGTTCGCGGGGCTCGAGGTTTAGTGAGACTTCCCTCTCCCGCATGCGGGAGAGGGAAGGGGCCCAACCCGAAGGGATGGGAAGGGTGAGGGACTGCCCCCGTATCCGAAAATCCCTTAGCAGCTCTGCCTTGAACGCGAGCGCGTGGGCCGCGTGACACTCCCGGATCACCCAACGCTCAAGTATGGGGAAAATTTACGGATTCGCAGCACCTGCATATTTCGTATACCTGTTTGCACGACAGAAAATTAAGGGCGCCGCCCTTGATTTGTTGTATTGAACCGGCCACTTAGTACCGACAAGAAATTTCCACGGCACGTTAAGACTAAGGGAGATATTTATCCTGTGTCTTTTCCCGGCGGCGTCGCAGACAAAATGGGAAACATTTATGAGGCGAAATGGGCCGTTCGCCAATTGCTCGACGTTTTGCGCAGCGAAGCCGAGGCGATCAGATTTGAAAGCATCACGCGGCCCGATCAAGGGTTCGAATTTCAAGTCGAGCGCGGCGGCACAGTCGAACACCATCAAACAAAGCGGCGAAACTCAGAAGGAAATTGGACTTTACGGCGCTTGGAAACGGAAGGTGTTTTCAAAGCATTCCAAGCAAAGCTTAGTGAATCAGAAACGGACCGATGTGTCTTCGTCTCACAACACCCTGCACCTGAACTCTCGGGTTTGATTGACAAAGCGGCGATAGCACAAAGCGCCGAGGAACTCGAGTCGGCATCTGGTATAGGCGCCGGAGGCGACCTGAATGTCATTTGCCAGATTTGGTCGGTCGATCGTGAGACCGCATACGGGTGGCTCCGTCGCCTGCGAGTGACGGTGCAGCCGGAAGAGGAAATCGACGGCCTTATTAATGCTTATGCGAAAATTTGTTTCAGCAAAAGTAGTGCAGCTTTTCCAATTCTCCGAACTTTTCTCGAAGAAAGAATGAACCGACGACTATCGACGGAAGAAATTCGTCGTGAGCTTTGCAGCGAAGGCAAACTCCCCGTCCGTGATTGGGCACTGGACGCAACTCTTGCTGGGCGTATAAAAAAAATTACAGATGCCTATCTTGATTCATACGCTCCTTTTGGATTTTCGCGGGAAGTGATCCGGAGAACCGAAGCGCAAAAAATCCTGCACACGCTTCAAGGCGATCTAAGTAAGAAACTTCTGATACTCACGGGAAAGGCGGGCGCGGGCAAATCAGGCGTCATCAGGCAAATTATCGGCGACTTACGGGAATCTGAAATACCATGTATGGCCTTTCGTATCGATCGATTGCTGGAGGGCGGAGGTCCGGATACCGCAGAAGACCTCGGACGCATACTCTGCGAAAGAAAAGAAAGTCCGATAATCACACTGGCAGGAAAATACCCATCAGAGCCTTCGGTCTTGTTGATCGACCAGGTTGATGCTGTTAGCGATGTTTCCGGTCGCGGCCAGCGGCTCAAGGATATCGTTCTCGCTCTAATCGCGGATGCGTTACGATTCCCATTTATCCGGATCGTGCTCGGTTGCAGACAGTTCGATTTTGTAAACGATCAAAGGCTGAAACTCTTAGATTCACGGCACGATGTCGAAAAGATTGCGGTAGAGCTGCTTGATTGGGAACGCGAGGTGGTCCCGGTCCTATTGAAGCTTAAGGTAGATCCGGCCTCAATCCGAAATTCGGAACGGGAATTGTTGCGGCTTCCGCTTAA
>DATNIJ010000372.1:0-9804 GCA_035604475.1 Alphaproteobacteria bacterium
CCCGGATTCGACGAGGTGCGCTTCTTGAAGCCGGTGCGCCCGGGCGACACGCTCAAGGTCGTGGTCGAGGTCAGCGCCATGCGCCCCTCCCAATCCAAGCCCGACCGCGGCGTCGTCTCCTTGCTCTACCGCACCTACAACCAGCGGGGCGAGGAGGTCCTGAGCTTCATCTGCCTGCAAATCTTCCGGCGGCGGCCGGCGCAAGCCTTGCGGCCTTCCTCCGATCAGGCCGCGAGCGGGTAGCCGGGAAGCGAGCGCGCGAGCCCGCCGTAGAGCGCCATCATGCGCTCGCGCCAGGCAAAGAGCGGATCGTCGCGCTCGAGGAGCGGGTAGGGGCTGGTGGCGCGCGCCCAGGCGAACATGCCGAACGCGATGTAATCGGCGTAGGCCGGCTCGGTGCCGGCGACGAAGGGATGCTCGCGCACCTGCGCGCGCAGCGGCTCGAGCGAGGCGCGCCAGGCAGCACGGCGCTCGTCGCGCCCGGCCTGGACCTCCTCGAGCCTGGCGCCGAAGCGCTCCTCGCGCGACGTGCGGAAGTAAGGCCGGTCGGCGGGGACCAGGTGCGCGAACACGTCGGCGATGATCAGGCGCAAGAGTCCCGGGTGCGCCACGAGGTCGACGAAGTGGTTGACGAAACGCGCGAGCGTGCGGGCCGGAGCCCCGCCGAAAAGCGAGGGGCGCTCGGGATAGCGATCCTCGAGATGGCAGGCGATCGTCCAGGAGTCGAAGACGGTCTCGCCGCCGTCAACCATGACCGGCACGCGCCCCTGGCCCGAGAACGAGATCTTCTCCTTCTCGCCGAAATGCCAGGGCCGGAACTCGGCCTCTAAGCCCTTGTGCGCGAGGGCCATGCGCGTGCGCCAGCAGTACGGGCTGAAGCGGCGGTCGTCCCTGCCGGCGAGATCGTAGACGATGATGGACATGCCCGGGCCTCCTTCCCTCTCCTACACACTCGAGATGCGGAGTTGGAGCATGGGTCACGCCGGCGAGGCGGTCAAGGAACCCCTCGTGCCGTCGGATGCTTCCTCATGATAATGTCGGCCGGTATCGCGCGTGCCGGCTAATCGGCTGCGCGGGCGGGGGAAGGGCATAGGTCGCGATGACGGCGGCAGTCGATCCCGGCTTCCAGATGTGGGTGACCTTGGCGCTGATCCTCGTCGCCCTCGTCCTTTATGCGTGGGAGAAGACCTCGCTCGAGGTCAGCTCGCTCGTGATTCTCTCGTCGCTTCTCGTCTTCTTCCACTATTTCCCCGTCGTCGATGCCGGCGGTCACAAGGGCGTGAGTGCGGAGCGCCTGCTCGGGGGCTTCGGCAACCCGGCACTCCTCACCGTGCTCGGCCTCATCGTGGTGGGCGAAGGCATCGTGCGCACGGGCCTGCTCGACAAGACCGCGGCCCTCGTCGCGCGCCTGGGCAGCCGGCGCCCGATGCTGGCGCTTTCGATCGCCATGTTTACCGGGCTGCTCCTCGCGAGCGTGCTCAACAACATCCCCGTGGTGGTGATCTTCATTCCGATCGTGCAGACGCTCGCGCGCCGCATGGGACGCTCGCCGAGCCAGCTGATGATCCCCTTGAGCTACGCCGTGGTGATGGGCGGCAAGCTCACCCTCATCGGCGCGAGCTCGAACCTCCTCGTCTCGGGCACGCTCGTCGAGATCGGCAGCCGCCCCATGAGCTTCTTCGAGTTCACCGTGCCGGGTCTCGTGCTGGCCGGGGTGGGCTTCCTCTATTCGCTCTTCATTTGCCCGCGGCTCCTGAGCGACCGCGCGGGTATCTCGGGCGCCCTCATCGGCGGGAGCGGCGGCGGCAAGCAGTACATCGCGCAAATCACCGTCACCGAGAAATCGAAGCTCGTGGGCGCCACGGCACTTGCGGGCTATTTCGCCAGCCTGCCCGAGATGACCGTGCGTATGGTGCAGCGCGGCGAGCATGCCTTCGTAGCACCGTTCGAGGATCTCGTGATCCAGCCCGGCGACATCCTCGTGGTGGCGGCGACGCGCAATGCGCTGGTGGAGGCGGCGAAGCTCGATCCGGGGCTGCTCGAGACCGACTTGGACGAGGGCGAGCCGCGCGAGGCGCGCGACGAGCGCTGGCAACGGAGCGAGCGCGTCCTCGTCGAGGTGATGGTGGCGCCGGGCTCCGGCATGATCGGCCAGAATCTGGAGGAGATCGGCTTCCACCATCGCTACCGTTGCGTCGTGCTCGGCATGCAGCGCCGCTCGCGCATGATCCTCGCGCGCATGAGCGAGCTTCGTCTCGAGGCGGGGGACGTGCTGCTGATCCAGGGCGGCCGGGAGGACGTGGACGCGCTGCGGCAGAGCCGCGACGTCGTGCTCATGGAAGGATCGACGACCTCGGTACCCATGCGGCGCCTCAGGTTGCGCGCGACATTGATCTTCCTCGCCGTGGTCGCCGCCATCTCGAGCGGGCTCGTGCCGACCGTCATCGGGGCACTCCTGGGTGCGCTCGCCATGATTCTCTCGGGCGCGCTTACCCTCAATCAGGCGGTGCGCGCCATCGACAGCGCCATCGTCATGACGATCGCGGCCTCCCTTGGCCTCGGCGTGGCGCTCGAGGAGACCGGGGGTGCGCATTACCTCTCCACGCTCTTCTCGAATGCGTTCCACAGCCTCGGCCCGGCCTGGAACCTCTCGCTCTTTTTCCTGATCGTGACCCTGGTTTCCAACCTGATCAACAACAAGGCGAGCTCGGTGATCTTCACGCCGATCGCGGTGAGCGTGGCACACCGGCTCGGCGTCGACCCGATGGTGTTCGCGATCGCCGTCGCCTTCGCCGCGAACTCGGCGCTCGCCTCGCCCGTGGCGCACCCGGCGACCCTCCTCGTCATGGGGCCGGGCCATTACCGCTTCCGCGATTTCCTCATCGCCGGCACGCCGCTTACGATCCTCACCTGGATCGCCTTCACCCTCTTCGTGCCCTGGTACTACGGCCTCTGGTGAGGCGGCCGAGTGAGCACCCTCTTGCTCGCGCGAGAAGCGTGATTCTAGTCATATGGCGTTATTTTTATGTTAAATTTACCCATATAGGGCATTTTTATGTATTTATTACATCGCCTTTACCCGGCCTTGACGCTTGGCAACTGACCGGGGTTCTGTGATCATCGAGACAGCCCAAAGGACATAAGAATCGCCGTTGTCCGAACGCTTCGGCCGCAAGCCAATAGGCGATCGCTCCGTGCCGGGAGGGCACCGTCATGATGAAATCGCTGCACATCGACCCGGTCAAATGCACCGGCTGCCTACAGTGCGAGATGGCGTGCTCGTACGAGAATTACGGCGTCTTCAATCCCGCCAAATCTCGCATCAAGGTCTTTGACTTCCACGAGACCGGACGCAAGGTGCCCTACACGTGCACGCAGTGCGACGAAGCCTGGTGCCTGCACGCCTGCCCGGTCGAAGCGATCAAGCTCGACGCCGCAACGGGAGCGAAGATCGTTGACGAGGCGACGTGCGTCGGCTGCAAGGTCTGCACGATCGCTTGCCCGTTCGGCACGATCAACTATGTGCAGGACACCGGGAAGGTCCAGAAGTGCGACCTCTGCGGCGGCAATCCGGCTTGCGCCGAGGCCTGTCCGACCCAGGCGATCACCTACATCGACGCCGACTGGACGGGGCTCGACCGGATGCGCCAGTGGGCGGCCAAGCTGGATCGCCAGTCGGCGGGCCACGCGGATTGAGGGCAGGGGGATTGAAGACAGGCGGATTGAAGACAGGAGAGTGCCATGAGCTGGCAGCGCCAAGTTCTGCGCGTCAATCTGAGCAAGGGCACGTGCGCGTCGGAGCCTTTGAATATGGAATGGGCAAAGGCCTTCCTCGGCCAACGCGGACTTGCGACCAAGTACTTCGTCGAGGAGGTCGACGCGAAGGTCGATCCGCTCTCGCCCGACAACAAGCTCATCTTCGCCACCGGCCCGCTCACGGGCACGATGGCGTCCACGGGCGGTCGCTACTCCGTCATCACCAAGGGTGCCTTGACCGGAGCGATCGCCTGCTCCAACTCGGGCGGCTACTGGGGTGCCGAGCTCAAGATGGCCGGCTGGGACATGGTCATCTTGGAGGGCCGCTCGCAGAGGCCCGTCTATCTCAAGATCGAGAACGACAAGGCCGAGCTCGTCGACGCCGGCGAGATCTGGGGCAAGACGATCTGGTTCACCGAGGAGCATCTCAAGCGGAAGCATCAGGACCCGCTGATGCGGGTCTCGTCGATCGGCCGGGCCGGCGAAACCGGATGCATGTACGCGGCGGTGATCAACGACCTGCATCGCGCTGCCGGCCGGTCGGGCGTCGGCACGGTAATGGGGTCCAAGAATCTCAAGGCCATAGCCGTGCGCGGCACCAAGGGCGTCGGCAACATCCGCGACCTCAAGGAATTCATGCGCGCGACGGCGGCGGGGAAGAAAGTGCTCGCCGACAACGCGGTGACCGGCCAGGGTCTGCCGAAGTTCGGCACGCAAGTGCTGATGAACGTCATCAACGAGATCGGCGCGCTGCCGACCCGCAACCATCGCGACGTCCAGTTCGAGGGCGCCAAGGACATCTCGGCGGAGGCGATGCACGAGCCGCGCAAGACCGACGGGAAGCCGAACCTCGTCACCAACCAGGCGTGCTTCGGCTGCACGATCGCGTGCGGCCGCATCTCGAAGATCGACGAGACGCACTACACGGTCGTCAACAAGCCCGAGTATTGGGGCGCATCGGGCGGGCTCGAGTACGAGGCCGCCTGGGCGTTGGGTGCGGCCAACGGCGTCAACGACCTCGAGGCGCTGACCTACGCGAACTTCATCTGCAACGAGGACGGCTTCGATCCGATCTCGTTCGGCGCGACCGTGGGCGCCGTGATGGAGCTCTACCAGATGGGCGTGCTGACAGAAGAGCAGCTCGGTATCGAGGCGCCGTTCGGCTCGGCAAAGGCTCTCACCTACTTCGCGGAGATGACGGCCAAGGGCGAAGGCTTCGGCAAGGAGATCGGGCTCGGCTCGAAGCGCCTGTGCGAGAAGTACGGCCATCCCGAATTATCGATGACGGTCAAGGGCCAGGAGTTCCCCGCCTACGACTCGCGTGGCATCCAGGGTATGGGACTGGCCTACGCGACGGCCAATCGCGGCGCCTGCCACCTGCGCGGCTACACCGTCGCGAGCGAGGTACTGGGTGTTCCGGTGAAGACGGACCCGCATACGACCGACGGCAAGGCGGGCCTCGTCAAGGCGTTCCAAGACGCGACGGCTGTTTTCGACTCCGCCGGCATCTGCCTGTTCACGTCCTTCGCGTGGACGCTGCAGGACGTGGCGCCGCAGCTCGCCGCTGCTTGCGAGGGCGACTGGTCGATGGAGAACCTCAGCCGCGTCGGCGAGCGCATCTGGAACCTGGAGCGCCAGTTCAACCTAAGAGCCGGCTTCACGGCGGCCGACGACAATCTGCCGCATCGGTTGCTTGCCGAGCCGGCGAACTCCGGCCCGGCGAAGGGCAAGGTCAACGAGCTGGGCAAGATGCTGCCGGAGTACTACGAGGTGCGCGGCTGGACCAAGGACGGCCGCTTGAAGCCGGAGACCGTCAAGCGGCTCGGGCTGTAAGCGTCAGCCGGCGTGACGTGAGGCGACCGACAGCACCTGCCGGTCGCCTTCCTCTTTCACTGGGGAAGCGGAGACCAAGCCCATGCATCACGTGATCATCGGCAACGGTCCTGCCGGCGTGATCGCCGCGGAGACGATCCGCAAGCACCGCCAAGCCGACCGCATAACCCTGATTGGCGACGAGCCGGAGCCGCCCTACTCCCGGATGGCGATCCCGTACCTCTTGATCGGCGACATCCCGGAAGCGGGAACGCACCTGCGCAAGGCGAAGGATCATTTCTCGCTGCATCGGATCGAGCTCGTCCAGGCTTCGGCACGGCGCATCGATGCCAAAGCCAAGGCTGTGGCGCTCGATACCGGGCGCACCCTCGATTACGATCGGCTCCTGCTCGCCACCGGCTCGCGGCCGGCGCGGCCGCCGATCCCGGGGATCGAGCTGCCGAACATCCTCTCCTGCTGGACGCTCAAGGACGCCCGCATGATCATGGCCGCGGTCAAGCCGGGCGCGCGCGTCCTGCAGATGGGGGCCGGCTTCATCGGCTGCATCATCATGGAAGCGGTCGCGTCGCGCGCCGCGGAGCTCACGCTCGTCGAGATGGGCGAGCGCATGGTGCCGCGCATGATGACCGAGGGAGCGGGAAGGCTGATCAAGCGCTGGTGCGAGGCGAGGGGCGTGCGCATCCTGACCGGCGCGCGCGTGGTCGCGATCGAGAAGGCGCCTTCGGGGGCGATGCGCGCAGAGCTCGGCGGGGGCAACGCGCTCGAGGTCGACGTCATCATCTCGGCGACCGGCATAAAGCCAAGCGTCGGCTGCCTGGACGGCAGCGGCGTCAAGCTCGGCAGCGCCGGCGGCATCCTCGTCGACGACCGGATGCAGACCAGCGTGCCGGATATTTACGCCGCCGGGGATTGCACGGAGGCGGCCGAGTTCGATACCGGCAAGATCATCGTGAACGCGATCCAGCCCAACGCCGCGGACCAGGCTCGGGTCGGTGCGCTCAACATGGCGGGACTGGCAACGCGCTCGCCGGGGTCGTTGCAGATCAACGTGCTTGCGACATTCGGGCTCGTGTCGTCGTCGTTCGGCCAATGGCAGGGTGCCGACGGAGGCGAGCACATCGAGCTCAACGATGAGGCCGGTTCCAAGTACATTCGGCTCGAGTTCAAGGACGACATCCTCATCGGTGCGAACAGCGTCGGCCTGACCGAGCACGTCGGCGTCATACGCGGCCTCATTCAATCGCGGACCAGGCTCGGCCGGACGTGGAAGGCGAGGCTTCTCGCCGATCCGCTCGAGTTGACGGATGCGTATCTCGCTCGCGCGCAGGCGGCGGCATGAGCTCGGCGGGACTTGGTTGGGTGAAGCCGTGACTCCCGATGCGGTTGCGGTGGAGACCGCCGTCCCTCGCCGCAGCGGCACGATCCGCATCACGCTCAAGCTTTATGCGACACTGACGAAGTATCTGCCGCCCGAAGCCCGCAAGGAGCACGCGATGGAGATGGACGTAGGCGAGGCCGCCACGATTGCGGGGATCATCGAGCCCCTCAACATGCCCCCGAAGCTCGTCCATCTGGTGCTCGTGAACGGCTTCTTCGTGCCGCCTGCCGAGCGGGCGACAAAGCGCTTCGTCGACGGCGACGTGCTGGCGATCTGGCCGCCGATCGCCGGAGGCTGACCCCCAGTGCCGGACCAAGGCGACGCCGGTCCCGACACGGCGGGGATGCGCTTCCATTACGAGATGGGCTGCACGGAAAGCGAGTTCTTCCGGCTGCTGCCCGCGGCCGTGGGCGGGGCGAACATGCGCATCGACGGCTCGGCGGCCGTGCACGAGGAAGCCGGGCGCGGCTGGCGCATTCGCCTGAGCAATCGGCGACAGCATGCGCTCGCGGGGCTGCGGCTGCCCGTCGTCGACGTGGATCTGGAGTTCCACGGCTATTCGGCGGCCGAGGTCGACCGCTTCATGGAACGCTTCCACGCCTCTTTCCGCCGCGGCGGGGGATGAGCGGCACGCGGCCAGCACACTCCCCGCGTCGCGCCTTCATTGACGCACTGCAACATAGCCCCTACACTCGCGGCGCCCCTACACTCGCGGCTCCCGCGGACAAGGAGCGGCCGAAGGGAAGCCATGGAAGCGCCAACGCAGCCGACGATCAGGCCGAAGGTGGCCCATTTTTCCTCCGGACCCTGCGCCAAGCGCCCGGACTGGACGCCGGCTGCGCTGAGCGAGGCCTGCCTCGGCCGCTCGCACCGCTCGAAGGACGGCAAGGCGAAGCTCGCCCTCGTCATCGAGCGTAGCCGCCGCCTGCTCGGCGTGCCGCGCGACTATCGCATGGCCATCGTACCGGCCTCCGACACAGGTGCGGTCGAGATGGCGCTGTGGTCGCTCTTGGGCGCGCGCGGGGTCGACGTGCTGGCGTGGGAGAGTTTCGGCAAGGGCTGGGCCCAGGACGTGACCAAGGAGCTCAAGCTCAGCGACGTGCGCGTGCTCGAGGCCCCTTACGGCAAGCTCCCCGAGTTGGCCGCGGTCGACTTCGGCCGCGATGTCGTCTTCACCTGGAACGGCACCACCTCGGGCGTGCGCGTACCGGACGGCGACTGGATCGATGCCAAGCGCGCCGGGCTCACCATCTGCGATGCCACCTCGGCCGCCTTCGCGATGGCGCTGCCGTGGGACAAGCTCGACGTCGTCACCTACTCCTGGCAGAAGGTGCTGGGGGGCGAGGCGCAGCACGGCATGCTGGCGCTCTCGCCGCGCGCGGTCGAGCGCCTGCAGACGTACATCCCGCCTTGGCCGCTCCCGAAGCTCTTCCGCCTGGCCAAGGGCGGCAAGCTCTTGGAGGGCGTCTTCAAGGGCGAGACCATCAACACCCCCTCCTTGCTGTGCGTCGAGGATGCGCTCGACGGGCTTGCCTGGGCGGAGCGCATCGGCGGGCTCAAGGCGCTCATCCGGCGCTCGGAGGCGAATCTCGCGGCGATCGCTCTTTGGGTCGCGCGCACGCCTTGGATCGAGTTCCTCGCCGAGGACGCGCGCACTCGCTCCGCGACCTCGGTGTGTCTCGCCTTCGCCGATCCGGCGATCGCCGAGCTGGCGCTCGAGACGCGCGCGGCTTTCGCCAGGAAGCTCACGGAGCTTCTCGCGGAGGAGGCCGTCGCCTACGACATCAACGCCTATCGCGAGGCACCGCCGGGCCTGCGCATCTGGGCCGGCGCCACCGTCGAGCGCGCGGACCTCGAGGCCCTCTTCCCCTGGCTCGACTGGGCTTTCGAGCGCGTGCGCAGCGATTTCGCCGCCCTCGCGTGACGTCGCCATGACCAAGGTCCTCATCGCCGACAAGCTGAGCGCGCGCGCCGTCGAGATCTTCGAGGCTCGCGGCATCGAGGCCGCGGTCAGGACGGGGCTCAAGGAGCCCGAGCTGATCGAGGCGATCGACGGCTACGACGGCCTCGCCGTGCGCTCCGCCACCAAGGTGACGGCCAAGGTGCTGGCGGCGGCCGCGCAGCTGAAGGTGGTGGGCCGCGCCGGCATCGGCGTCGACAACATCGACCTCGCGGCGGCGACCGCGCGCGGCGTCGTGGTGATGAACACGCCCTACGGCAACACCGTCACCACCGCCGAGCACGCGATCGCGCTGATGATGGCGCTCGCCCGCCAGATTCCCCAGGCCGACCGCTCGACCCAGGCGGGCAGGTGGGAGAAGAACCGCTTCTTAGGTGTCGAGCTCACCGGCAAGACGCTCGGCATCATCGGCTGCGGCAACATCGGCGCGATCGTGGCCGAGCGCGCGTGCGGCCTCCACATGAAGGTGATCGCCTACGATCCTTTCCTTTTGCCCGAGCGGGCCTCGGCCCTCCAACTCGAGCGGGTCGAGCTCGACGAGCTCTTCCGCCGCGCCGACTTCGTGACGCTGCACGTCCCGCTCACCAACGAGACGCGCAACCTGATCAATCGCGACAGCCTCAAGCTCATGAAGAGGGGGGTGCGCATCGTCAACTGCGCGCGCGGGGGTCTCGTGGACGAGCCGGCCCTGCGCGAGGCGCTCGATACGGGGCATGTCGCGGGAGCGGCCTTCGATGTGTTCGAGGTCGAGCCGGCCAAGAGCTCGGTCCTCTTCGGCCAGGAGAACTTCGTGGCGACGCCGCACCTCGGTGCCGCCACCGAGGAGGCGCAGGAGAACGTGGCGATCCAGGTGGCCGAGCAGATCTCCGACTTCCTC